>NZ_JBSFSA010000010.1:0-188860 GCF_053589515.1 Streptomyces sp. NPDC003327 | reverse complement strand
CGCTCACCCCGGGTCCCGTGGCCATGACCGGCCTCTCGGTGCTCTCCGGCGTCTTCCTGGCGCCCGTCCTGGCCTGCGCCTTCATCGTCGTGGACCGGCACGCGCCGCGCGGCACCGTCACCGAGGCCTTCTCCTGGCTGGTCACCACCTTCGGCGTGGGCGCGGCCCTCGGCTCCGCCGTCGCTGGGCCCGCCGTCGAACTGGCCGGGACCGCCGCCGGTTTCGCGGTCGCCGGCGCGGGCGGTCTCGTCGCCCTGCTCGTCCTGCTCGCCACCGGCCGGGTCCTCACCGCCCCCGACACGCCCGGCGACGGCGGCGACACCGTGCGACACGCCGTGGCCGCGACGTCCTCCGCCGCGCCGCACACCGAAAAGAACGCGCGCTGACCGGAAAACGATCGAAACGGGAACGTCCAACCCGGTTTCAGCGCACGCCGTCGGGCGTAATGTTCAGACATGGACCGCCGCATTTTCGGGCTGGAGAACGAGTACGGCGTCACGTGCACGTTCAGGGGACAGCGCCGACTGTCTCCTGACGAAGTGGCGCGCTACCTCTTCCGCCGTGTCGTGTCATGGGGCCGCAGCAGCAATGTCTTCCTGCGGAACGGCGCCCGCCTGTACCTCGACGTGGGTTCGCATCCGGAATACGCCACGCCGGAATGCGACAACGTGACCGAGCTGGTCACCCACGACAAGGCCGGCGAGCGCATTCTCGAAGGCCTGCTCGTCGACGCCGAACGCCGCCTGCACGAGGAGGGCATCGCGGGCGACGTCTACCTCTTCAAGAACAACACCGACTCGGCCGGAAACTCCTACGGCTGCCACGAGAACTATCTCGTCGCCCGCCACGGGGAGTTCTCCCGGCTCGCGGACATCCTCATTCCCTTCCTCGTGACGCGTCAGCTCATCTGCGGCGCGGGAAAGGTGCTCCAGACCCCGCGCGGCGCCGTCTTCTGCGTCTCCCAGCGGGCCGAGCACATCTGGGAGGGCGTCAGCTCCGCCACCACCCGCTCCCGTCCCATCATCAACACCCGGGACGAGCCGCACGCCGACGCCGAGCGCTACCGCCGCCTCCACGTCATCGTCGGCGACTCCAACATGTCCGAGACGACCATGCTGCTCAAGGTCGGCGCCACCGACCTCGTGCTCCGCATGATCGAGGCCGGCACGGTGATGCGCGACCTGACCCTGGAGAACCCCATCCGGGCCATCCGCGAGGTCAGCCACGACATCACGGGCCAGCGCAAGGTCCGGCTCGCCAGCGGCCGCGAGGCCTCCGCCCTGGAGGTCCAGCGGGAGTACTACGAGAAGGCCGCCGACTTCGTCGACCGGCGCGGCATCCGCTCCGGCACCGTCGCCCAGGTCCTGGAGCTGTGGGGCCGTACGCTCGACGCGATCGAGGCCGAGCAGCTGGACCGGATCGAGACCGAGATCGACTGGGTCATGAAGTACAAGCTCATCGAGCGGTACCGGGCCAAGCACAACATGACCATGTCGCACCCGAGGGTCGCGCAGATAGACCTCGCGTACCACGACATCCATCGTCGTCGTGGCCTCTACTACCTGCTGCAGAAGAACGGCCAGGCGGCCCGGATCTGCAACGACGTGAAGATCTTCGAGGGCAAGTCGGTGCCCCCGCAGACCACCAGGGCCCGGCTCCGCGGCGACTTCATCCGGCGCGCCCAGGAGCAGCGCCGGGACTTCACCGTCGACTGGGTGCACCTCAAGCTCAACGACCAGGCACAGCGCACCGTCCTGTGCAAGGACCCCTTCCGGTCCGTCGACGACCGGGTGGAGAAGCTGATCGCCGGTATGTAGGACCGGCGTACGACCGGCGCGTACGCGTCCCGGGCCCCGCACATTTGGCGTGCGGGGCCCTCGACGTCACAGGAGGGTCCCCTAGAGTGTCGGGACAACTACTGTGCCGTCTGAGATCTGAGGAACACGTGCGCCGACTTGCCGG
The DNA here is from genome assembly GCF_053589515.1 of Streptomyces sp. NPDC003327. Lineage (NCBI taxonomy): Bacteria > Bacillati > Actinomycetota > Actinomycetes > Kitasatosporales > Streptomycetaceae > Streptomyces > Streptomyces sp. NPDC003327. The sequence goes on along the minus strand of NZ_JBSFSA010000010.1, from coordinate 186,898 downwards.
CCTTCTCGTCGTCCCGCTGCTGCTGCTCTCGACAGCGGCGTGCGGCAGCGAAGACAAGGGCTCCGATTCCGCCTCGATGACGAACGGACTGCCCGCCATCACCGCGGGTGCGAAGTTCGGGGAGAAGCCCACCCTCTCCAAGGGCGAGGGCGACCCGCCGAAGCAGCTGAAGGTCAACGTCATCAGCGAGGGCAAGGGCCCGGTGACGAAGGACGGTGACGCCCTCCAGGTGAACTACCTGGGCCAGGCCTGGGACTCCACCACGCCCTTCGACAACAGCTTCGACCGCGGCCAGCCCTTCGACCTGACGCTGGGCGCCGGCCAGGTCATCAAGGGATGGGACCAGGGCCTGAAGGGCCAGAAGGTCGGCAGCCGCATCGAGATCGGCATCCCGCCGGAGCTCGGTTACGGCGCACAGGGCCAGGGTGACATCAAGCCGAACGCCACCCTGGTCTTCGTCGTGGACATCCTGAAGGCGACCACGATCCCGAAGTCCGCCACCGGCACCCCCGTGGCGCAGGAGAACAAGGACCTCCCGAAGGTCGGCACCAACACCGACGGCAAGGCCCCCTCGCTGACCATCCCCAAGGTCGACCCGCCGACCAAGCTCGTCTCGAACTACGTGATCGAGTCCAAGGGCGAGGTCGTCAAGAACACCGACACCGTCGTCGTGAACTACGTGGCGGCGCTGTGGAAGGACGGCAAGGTCTTCGACTCGACGTACGAGCGCGGCAAGCCCGAGAACTTCCCGCTGGCGCAGCTGACCCTCAAGGGCCTGAAGGACGGTCTCGTCGGCAAGAAGGTCGGCAGCCGCGTGCTCATCGTCGCCCCGCCGGCCGAGGCGTTCGGCAACGAGGAGAAGCAGGGCATCCCGAAGGGCTCCACGCTGGTGTTCGCCGTCGACATCCTGACGAAGGTGTAAGACTGTCCCGGTCGCGCGGATCAGTCTCCGCGCGGTTCATCGGTATGAGGAGCACACTGCAGTGAGCATCGAGAAGCCCGAGGTCGACTTCCCGGGCGGCGAGCCGCCGGCCGACCTGGAGATCAAGGACATCTGGGAAGGTGACGGCGAGGTCGCCGCCGCCAAGGACTTCGTCCGGGTCCACTACGTGGGTGTGGCCTTCTCCACCGGCGAGGAGTTCGACGCCTCCTGGAACCGCGGCAACCCGCTCGAGTTCCAGCTCGGCGTCGGCCAGGTCATCGAGGGCTGGGACAAGGGCGTCCAGGGCATGAAGGTCGGCGGCCGCCGCCAGCTGGTCATCCCCGCGCACCTCGCCTACGGCGACCGCGGCGCCGGCAGCGCCATCGCCCCGGGCGAGACGCTGATCTTCGTCTGCGACCTCGTGGCCGTGGCGAAGCGCTGACCCCGCGCACGACGTGACCGGCCTCCGGTCGCCGAGGGCCCCCGCCTCCCGGCGGGGGCCCTCCGTCGTACCTCCCCCCCCGCGGAGGCCCCCGGCCTCGGCTTTGGTCCGGACACCCCGGGGCGGTACGGTCGGACGTCCGAGAACGGAACCGTCGGAAGAGGTGCAGGGCGTCGATGGCGATTGCCAAGGCCGAGCGGCTGATGAATCTCGCGCTGTGCCTGCTCGGGACGCGCCGCCCGCTCAGCAAGCGCGAACTCCGCGGCTCCATCGAGGCCTACCTCGAAGCGAGCGGCGACGAGGCCTTCAGCCGCATGTTCGAGCGCGACAAGGACGATCTGCGCGAGCTGGGCCTGGTCATCGAGACCGTCGAGAACCTGGAGGGCGAGACCGGGTACCTCGCCCGCCGCGACTCCAACCGGCTCCCGCCCATCACCCTGGACGCCGAGGAGGCCGCCGCCCTCGGCCTCGCCGCCAAGGTGTGGCAGCAGGCCCGCCTCGCCGGGGCCGCGAGCGGGGCCCTCCAGAAGCTCCGGGCCGCCGGGATGCCCGAGGCCGAGGACACGTACGAGACCCTGCCGAGCGCACTCGAACCCCGCATCCCGGTGCACGAGGCCGCCTTCGAGCCCCTCATGCTCGCCTGCCGCGACCGCCGGCCCGTCGTCTTCGACTACCGCAAGGCCAACGCCGTCCGCCCCGAGACCCGCCAGGTCGAGCCGTGGACGCTCGAATGCTGGCGCGGCCACTGGTACCTGGCCGGCTGGGACCGCGACCGCGGCGCCGAGCGCGTCTTCCGCCTCTCCCGCATCACCGGACGGGTCCGCTCCCGGGCGGGCGCCTTCACCGCGCCCGTGCCCGACGTCGTGACCGTCCGCGAGACCGTCGAGACCTGGGCCGGCGAGACCGCCACCCGCTCGGCCCGGATCCGGCTGCGCAGCGGCTGCGGCTACCCGCTGCGCGCCCGCGCGCGGGCCGTGCGCGAGGGCGCGGACGGCTGGGACGAGCTGGAGATCCCGTACGGGCACGGCCTCGACGCCTGGCTCGTCGAGTTCGGTCCCGACGTCGTCGTACTGGAACCGGCCGATCTGCGGGCCGACGTGGTGGACCGGCTGCGCGCCGTGGCCAAGGGCTGAGGGGGAGACGTACCGCATGGCGGCCAACGCGATCGACCAGACGAGGCGGATGCTCTCCCTCGTCACCTACCTGCGCGAGCGGCCCGGCGCCCACGTCGCCGACGTGGCGCGGGCCTTCGGGATCACCGAGGACGAGCTGATCTCCGACCTGGACGTGCTGCCCATGTGCGGGACGAGCTTCCGCGGCGGCGACCTCCTCGACATCGACACCGACGGCGACCGGATCTGGTGGCGCAACCCGAGCGCCCTCGGGGCCGAGGCCGCCGAGCCGCTGCGCCTCGCCGCCGACGAGGCGACCGCCCTGCTCGTCGCCGCCCGCGCCGTCGCCACCCTCCCGGGGCTCCGGGAGAGCGACCGCGACGCGCTGCTGCGCGCCACCGCCAAGCTGGAGGCGGCCGCCGGCGAGGCCGCGGGGGCGAGCTCCCGGCTCTCGGTGACCTTCGAGTCGGAGGGCGGGGTCTTCGCGGAGGTCGACCGGGCCATCTCGGAGCGCAAGCGGCTCTGGGTGCGCTACTACTCGCCCGCCCGCGACGAGCTGACCGAGCGCGAGGTCGACCCGATCCGGCTCTTCGCCGTCGGCCACACCTACATGGAGGCCTGGTGCCGCCTCTCCGAGGCGCGCCGCACCTTCCGCCTCGACCGGGTCGCCGAGATCCGGATCCTCGACGAGCACGCCGCCCCTCCGGAGCTGGAGCTGCGCGACCTCTCCGAGGGCCTGGTGCAGCCGTCCGCCGACGACCCCGAGGTGGTCGTCGAGGTCGGGCCCGGCGGCCGCTGGGTCGCCGAGTACTACCCGCACGACCGCGCGGAGGAGCTGCCGGACGGCGGTCTGCGCATCACCCTGCGCACGCCCGACCCGGCCTCCCTCCGCCGGCTCGGCCTGCGGCTCGGCAGCGACGGCCGGATCGTCGCCCCGGCCGGGCTCGCCGAGAGCGCCAGGGAGGCGGCTGCGGCCGCGCTGGCGGCGTACGAGGGCGTGTGAGACGGGCGCGCCCCGGGACCCGCGCCGACCGCGGGCGTACCGGAGTGTGACGTTCCCCGGTCGGGGGACGCTGTTACTGACGTACCGCCAGGGAGGGGCACGCCGATGCCCGGGAGCGTCGGCGGGGGAGTCGAGAGAGATGAGGGAAATGTCCGTGGTGCACGGTTTTACGGCGACGATGGCCCCGGTCCTCTTCAAGGCCGCCTGCCCGGACTGCCGTTCCCGCTTCGAACTCTCGGCCGGAGCGCTGCGCCTCGCCATCGGTGCCAGCCGCCGCACCACCTTCTACTCCTTCACCTGCCCCGAGTGCGGCAGCTCCGTCCGCAAGCCCGCGGGCGAGCGCATCGTGGAGCTGCTCACCGGCGGCGGCGTCCGGACGCTGCGCCTCCACACCACGGTCTGAGCCCCCGCGCCCACACCACGGTCCGAGCCCCCGCGCCCACACCACGGTCCGAGCCTCCGCCCCCACGGTCTAGGCTCTGCACATGTTCTGGCCCATGCTCGCCGTCGCCCTCGGTTTCCTCGGCATCGCCGTCCTCGGTGTCCTCGCCGTCAAGGTCTTCCTGGAGGTCCAGCGACTCGGTCGTCAAGTGGCCCGCACCACAGAGCGCATCGCCAGGGCCGCCGAAGACCTCGAGAACGCCGCCGCCGACCTGGCCCGAACGGGCGACGCCCTGCGCTGACTTCCGTGCGTACGCTGCACGAAGCCCCCTCCGGGCGCTCCCGTCGGACGCAATCGCACGTATGCAAGGGCATTGCCCCACGTTTACTCGTGCGGGTTACGATCGCAGGCAGCGCGGTGGCCGGACGGACGTCCGACCCGCCGGGCACGCACTCCATGCCGCCTCGGTGAGAAGGTAGACCACAGCCATGTTCCGTCAGATCGGTCCTCTCGAGATCACTCTCATCCTCCTCGTGATCGTGCTTCTCTTCGGGGCCAAGAAGCTCCCCGAGATGGCGCGCTCCCTGGGCAAGTCGGCACGCATCCTCAAGAGCGAGGCGAAGGCGATGAAGTCGGAGGGCGCGGAGACCGCCCCGGCCGGCCCGCCGGCCGACCAGACCGCCCCGGCCCCGCGGACCATCAAGGCCGCTCCCGGTGACGTCACCACGGCCCGGCCGGTGACCGAGCCCACGGACTCCACCCAGCGCTGATCCTCGGTACGACCTGCTCGCCCCCCAGGGCCGCCGTGGAGCGGCCTGCCCGCACGAGATGAGGACGTGGGTTGCTCAAGTCTGCCCGCACACAGAAGGAGAAGGATCCCGAGGGGCGGATGCCGCTCGCGGACCATCTGCGCGAGCTGCGTAACCGTGTGGCCAAGGCGATGCTGGCGATCGTCGTCGCCTCCGTCGTGGCCGCGTTCTTCAGCCAGCAGCTGATGGACCTTCTCTCCTCGCCGGTGCCGAAGTGCCCGCCCGACAGCACGGTCTCCGACAACACCGGCGGCAGCTGCGTCATCATCGCGTACCAGAGCATGCTGTCCCCCTTCACCTCGACGGTGAAGGTGGTCATGCTGGCGGGTGTCGTCGCCTCGACGCCGGTCTGGCTCTACCAGCTCTGGGCCTTCATCGCGCCCGGCCTCCACAAGAGCGAGAAGAAGTACACGTACTACTTCGCGGCCGTCGCCGTGCCGCTCTTCGCCGCCGGCACGTACACCGCGTTCCTGATCATGCCGGTCAGCGTCCGGGTCCTCATCAGCATCACGCCCGAGGTCGCGTCGAACTTCCTCTCGCTCGACGACCTCCTCGACTTCACGACGCGGATGGTGCTCGTCTTCGGACTCGCCTTCGAGCTGCCGCTGGTGCTGATCATGCTCAACATCACCGGCGCGGTCACCGGCAAGCGCATGGCCGGCTGGTGGCGGGCCATGATCATGGGCACGTTCGTCTTCGGCGCCGTGGCCACGCCGTCCACGGACCCGCTCGGCATGATCGCCCTCTCGGGGCCGATCATCCTCCTCTACTTCCTCGCCGTCGGCGTCGCCCTCCTCAACGACCGCCGCCGCAGGCGCAACGACCCCGACGCCGAACTCGACGACGACGAGGCCTCCCGCCTCGACCTCACCCCCGAGGCCGTCGGCGCGATCGAGTCCGTCGGCCCCGCCCGCGCCCTGCCCGGGCAGGCGAGCGGCGAACCGGACGGGCGCGCCGTGCACCGCCCCGGCGGTTACGACGACATCACCTGATCTTGTAGGGTCCCCCCAGGCTCCGTCCGGGGGGACTTCTCCATGACCAGCGACCTCACGCTCTTCGCCAACCCCACCGCGGGACGCGGCCGGGGCGCCCACGCCGCGCAGCCCGCCGCACAGGCCCTCAGGGACGCCGGCTTCTCCGTCCGCACGATCCTCGGGCACGACTCCGACGACGCCCTGCGGCGCGCCCGGGAGGCCGTGCGGCAGGGCACCGGGGCCCTCGTCACCGTCGGCGGCGACGGCATGGTCTCGCTCGCCCTCCAGGCCGTCGCCGGCACCCGCACCCCCCTCGGCGTGATCTCCGTCGGCACCGGCAACGACTTCGCCCGCAGCCTCGGCCTGCCCGTCCGCGACCCGGCCGCCGCCGCCCGCGTCACCGCCGGCCTCCTCAAGGACGCCGGACCCCGCACGATCGACCTCGGCCGCGTCTCCGCGGGCGACGGGACCCGCACCCGCTGGTACGGCACCGTTCTCGCCTCCGGCTTCGACTCGCGCGTCAACGACCGCGGCAACCGCATGCGGCTGCCCCTCGGCCGCTTCACCTACGACCTCGCGATCCTCGCCGAGCTCGCCGCCTTCCGCCCCGTGCCGTACCGGCTCACCCTCGACGACGGCCGTGTCGTCGAGACCGACGCCACCCTCGTCGCGGTCGGCAACGGCACCTCCTACGGCGGCGGCATGCGGATCTGCGCGGAGGCGCTCCCCGACGACGGGCTCCTCGACGTCACCGTCGTCGGCGACTGCGGCCGCGCCACCCTGATCAAGGTCTTCCCCCGCGTCTACAAGGGCACCCACCTGACCCACCCCGAGGTCACCACGTACCGCGTCCGCTCCCTCACCCTGGACGCCCCCGCCACCACCGGGTACGCCGACGGGGAACCGCTCGGACCGCTGCCGCTCGCCGTGGAGTGCGTACCCGGCGCCCTCAGGGTGCTCGCGCCCGAGCCCGCCGCGTCCCCCCATGAAGAGCGGCGCACGAAGCCCGGCCCATCCCCTCGATAAAGATCGCGTCACTGTCAGAGGGGGCGGGTAGGCTCGACAACAAGATGACAGAGGACCTCACACCCGCCGAAGCGTACGCAGCCGCTCGCGCCCGCAACGCCGAGCAGGCCACCGCGCTGGCCCCCTTCCGCGAGATGTACGAGTTCGGTCTGGACCCCTTCCAGATCGAGGCCTGCCAGGCACTCGAATCGGGGAAGGGCGTGCTCGTCGCGGCCCCGACCGGGTCGGGCAAGACCATCGTCGGCGAGTTCGCCGTCCACCTCGCCCTCACCCAGGGCCGCAAGTGCTTCTACACGACCCCCATCAAGGCGCTGTCGAACCAGAAGTACGCCGACCTCGTCAAGCGGTACGGCACCGAGAAGGTCGGCCTGCTGACCGGTGACAACAGCGTCAACGGCGACGCGCCGATCGTCGTCATGACCACCGAAGTCCTCCGCAACATGCTGTACGCGGGGTCCCAGGCCCTCTCCGGCCTCGGATACGTCGTGATGGACGAGGTCCACTACCTCTCCGACCGGTTCCGCGGAGCCGTCTGGGAGGAAGTGATCATCCACCTCCCCGAGTCCGTCACCCTCGTGTCGCTCTCCGCGACCGTCTCCAACGCCGAGGAGTTCGGCGACTGGCTCGACACCGTCCGCGGCGACACCGAGGTCATCGTCTCCGAGAGCCGGCCCGTCCCGCTCTGGCAGCACGTCCTCGCCGGCCGCCGGATGTACGACCTCTTCGAGGAGGAGACCGACCACGGCGGCCGCGGCGCCTCCCGCCGCGAGGTCAACCCCGACCTCCTCCGCCTCGCCCGCACCGAGAACTCGCGCACGTACAACCCGCGCGACCGGCGCCGGGGCAAGATGGTCCGCGAGGCCGACCGCGAGCGCGAGCGCCGCCAGCGCTCCCGCATCTGGACGCCGGGCCGTCCCGAGGTCATCGACCGCCTCGACGCCGAGGGCCTGCTCCCGGCCATCACCTTCATCTTCAGCCGGGCCGGCTGCGAGGCCGCCGTCCAGCAGTGCCTCTACGCCGGGCTCCGGCTCAACGACGACGACGCGCGGCGGCGCGTCCGCGAGATCGTCGAGGAGCGCACCGCCACCATCCCCACCGAGGACCTCCACGTCCTCGGCTACTACGAGTGGCTCGAAGGCCTGGAGCGGGGCATCGCCGCGCACCACGCCGGCATGCTCCCGACCTTCAAGGAGGTCGTGGAGGAGCTGTTCGTCCGCGGCCTCGTCAAGGCCGTCTTCGCCACCGAGACCCTCGCCCTCGGCATCAACATGCCCGCCCGGTCGGTGGTCCTGGAGAAGCTCGTCAAGTGGAACGGCGAGCAGCACGCCGACATCACCCCCGGCGAGTACACCCAGCTCACCGGCCGTGCCGGACGCCGGGGCATCGACGTCGAGGGACACGCCGTCGTCCTGTGGCAGCGCGGCCTCGACCCGGAGTACCTCGCCGGACTCGCCGGCACCCGGACGTACCCGCTGCGCTCCAGCTTCAGACCCTCGTACAACATGGCGGTCAACCTCGTCGAGCAGTTCGGGCGGCACCGCTCGCGCGAGCTCCTGGAGACCTCCTTCGCCCAGTTCCAGGCGGACCGCTCGGTCGTCGGCATCTCCCGCCAGGTGCAGAAGAACGAGGAGGGCCTCCAGGGCTACCGCGAGGGCATGACCTGCCACCTCGGTGACTTCGAGGAGTACGCGCGGCTCCGCCGCGACCTCAAGGACCGGGAGACGGAGCTGGCCAAGCAGGGCGCGGCCCAGCGCCGGGCCCAGGCCGCCGCCTCCCTGGAGAAGCTGAAGCCCGGCGACGTCATCCACGTGCCGACGGGCAAGTTCGCCGGACTCGCGCTGGTCCTGGACCCGGGCCTGCCGGCCGGACGGACCAACGGCCACCGCGGCTTCGAGCACCACGACGGGCCCCGGCCGCTGGTCCTCACCGCGGAGCGGCAGGTCAAGAGGCTCGCCTCCATCGACTTCCCGGTGCCCGTCGAGGCCCTGGAGCGGATGCGGATCCCCAAGTCCTTCAACCCGCGCTCCCCGCAGTCACGGCGCGACCTCGCCTCCGCGCTGCGGACCAAGGCCGGACACCTCAACCCCGAGCGGCAGCGCAGACATCGGGCCGCCGCGGCCGACGACCGCGAGATCGCCCGGCTGCGCACCGCCCTGCGGGCGCACCCCTGCCACGGCTGCGACGAGCGCGAGGACCACGCCCGGTGGGCCGAGCGCTACTACCGCCTCCAGCGGGACACCCGCCAGCTGGAGCGGCGCATCGAGGGCCGGACCAACACGATCGCCCGGACCTTCGACCGGATCGTCGCGCTTCTCACGGAGCTCGACTACCTGCGCGGCGACGACGTCACGGAGAACGGCAAGCGGCTCGCCCGGCTCTACGGCGAGCTGGACCTGCTGGCCAGCGAGTGCCTCAGGGACCGCGTCTGGGAGGGGCTCAGCCCGGCCGAACTGGCCGCCTGCGTCTCGGCGTTGGTGTACGAGTCGCGGCAGGCCGACGACGCCGTCGCGCCGAAGCTGCCGAGCGGGAACGCCAAGGCGGCGCTGGGCGAGATGGTCCGGATCTGGGGCCGGCTGGACGCCCTGGAGGAGGAGTTCAAGATCAACCAGGCGGAGGGTGTCGGGCAGCGCGAGCCCGACCTCGGCTTCGCCTGGGCCGCGTACCAGTGGGCGTCCGACAAGAGCCTCGACGAGGTGCTGCGCGAAGCCGGCATGCCCGCGGGCGACTTCGTCCGCTGGTGCAAGCAGGTCATCGACGTCCTCGGACAGATCGCGGCCGCCGCGCCCCGGGAGAACAGCACGGTGCCGAAGAACGCGCGGAAGGCCGTGGAGGCGCTGCTCCGCGGTGTCGTGGCCTACAGCTCGGTGGGCTGACGGGCCGGCGGGCTGGCGGGCCGGTGGGCTGACGGGCCGGCGGGCCGGCGGGCCGGCGGTTCGAAGGTCCGACGGGCTGACGGCCTGACGGGCTGACCGTCACCGTCAGGCGGGACGGCGAGAGGTTGACGGGCGGGGCCCGTGGCGCGAGGGCGTCACGGGCCCCGTCGGGCTTTCCGCGGGCTGTTCTTCCCGGCGGCGGTTTTCCACAGGTGGTTGTCCACAGGGGTGGCGCGCGGGGCGGCCCTCCGCTTGCATGGACTCACAAGCAGGGCAGGCCTGTTGGGGAGGGACGTACGTGACCACGCAAGCAGGTGCCGACTCCGGGACACACGCGGAGCCGACCGGGACTCAGCCGACGCAGACTCAGCGGACCGGGGCTCAGCCGAGCGGGGGGACGGCTGGCGGGACGGCCGTGACCATCGCCGAGGGGCCCCGTGGAGTGCCCCTCCTCGGCAACCTCCCGGCCTTCGGCAAGGACCCCCTCGGCTTCTTCGAACAGCTGCGGGAGCGCGGCGACTTCGTGCGCTGGCGCTTCGGGCGGGGACCCGCCCTCTTCATCGCCCACCCCGACGCGATCGGGGAGTTGCTGACGGAGGTCGAGCGCACCTTCGACCAGCCCGACCTCGGCATCGCCTTCCGCACCCTCCTCGGCAACGGCGTGGTGGTGGCCAAGGGCGCCGACTGGCGGCGGAAGCGCTCGCTGGTCCAGCCGTCCGTCCGCCCCAAGCAGGTCCGGTCCTACGCGGCGACGATGAGCGAGTGCGCCGTCGGCCTCGCCGACCGGCTGGCCGACGGGCAGCGGATCGACATCAAGCGGGAGATGGCCGCCCTCACCCAGCTCATCGCGGTTCGCACGATCTTCGGCGTCGACACCGCCGCCGACGCGGAGGCCATCGGCAGGGCCATGGACGTCGCGCAGAAGGAGATCGGCGCCGAGTTCAGCGGGATCGGGGCCCTGCTCCCGGACTGGGTGCCCACCCCAGGGCGGGCGCGGATCAAGCGGGCCACCGCCGTCATCGACGCCGAGGTGTCCCGGGTCGTCTCCCGCCATCGCGACGGGGACACCGACCGGCCGGACCTGCTCAGCCGGCTGCTCACCGCGCGGGACGAGACCGGCGCCCGCCTCTCCGACCAGGAGATCCGCGACGAGACGGTCACGCTGTACATCGGGGGCCACGAGACGACCAGTTCGACGCTCGTCTGGGCCTGGTACCTGCTCTCCAGGAACCCGCGGGTGCGGGAGGCGCTCACGGCGGAGTTGGACCGGGTCCTCGCCGACCACGAGCCGGGGTACGACGACTACGCCCACCTGACCTACACCCAGGCCGTGGTCAAGGAGACCCTGCGGCTCTATCCGACGGTCTGGCTCATCACCGGCATCGCGAAGGAGGGAGCCACCCTCGGGGGCGCGCCCGTCCCCGTCGGCACCCGCGTCTGGTCCAGTCAGTGGGCCACCCACCGCGATCCGCGGTGGTTCGGCGACGCCGAGGCGTTCCGCCCCGAGCGGTGGCTCACCGACGAGGACGGCACGCCCGCCGAGGAGATACCCGAGTACGCCTGGTATCCGTTCGGCGGCGGGCCCCGCGTCTGCCTCGGCACCCGCTTCGCCCTCGTCGAGGCGGTCCTCGTCCTCGCGGTCCTCGCCCGCCGCTACGACCTGGACGTCACGACCGACGAGGTCCGGCCGGTGCCGAGCCTCACCCTGCAGCCGGACCGCGAGGTCGTCGCCACGGTCCGGGCCAGGGTCGGCCGGGACGGGGGTCGGGACGGGGCCTGAGCTCCGCGTCACGCCGAGGCGGGAGCCGGTGCGCGGGAGGTGCGGGAGGTGCGGATGGCGCGGAGGAGGAGGAAGAGCGGGAGGCCGAGGGGGGAGAGGAGGATCGTCAGGACGAGCAGCGGGCCCATGAGCAGGGGGGAGAGGTCGAGGCGGCGGGACTCGCGGTAGATCCACTGGCCGAGGAGGAGGTCCCAGGCGAGGATCTGGGCCCAGACGGCGGCGGCGCCGTTCGGGAGGGCGGCGAGCTCCCGGAAGGTGTCGATGTCGGGGCTGCTGACCGCCGTCCAGAGTTCGGGGAAGACCGGGACCGCCAGGACCGCCCAGAGGGCGAGCAGCGGCAGCACGGTCAGCGGCGAGGCGGCGAGGCGCTCGGTGAACGGCAGGCGCGGCGCGAAGATCATCAGCAGCCAGACGGGGGCCGCCAGGAAGAAGGCGAACTCGAAGAGGAAGCCGGTCATGAGACGAACTCCTTGCCGCGGGAGGGGATTCGGGACCCGGTGGAGAGGGAGGGGGAGGGGGAGGGGGAGGGGGTGAGGGCCAGGGTGATGCCCGTCGCGCCGAGCAGCGCCACGGCTCCGGCGGCCGTGAGCGTGACGCCGTCCGGTGCGAGGAGGGCCTGCCCGCGCAGGGCCTGCCAGGTCAGCAGGGCGAACGTCGCCGCGTAGGTGCCGGAGGCGGCGAGGACGAGCCGCAACCTGACCCGTTCGTCGGCGAGGCGGGCGAAGCGGGGGGCGAGGGCGGCCAGGACGACGAGGACGAGCGGGAGCAGCTGGAGCGCGTGCATCCCGAAGAAGTGGGCGATCCGCAGATCGCCGCCGGTGGTGGCCCAGCCGGTGAGGGGCATCGACGGGCCGCCGTCGGGGACGCCGACGCTGTGGGCGCCGACGACGGCCGGATCGTCGGCGGCCAGCTGCTCCGGGGTGGGCCGCACCATCAGGAAGCCCGTGCCGGCGCCCGCCAGGGCGATCAGTGACGAGAGCCGGACGGCCCAGGCGGTGGCCCGGTCGAGGATGCGGGCCCGCAGCAGGAGGACGGCGATGACCAGGGCGGCCGTCCAGAGCACTCCGACGGTCGCCCCCATGGTCCGGAAGACGGCGTTGTCGAAGGGCGTGGCCTGGTTGAAGTGGCTCTGGGTGCCCCGGACCACCTGGAGCGTGATGAGGACCATCTCGGTCACGCCGGTGACGGCGACGACGGTCCCGGCCCACCAGCCGACCCGCCTGCCGCGCGGTGGGGCGGGAAGGAGCGAGAGCATCCAGGCGAGGGAGAGCGCGTAGGCTACGAAAGAGATCGAGAACTTGAACGGCTTGGTCCAGATCGGTACGCCGACCAGCATCCGGTCGTCGACGAGCAGGCCGCCGACCGAGACCAGGGCGAGGACGACCATCGAGGCCGCGAACCAGACCAGGGGCCTGTGCAGCCGGGTGAGCGACACCATGCGGATCCCCTCAGGAGACATAGAAAGTGGCACTTACTGCTACTGATAGTTCCACTATCTATGATGGGTGGGCGGTCGGCAAGGGCCGAAGGGAGACCTGGAAGGTGAAGACGCTGTGCGCATCGGAGAGTTGAGTCGGAGGACCGGGGTGACGGTGCCGACGATCAAGTTCTACGTACGGGAAGGGCTGCTGCCCGCCGGGCAGTTGACGAGCCCGAACCAGGCCACGTACGAGGAGACGCACGTACAGCGGCTCCGGCTGATCCGGGCGCTCCTCGATGTGGGCGGACTGTCGGTGGCGGGCATCCGCGAAGTGATCGCCGCCATCGACGACGAGGAGCGGCCGGTCCACAAGGTGCTGGGCGCCGCGGCGGACCGCGTGGTTCCGCGGTACGAGCGCGAGGGCGGTCCCGACCTCGACGCGGCCAGGGAGAAGGTCGCCGCGCTCATCGCCGCGCGCGGCTGGCGCGCCAACGACCGCAGCCCGGCGGCGGAGGCCCTGGCCGCCGCGCTCGCGGCCCTCGACGAGGTCGGCCACGGTGACTTCACGCAGGTGCTCGACACCTACGCGGACGCGGCGGAGCGGGTGGCGCGGGCGGACCTGGAGTACGTCGCGCACAACGTGGCGCGCGAGGAGCTCGTGGAGAGCGTGGTCGTCGGCACCGTGCTCGGCGACGCGGTGTTCGCGGCCCTGCGGCGCCTGGCCCATGTCGACGCGTCGGACCGGCTGTTCGGCGGTACGACGTAGGGCCCGCGACCGCCCGTGAACGACAACGGGTGGCGACCGAGAGCAAGCGGCGGGGGCCGGGGCATCCCGCGCCCCAGCCCCCGCCCCAGCTACCGTCCCCGCCGCCGCGGTCTTCGCGTCCGGAGGTGCCGGAAGGTCAGTTCTCCTGCTCGCGCTCCACCTGGTCGTTCCACTCGCGCTTGATCGCGCGCCAGGCCTCGTCGGTCTTGCCGAGCCGCCAGTAGCCCGAGATCGACAGGCGCTCGCGCGGCACCTGACGGTCCAGGCGCAGATAGCGGCGGAGTTCCTTCACGCAGCCCGCCTCGCCGTGCACGAACGCGTGGACGTCACCCGGCGGGAAGTCCAGCGCCCGCACGGCCTCGACGAGGGCCTCACCCGTCGGGCGCCCGCCCCGGTGCAGCCAGGTCACCTCCACCCCGTCGGCCGTCGCGAACTTCTGCTCCTCCGCCGCGTCCGAGACCTCCACGAACGCGTGCACCCGCGCGCCGGCGGGCAGCCGCTCCAGGGCCACCGCGATGGCCGGCAGCGCGCTCTCGTCCCCCGCGAGCAGATGCCAGTCCGCCGCGGGGTCCGGGGAGTAACCGCCCCCGGGCCCGAGGAAGCGCACCACGTCGCCGGCCTGCGCCCGCGCCGCCCAGGGGCCCGCGAGCCCCTCGTCGCCGTGGACCACGAAGTCCACGGTCAGCTCCCGGTGGACCGGGTCCCAGGCCCGTACCGTGTAGGTCCGCGTCGTCGGCCACTGCTCACGCGGGAACTCCGCCCGGATCCGCTCCATGTCGAAGGGCTCCGGATAGGCGACGCCCTCCGGGGCGAAGAGCAGCTTCACGTAGTGGTCGGTGTACTCGCCCACCTCGAAGGCGTCGAGCCCCGGGCCGCCCAGGACGAGCCGCACCATGTGCGGAGTGATCCGCTCGGCGCGCACCACGCGGGCTTCGGTGGCCTTCGGTGCCTTGCGGGGAGGCTGCTCTGCCACGACCGACTCTCCTGACTGAGTGAACTTAGGTTTGCCTAAGCTAGCACTTCTGTCCGAAGGGGCCCAGAGGGCCTCAGCCGGCGAGGACCGGAAGCAGCCGCCCCACGGCCCCGCCCAGCCCCCACCGCTTCGCGAGCGCGTCGAGCGCCGCCGGGTCCCGGGGGGCCGAGGGCAGGGCCGCGTCGAACTCCGGCAGCGGCACGTTCCCCGCGACCCGCACCACCGTCGGCGCCACGTCCAGATACGCCGCCGCCTCCACGATCCCGCGCCGCTTCGCCGGCGTCAGCTTCGACGTCCGGTCCTCCGCAGCCGCCCGCACGCCCGCCAGGTCCCCGTACTCGGTGATCAGCTGCGCCGCCGTCTTCTCGCCGATGCCCTTCACGCCCGGCAGGCCGTCGCTGGCGTCGCCCCGCAGCGCCGCGAAGTCCGCGTACTGGTCGGGCCGCACGCCGTACTTCGTACGGATCGACTCGGCGTCCACCAGGTCGCAGTCGCCGACGCCCTTGCGCGGGTACAGCACGCGCACGCCCCGGGCGTCGTCCACGAGCTGGAACAGGTCGCGGTCGCCCGTCACGATGTCCACCGGCCCCCCGGCGCGGCCCGCGAGCGTGCCGATCACGTCGTCCGCCTCGTACCCGGCGGCGCCGATCCGGGCGATGCCGAGGGCCGCGAGCACCTCCTCGATGATCGGTACCTGCGGGGAGAGCGTGTCCGGGATCTCCTCCTCGTCCGGTCCGGTGGCCGTCTCCACGGCGACCCGGTGCGCCTTGTACGAGGGGATCAGGTCGACCCGCCACTGCGGCCGCCAGTCGGCGTCCCAGCAGGCGACGAGGTCGTCCGGCCGGTGGTCCTGCACCAGTCGGCCGATGAAGTCGAGGAGTCCGCGCACGGCGTTGACGGGCGTCCCGTCCGGGGCGCGGACGGAGTCGGGCACGCCGAAGTAGGCGCGGAAGTAGAGGCTGGCGGTGTCGAGGAGCATCAGGCGTCGCGTCACCCCTGCGAGTCTAGGCTCGCGCCGCCCACCGGGCCCCCGCGCCGCCCACCGTGCCTGCGCCGCCCGCCGGGCCCCCGCGCCGCCCACCGCCACCATCGCCTCGCCGCGCCCCCGGACCCCCGTGACCCCCCCCGGACCCCCGTGCCCCCCCACACCCCCTGGACCCCCCCCGGACCCCCGGGACCCCCTCCACCCCCCTCCCGTCGGCCGTGACCCCTGTCACCTTTGCGTTTGCGTGGTCCGGCCCCGGGCAGGCGCGTGCCCGGAGCGGACCCGGTACGGGATTCAACAGAGGATTCCCGCACGTCACGGGCACCGCGGGCCGATCCCGCCCCGCTCCACGGCCCGGCCTCGCGGGGGTGGCGGGCCGTTCTTCATTGCTACCCGTGAGGTGTATGTGTCCAGGCTCCAGGCCGACCACCTGTTCAAGGTGTTCGGCAGACGACCCGACGAAGCCGTCCGCAAGCTCGCGGCCGGCGCCGACCGCGAGGAACTGCGTGCCGAGGGCACGACGGCCGCCGTCGTCGACGCCTCCTTCGTCGTCGACCCCGGTCAGATCTTCGTCGTGATGGGTCTGTCCGGCTCCGGGAAGTCCACCCTCCTCCGTCTGCTGAACGGTCTGCTCGAACCCACCGCGGGCCGCGTCCTCTTCGACGGCCGCGACCTCACCGCGCTCACCCCCCGCGAACTCCGAGCCGTCCGCGCCACGAAGATCAGCATGGTCTTCCAGCACTTCGCGCTCTTCCCGCACCGCACGGTCCTGGAGAACGCCGCCTACGGCCTGGAGGTCCAGGGCGTGCCCCGCGCCGAGCGCGAGACCCGCGCCACCGAGGCCCTCGCCCTCTGCGGCCTGGCCGGCTGGGAGAAGTCCTGGCCCGACGAGCTCTCCGGCGGCATGCAGCAGCGCGTCGGCCTCGCCCGCGCGCTCGCCACCGACGCCGACCTGCTCCTCATGGACGAGTCCTTCAGCGCGCTCGACCCGCTGATCCGCCGCGACATGCAGGACCAGCTGCTCGTCCTGCAGAAGAAGCTGAAGAAAACCATCGTCTTCATCACGCACGACCTCAACGAGGCCATGCGCATCGGCGACCGCATCGCCGTCATGCGCGGCGGCCGGATCGTCCAGCTCGGCACCGCCGAGGACATCCTGGTCCGCCCGGCCGACGACTACGTGGCCTCCTTCATCCAGGACGTCGACCGTTCCCGGGTCCTCACCGCCTCCGCCGTCATGACGGAGCCCGAGACGCCCCTCGCCGAGGACGCCCCGGTCGTCGGCCCCGACACGCTCGTCGCCGACCTGTGCGCGGTCGCCGCGCGCACCCCGCACCCCGTCACCGTCCAGGACGCGGAGGGCGCCGTCCTCGGCGTCGTACCGCAGGACAGGCTGCTCGACGCCCTGGGCGGCCTCACCAAGCCGGGCGGGCCCACGCAACCGGGCGGCCTCACCAAGGAGGAGGTGACCGCCGGTGCCTAGGCTTCCCCTCGGCCAGTGGGTCGACAGCTCCGTCGACTGGCTCCAGGCCCGGCTCTCCTGGCTGTTCGACGCCGTCAGCACCGGCGTCACCGGCCTCTACGACGGCATCGACGCCGTCCTGTCCGCGCCCGCCCCGCTGCTCTTCGCCGGCATCCTCGCCGTCGTCGCCTGGTGGCTGCGCGGCCTCGCCGCCGGAGTCCTCGCCTTCGCCGGATTCGCCCTCGTCGACTCCGTCCAGCTGTGGGACGAGGCCATGGCGACCCTCTCCCTCGTACTGGTCGCCACCCTCGTCACCCTGGTCATCGCCGTCCCGCTCGGCATCTGGGCGGCCCGGTCCAAGACCGTCAGCGCCGTCCTGCGGCCGGTCCTCGACTTCATGCAGACCATGCCGGCGATGGTCTACCTCATCCCCGGCATCATCTTCTTCGGCGTCGGCGTCGTCCCCGGCATCATCGCCACGATCGTCTTCGCGCTCCCGCCGGGCGTCCGCATGACCGAACTCGGCATCCGCCAGGTCGACGGCGAACTCGTCGAGGCGGCCCAGGCGTTCGGCACCACCCCGCGCAACACGCTGCTGCGCGTGCAGTTCCCGCTCGCGCTGCCGACGATCATGGCCGGCGTCAACCAGGTCATCATGCTCGGCCTCTCCATGGTCGTCATCGCCGGCATGGTCGGCGGCGGCGGGCTCGGCGGCGCGGTCTACCGCGCCATCGGCAACGTCGACATCGGCCTCGGCTTCGAGGCGGGCGTCTCCATCGTCGTCCTCGCCATGTACCTGGACCGCATGACCGGCGCCCTCGGCCGCCAGGTCTCCCCGCTGGGCCGCCGCGCCCTCGCCAAGGCCCGCGCCGCGAGCGCCGGCCGGCGCGGCGCGCAGCTGTGGGCCCACCGCCCGCAGCCCGTCACCGCCCTCGTCGGCGTCGTCCTCCTCGCGCTCGTCGCGGGCGGCACCGGCGTCCTCGGCGGCACGGGCGCCACCTCCACCGCGGCCGCCGGGGAGAACAGCGGCCACGGCAAGAAGATCAGCATCGGCTACATCCCGTGGGACGAGGGCATCGCGTCCACCTTCCTCTGGAAGGAGCTCCTGGAGCGCCGCGGCTACGAGGTGGAGACCAAGCAGCTGGAGGCCGGAGCCCTCTACACCGGTCTCGCGGGCGGCCAGCTCGATTTTCAGACCGACGCCTGGCTCCCCGTCACCCACGCCCAGTACTGGGACAGGTACAAGAACGACCTGGAGGACCTCGGCTCCTGGTACGGCCCCACCTCCCTGGAGCTCAGCGTCCCCTCGTACATGAAGGACGTGAAGTCGCTCGCCGACCTCAAGGGGAAGGGCGACCGCTTCAAGGGCAGGATCGTCGGCATCGAGCCCAGCGCCGGAATGATGGGCATCCTCAAGGACAAGGTCCTCAAGGAGTACGGCCTGGAGGGCGAGTACGAGGTCGTCGACGGCTCCACCCCCGGCATGCTGGCGGAGCTCAAGCGCGCGTACGACCGCAAGGAGCCGGTCGTCGTCACCCTCTGGTCCCCGCACTGGGCCTACTCCACCCACGACCTCACCAAGCTCGCCGACCCCAAGGGCGCCTGGGGCAAGGGCGACGGCGTCCACACCCTCGCCCGCAAGGGGTTCACCGCCGAGAACCCCGAGGTCGGCGCCTGGCTGAAGGAGTTCGAGCTGACGGAGAAGCAGCTGACGGACCTCGAGGCCGTCATCCAGAAGACCGGCAAGGGCAAGGAGCAGGAGGCCGTCCGCACCTGGCTGGACGGCAACCCCGGCCTCGCCGAGAAGCTGGCTCCGCAGTAGGAACCGACCCGGGTCCGCGGGTGCGGACGGCCCGGGAAACGACTCCCGTCCGAAAAGGGGTGGTCGCCGAGCGTGCTCGGCGACCACCCCTTTTCGCCACGGCGCGAAACCCCGGCCCAAAGCTGCGTAAGGTTCAGGTAACCGGACGTCCGCACGAGCACGAGGGAGGGAGCCACATGGACGAGAAGGAGTCGCCCCGCGTGGGCGCGGCCGTCAAGAGACGCCGCAGAGCGCTCCAGCTGACGCTGGCCGTCGTCGCGTCCCGCAGCGGTCTCTCGGTGCCCTTCCTCAGCCAGGTCGAGAACGAACGCGCCCGGCCGAGCCGCCGCTCCCTCGACCTGCTCGCCGGAGCCCTGGAGACCACGGCCGGGGAACTCCTCGCCGCCGCGGAGGCCTCCCGCACCGTCGACGTCGTCCGCGCGGACGAGGGCTCACCGGCGCTGCCCGAGGGCGTCCGGCCCGTCGTCCGCGGCCGCCACCAGCTGCACGCCATGGAGTTCACCGGCGAGCACGACCCCGGCCGCGAGTTCCAGCACCGCAACGACGAGCTGCTGTACGTCGCCGACGGCGCCGCCGAGGTCGAGGCGGAGGGCCGGGCCCACCGGCTGGGCCGCGGCGACACCATGTACCTCTCCGGCGGCGTACGGCACCGGTGGCGCGCCACCGAACCGGGCACCCGGCTCCTCGTCGTCGCGATCGCCGACCACGTCGAGGTCGAGGAGACGTGACGCCTGCCCGTCGTCCGGGCCCGGCAGGGGCGGGCGCGTGAGGGTCGTCTCGCTCGTCCCCTCGCTCACGGAGGCGGTCGCCGTCTCCACGCCGCCCGGCACCCTCGTCGGCGTCACCGACTGGTGCACCCACCCCGCCGGCCTCGGCCGCGACCGCGCCACCGCCCCCGCCCGGATCGGCGGCACCAAGAACCCCGACACGGCCGCCGTCGCCGCGCTCCGACCCGACCTCGTGCTCGCCAACGAGGAGGAGAACCGGGCCCCGGACCTCGACGCCCTGCGCGCCGCAGGGCTCGACGTCCTCGTCACCGAGATCCGCACCCTCGACCAGGGCTTCCGCGAGCTGGAGCGGGTCCTCGCCGCCTCCGGTGCCGGGCCGCGCCCCCGCTGGCTCGACGAGGCCGAGGCCGCCTGGGCGGCGGTGCGGCCGCTCGACGGCCCCACCGCCGTCGTACCGATCTGGCGCCGCCCCTGGATGGTCCTCGGCCGGGACACCTTCGCCGGCGACCTCCTCGCCCGGCTCGGCGTCCGCAACGTCTGCGCCGACCACCCCGAGCGCTACCCCCGGCTGCCGCTCGACGTGCTCCGCGCGGCCCGCCCCGACCTCGTCGTCCTGCCCGACGAGCCGTACCGCTTCACGCGCGAGGACGGCCCCGAGGCGTTCCCCGGGACCGCCGCCGCGCTCGTCGACGGGCGGATGCTCACCTGGTACGGGCCGTCACTGGCAGAGGCGCCGGCCGCGCTGTCCCGGGCGCTGCGAGCAGCTCGCCCCTGACGAGCCCGCGCACGGTGTGCGTCCCTGCCACCAGCCAGGCCGCGCACAGGAGGACGTACAGGCCGACGGCCAGCCACCGGAAGGCGTCGAGCCCGGTGTGGCGGGCGAGCCCCTCGGCGCCGGAGACGCAGGTGCCGACGGGGAAGGTGAAGGCCCACCAGGTCATCGCGAAGCCCATGCCCCGGCGCCGGGCCCGCAGCACCATCGCCCCGGCGAGCGCCAGCCACAGCAGCGCGAAGCCCATGACCGGCACGCCGTAGAGCACGGCGAAGGCGGCGAAACCGTGGGCGTACGAGGCGGGCAGCACGCCCGTGGCGGCGTCGGCGAAGACGTTCGCGGCGGTCGTCGACTGGCCCAGGGGGCCGAGGACGAGGAAGAGGGACGGGGTGAGGGCGAGGGGCAGCGGACCGACGGTCACGAGCCGGCCGAAGACCAGCGGCAGGATCAGCAGGGTGGCGAGCAGGCTGAGACCGAACATCGCGTAGCAGGCGAGCAGCAGGGTCTGCCGGGCCTGCCCGGCCGCCAGGTGGGGCACGAGCAGGGGGCCGAGCGCCGCCGAGACCATGGGCGCCACGACGGGCAGCAGCCACACCGGGGTCGCCTCGTCGATCCGGTGGTGCACCACCATCAGGTACGGCACGGCCACCGCGGCCGCCAGGCCGATCACCGTGCCCGCGACGAACAGGACGGTGTCGAGCGCGACCGCCGCGGGCAGCCCGATCCAGGTGCGGCCCACCGTCATCGCACCGCCGCCGACCGCGAGCAGCGCCATCGACAGACAGCCGTAGAAGGGCGCCATCGCCGGATCGAGGAGGTGCGCGCGGGCCTGGTCCCGGTGGCGGGCCCAGTGCGCGGCCCGTGCGGAGACGAGCGCGACCAGCATCGCGAGGGACAGCGCCCAGACGGTGGTGCAGAGGGTGCGGAGCCCGGGGACGTCCAGGGGGAGCGCGGCGCCCGCGGTGGCGACGGCGGCGGTGCCCATTACGGAGGCGTACCAGTTGGGGCCGAGGTGGCGGACCGAGCGCGTGAGCCCGGCCCCGGGCCCTGCGTCGGGGGCCTCGTGAGTGTCGGGGGCGTCGGGGGAGGGGCGGGTCGCGCGCGGGGCGGGGGTTCCCTGGGTGCCGAGGGTGGTGGCGGGGGCGGGGAGGGCCCGACGGGAAGGTGCGATGCTGGCCATGGTTCGACCCTCTCGCGCCGGAATGGGCCCCACCAGGGACGTTGGGGCTATGAGGCCATAAGCTGACTTTATGAGCAGTGAGCCGGGCGCGACGCCGTACCCCCTGTCCCACCGGGTCCCCGACCTCGGCGCGCTCGAACTGCTCCTCGCCGTCGCCCGTCACGGCAGCCTCGGCGCGGCCGCCCGCGAGGTCGGCATCACCCAGCCCGCCGCCAGCAGCCGCATCCGTTCCATGGAGCGCCAGCTCGGCGTCGCCCTCGTGGACCGCTCGCCCCGCGGCTCCCGGCTCACCGACGCGGGCGCGCTCGTCACGGACTGGGCGCGGCGGATCGTGGAGGCCGCGGAGGCCTTCGACGCGGGTGCGCAGGCGCTGCGGGCCCGGCGCGACTCGCGGCTGCGGGTGGCCGCCTCGATGACGATCGCCGAGTACCTGCTGCCCGGCTGGCTGATCGCGCTGCGCGCCGAGCGGCCCGACACGGCGGTCTCCCTCCAGGCGGGGAACTCGGCGGCCGTCGCGGAACGGCTCCTGTCGGGCGAGGCGGACCTCGGCTTCGTTGAGGGCCTCGCCGTCCCGGACGGCCTCGACGGCGCGGTCGTCGCCCACGACCGGCTCGCGGTCGTCACCGCGCCCTCCCACCCCTGGGCCCGCCGCCGCGGCCCGGTGGAACCGGCCGAGCTGGCGGCCACCCCGCTGGTGCTGCGCGAACGCGGCTCGGGCACCCGCCAGGTCCTGGACGCCGCCCTCGCGGCCCACGGCGGCCTCGCCGAACCGCTCCTCGAACTCGCCTCCACGACCGCCGTGAAGGCCGCGGCGGTGAGCGGCGCGGGTCCGGCGGTCCTGAGCGAACTGGCCGTCGCCGAGGAACTCGCCTCCCGCCGACTTGTCGCCGTCCCGGTCGCCGCCGTCGTCCTCCGCCGCGACCTCCGTGCCGTCTGGCCCACCGGCCACCGCCCCACGGGCCCCGCCCGCGACCTGCTGTCCCTGACGCGGGACCGCCCGAGCGGGCTGCGGGACGGCCCCTGAGGCCCGCCGTTCCCGCGGGTCTCAGACCCCGGGGGCCCGGTGCGTCACGCGGCCGTCGACGGCGGTGAGCAGCACCGGCAGCTCCGCCAGGTCCGTCGGGGCGGTGGCCAGGGGGTCGCCAGCGAAGGCCGTGAGGTCGGCGCGGAAGCCGACCGCGAGCCGGCCCGCCTCGTGCTCCTCGCCCGCCGCGTACGCCGGCGCCGTCGTCATGCCCCGCAGCGCCTCCAGCGCCGAGAGCGCCTGCTCAGGTCCGTGCGGCGGCAGGCCGAGGTCGCGGCTGGGGCGGCGGTGGCGGGCGCCCGCCATCACGCCCAGCGGCGGGAACGGCGCGATCGGCCAGTCCGAGCCGAGGACGACCGTCGCCCCGGCGTCCCACAGGTCGCGGCAGCGCCACGCCCGCGAGGCCCGCTCCTCGCCGAGCCGGCGGGACCAGTTGTCGGTGTGGTCGGCCCGCGTGAAGTCGCAGCAGTGCGTCGGCTGCATGGAGGCGACGACCCCCAGCTCCGCGAAGCGGCCCACGGTGTCGTCCGGCACCGTCTCGATGTGCTCGATCCGGTGCCGTACCCCGGCGCCGTCCGCGGCCCGCGCCGTGGCGACGGAATCGAGCACGTGCCGTACCGCCGCGTCCCCGATGGCGTGCGTCGCCGTGGGCACGCCCGCCCGGTGGAGCTCGCCGACGACACGGGTGTACGCCTCGGGGTCCGGCCAGAACGCGTGCGTCGACTCGCCGTGGCAGTCGGGCCGCTCCAGCCACGCGGTGCCGTTGTCGATGGTGCCGTCCATGAACAGCTTCACGCCCGCCACCCGCCACAGCGCGCCGCCCCGGCCCTGGAGGTCGATCAGCTCCCGTACGCCGTCCTCGTCCGTACCGGGCTGGCACCAGGGCGCGACCCGCAGCCGCAGCGGCAGCCGGCCGGCCGCGTCGAGTTCGGCGAAGAGGTCGAGGCTGTCGCCGTTGGCGTCCATGACGTGACCGCCCGTCAGGCCGCTCGCGGCCATCGCGCCGAGCGCGGCCGCCAGCCGTTCGAGCCGCTCGGCGCGGGTGGGCCGCGGGGCGACGCGCTCGACCAGCTCGCAGGCGGCGTCCTCCTGGAGGAGCCCGGTCGGGCGGCCCTCGGCGTCGCAGACCACCTCGGCGGAGGCCTGGTCGAAGGTCCGGGGGCCGTCGACCCCGGCGAGTTCGAGGGCCCGGCGGGAGGCCAGCGCGGAGTGCGCGTCGAAGAGGAGCAGAAAGGCGGGGACCCCGTCCAGGACGGCGTCGAAGGGCTCGGTCCCGACGGGCAGGTCGCCGAAGACGTTCGGGTCCAGGCCCCAGCCGAAGAGCCACTCCCCGCGCCCGAGCGCGCGCACCGCGTCCGCGAGCGACTCCCGTACGTCGGCGAGGTCGGCGCAGCGGGAGAGGTCGAGGCCGTGGGTGAGTTCGGCGCCCGTGACCGGGTGGACGTGGCCGTCGACGAGGCCCGGGGTGACGACGGCCCCGGCCAGGTCGACCACGGTCGTCGCGGGACCGGCCGTCGCGAGGACCTCGCGGTCCTCGCCCAGGGCGGCGATCCGCCCGTCCTCGCCCACGGCGAGCGCACTCGCCGCGAGGAAGGCGCCGGAGCCCGGATCGAGCAGGCGGGCCGAGTGCAGGACGAGGCGCGTGGTCACGTGTGGCTCCTTGCGGGGTGATGCGTACGTACGGTTCGTGGTGCGGGTGGCCGGTGCGGGTGCGAGGCCGCCGGTGGGGGTGCGAGGCCGCCGGTGGGGGTGGGGGGGCGAGGCCGCCGGTGCCGGGCCGCCGGTGCCGGGCCGCCGGTACGGGCCCGGCCCGGCCGCGGGCCGGGCCTACGCCTCCGTCGGCAGCGCCCCCGTCGCGCCCTCCGCGTCGAGGGTGCCGTGGGGGAGGCCCAGGGCCCGCTCCGCCGTCGTCACGGCCAGGCGGGTCACGGAGGCCGGACGGTCGCTGCGGTCGCTGTTGGCGTGGGCGCCGAGGCCGTCGAGGACGACCAGGATCTGGATGGCGGCCGCGCGCGGGTCCTCCGTGCGGAACTCGCCGAGCGCGACGCCCTCGCGGACGAGGGTCTCCAGACGGTCGTCCGAGGCGAGCTCCATCTCCGTGACCCGGTCGCGCAGCACCGGCCGGTAGCGGCTGAGGTGCCGGGCGTTGATCCAGAGGCGGCTGATGTCGTCGTACGCCTCGCCGCCGGAGAGGGCGAAGTAGCGCGCGAGGTACTGCGCCGGGGTGCCGTCGGGCCGGTCGGCGGGCAGCAGGGCGTCGAGCTCTCCCTGGGCGGCGACCGCGAACGCCTCCGCGACCAGGTCCTCGGCCGAGGGGAAGTAGTGGCTGATCAGACCGGGCCGGACGGCGAGTTCGTCGGCGATCCGCCGGAGCGTGACGCACTCCAGCCCCTCCGTCAGGGCGACCCGGGCGGCGGTCTCGACGATCTCCGCCCGACGGGCCTCGGGAGATTTCCGGATTCTCTTGCGCTGAACGCTTGACGGCATACCGGCGATGCTATTGAGTGTGCGACCAATAAGCAACCAGGTGGGCACGACACGCATCCGGAGGGCCGCATGGCTTCCACGCTCCCCGACCCCGGCGCCTCCCGCGCCGAGGCCACCCCGCCGGTCACCGACCGCCCGGGCCGCATCGAGGCCCACGGAATCGACCACATCCCCGACGCCGAACGGCACGGGCACCCCCGCGAGTTGTTCTCCGTCTGGGCCGCGGCCAACGTCAACTACCTCAGCCTGGTCATCGGCGGCGCCCTGGTCCTCATGGGCCTGAGCCTCTGGCAGGCCGTGGCCGTGATCGTCGTGGGCAACCTCTTCTGGGTGCTGACGGGCCTCCTCGCCACCTCGGGACCGGCCGCGGGCGCGCCCAGCGAGGTGATCACCCGCGCCCTCTACGGCGTCCTCGGCAACCGCGTGAACAACGCGATCGGCGGCTGGCTGGTCTCCGTCTGCTACTTCGCGCTCAACCTCGCCGCCGCCGCGACCGCCGCCTTCGCGCTCGTCGAGAAGGCCGGCGTCACCGCCGACACCCCGGTCAAGGTGGCCGTGATCGTGGTGATCGCCGCGCTCACCCTGGCGATCAGCGTCTACGGCCACGCCCTGATCATCATGCTCTACCTGCCGATCACCCTGGCCCTGGCCGGCGCCTTCACCGTCGTCGCCCTCGCGGTCCTCCGTCACGCCGACTTCTCGTACGTCCCCGCCGAGCCGCTCACCGGTGTCGACCTCTGGGCCGTGCTGATCGCGGGCACCACGATGATCGCCTCGGGTCCGCTCTCGTACACGACGAGCGCGGACTTCTCCCGCTATCTGCCGCGCGCGTCCTCGCCGAAGGCGATCGCCGGATGGACGGCCCTCGGCGCCTTCGTCCCCAGCGTCGTCGTCTCCTCGCTGGGCGCGTTCGCCGCGACGGCCGTGGACATGACGGACCCGCAGAGCGCACTCCAGGAGATCCTGCCGGGCTGGTTCGTGCCGGTCTTCCTGCTCGCGCTGGTCCTCGGCACGATCTCCGTCAACGCCCTGACCGCGTACAGCGCGGGCCTCGCCCTCCAGGCCGTCGGCCTGCGCGTCCGACGTACCGTCAGCGTCCTCCTCGACGGGGCCGTCGCCGTCGCCCTCACCCTCTACGGGCTGCTGGTCTCCGGCTTCCTGGACACCGTCAGCAACGCCCTCCAGGTGATCGTCGTCCTGATCGGCCCCCTGACGGCCGTCTACGCCACCGACATCGTGCTCCGCCGGAACCGGTACGACGGGCCCGCGCTCTCGGACGAGAGCCCCGCCGGCCCCTTCTGGTACGCCCACGGCGTCAACCCGGCGGGCGCCCTCGCCCTGACCGCGGGCGTGGCGGCGGCGGCCCTCTGCGTCAACACCCTCTACACGGGCCCGGTCGCCTCGGCCCTCGGCGGCGTGGACCTCTCGCTGCCCGCCGGCATGGCCGTCGCGTCCGTCCTGTACGCGGTGCTCGGCCGCCGCGCGGTCGCGTCCACCGTCGCGGCCACGACGGGCGCGGCCCGCTGAACGGCGGGGCGACCGGACGCCCATCCCGGCCGCCCCGCCGTGCGCCCACGTTCCTCACCGCGCCCCGCCGTCGCGGGCGCCCCGCCCGCCGCCGCCACCAGGCCCCGCATCACGCGCAGGTCCTCGCCCATCTCCGGGTGCCACTGCACCCCGAGCACCCAGGCGGGGGCCGCCAGCTCCACCGCCTCCACCGTGCCGTCCTCCGCGTGGGCCGACTCCGCGAGGCCCGCGCCCAGCCGGTCCACCGCCTGGTGGTGGTACGTCGGCACCTCGGTCAGCTCGGGCACGAGGGAGGCGTACAGGCTGCCCGGCACCGGCTTGACCGGGTGCCGGCCGATCACCCCGACCGCCTCCGTGTGGCCGTCGACGTGCTGGACCAGCGTCCCGCCGAGGGCCACGTTCAGGAGCTGCATGCCCCGGCAGATGCCGAGCAGCGGGGTCCCGGCGGCGAGGGCCGCGTCGATCAGGGCCAGTTCCCAGGCGTCCCGCTCACGGGCCGGGGGCCCGGTGCGGGGGTCGCGTTCGGCTCCGTACCGTACGGGCTCGACGTCCGCGCCGCCCGCGACGACCAGGCCGTCCAGCCGGGCCGCCATCGCGGCGGCGGCGCACGGATCGTCGGGCGGCAGCATGGCCACGAGCCCGCCGCAGGCCCGCACCAGCTCCGCGTACGCGGCGGGGAGCAGTGTGGCGGGCATGTCCCACACGCCCCACCGGGCCCGGTCGAGATAGGTCGTCACACCGATGAGTGGCTTGGCCACGGGGCTTCCTCCTGGGGAGCGGGGGAGTCAGTCGCGTTCGAGTTCGGCCTCGGCCGCGGCGAGCGCGGCGAACTCCTCCTCGGGCGCACGGGCGACCAGATGGTGCCGACTGTAGAACGCGAAGTAGGCGAGGGCGATCACGTACACCCCGAGCGCCATGAAGGCGGCCGTGCGGTCGACCAGGAAGGTCGCCACCAGCGCCGAGAGCGCGAGGACGAAGGCCGTGGACGAGGTCGCGATCCCGCCGGGCGTCCGGTACGGCCGGTGCAGCCCGGGCTCGCGCCGCCGCAGCACGATGTGCGAGAGCGCCATCAGGGCGTACGAGATGGTGGCGCCGAAGACGGCGATGTTCAGCATCCGCGCCCCGTTCCCGGTCCCGGCGGCGAGCGCGAAGCCGAGGGCGCCCGGGACGAGCAGCCCCAGGTAGGGCGACTTGCGGCGGCTGGTCAGGGAGAGGAAGCGGGGCAGGTAGCCCGCCCGGGAGAGGGCGAAGAGCTGGCGCGAGCCCGCGTAGATGAGGGAGAAGAAGGAGGCGACGAGACCCGCGAGGCCCGCGTAGTTCACGAACCGGCTGAGCGCGGTCGGCGCGCCGTCGCCCTGGAGCGCCACGACCAGCGGGTTCCCGGCCTCCTGCACGGCGGCCGAGCCCCGGGCGCCGGTCGCTGCGAGGAACGTCATCACGGCGAGCAGCACCAGGACGCCCATCGAGATCGCGAGCGCCTTCGGCATCGAGCGCACCGGGTCCTTCGCCTCCTCGGCGGCGAGCGGCACGCCCTCGACGCCCAGGAAGAACCACATCCCGAAGGGGAACGCGGCCCAGATCCCGAGGAGCCCGAAGGGCAGCCAGGAGCCGGCGCCGAAGGCCTCGGGGTCGACGGGGATGTCGTCGAGGCCGTCCACGTGGAAGTCGGCGAAGGCGCCGAGCGCGAAGACGACGAGGGCGGCGACCGCGATCGCCGTCACGATCAGGCTGAAGCGCAGCGCCTCGCCGACGCCCCACAGGTGGATGCCGATGAAGAGGGCGAAGCAGACCAGACAGATCGGCCAGCCGGACTCCAGACCGAACAGACCGAGGGACTCCACGTAGTCGCCGATGAAGAGGGAGATCGCGGCGGGCGCCAGGATGTACTCGATGAGGATGGCGGTGCCGGTCAGGAAGCCGCCCCAGGTGCCGAGCGCCCGGCGGGCGAAGCCGTAGCCGCCGCCGGCCGTGGGCAGGATGGCGGAGAGCTCGGCGAGGGCGAAGACGAGACAGGCGTACATGACGCCCATCAGGACGGTCGCGACGGCGAGTCCGCCGAAGCCGCCCTTCGACAGGCCGATGTTCCAGCCGGAGAAGTCCCCGGAGACGACGTACGCCACGCCGAGTCCGGTGAGCAGCAGCCAGCCGGCGCTGCCGCGCCGCAGGGCGCGGCGTTCGAGGTAGTCGTCCTTCGGTGGGGTGGTGTCTTCGAGCGTCATGGCAGCGGCTCCCCGCGACGGGCCCAATGGATTGGTCCCATACCTTTGCGGCGACCGTACGGGAAGCGCAACCCCCCTGCCCGCTTTCGCCTCAGGCCAGGAAGCCCCGCAGCAGCGCCGCCGTGCCCGCGCAGTGCTCCCGCATCACCTCGCGCGCCGCGTCCGCGTCCCCGTCGAGGACCGCCTCCACCAGCGCCGTGTGCTGGTGCTGCGAGTGCTCCAGATTGCGTACGAGCAGGGGGATGCCGTCCAGCAGGTCGTTGACCGTCGCCCGCACCGCCGCGTACTGCGCCGTCAGGCTCGGCGAACCCGACAGCTCCGCGAGCGTGAGGTGGAGCAGGGTGTCCTGGCGCCGGTAGTCGTCCAGCGGCGCGTCATGGGTCGCCGCGAGCGCCGCCCGCAGCCGCTCGGCGCCCGCCGCGTCCAGCCCGTGCGCCGCGCAGAGCCCGGCCGCGCCGACTTCCAGGACCTCGCGGAAGCGCAGGGTGTCCTCCATGTCGACCGAGGCGATCCGGCGGCGCAACTCCTCCTCGTCGGCCGTCCGGACGCGCGGCAGGACGAACGTGCCGCCGTACCGGCCGCGCCTGCTCTCCACCAGGCCCTGCTCCTGGAGGACCTTGAGGACCTCGCGCAGGGTGACCCGGCTGATGCCCATGCGGTCGGCCAGCTCCCGTTCGGCGGGCAGCCGCTCCCCGCCGGGCACCAGGCCGAGCCGTACCACCTGGAGGATCTGCTCCAGGGCCTCCTCGAAGCCGTTGCCCGCCCGCACCGGACGCAGCACGGGCGTCAGCCGGTC
Organism: Streptomyces sp. NPDC003327; assembly: GCF_053589515.1. Lineage (NCBI taxonomy): Bacteria > Bacillati > Actinomycetota > Actinomycetes > Kitasatosporales > Streptomycetaceae > Streptomyces > Streptomyces sp. NPDC003327. The sequence goes on along the minus strand of NZ_JBSFSA010000010.1, from coordinate 157,414 downwards.
CGCCGATTCACTCGTACTGGCCACGTTCTCGTTTTCCCTTCCCCGACACTTCCCAAGTAATGGTCTTCCGCAATACCTTATGGCTCCCGGCAGGCCGAAGGAGGAGCAATCCCGTGGCAGACCGCACACCCCCGCTCACCGTCGAGGAGCTGCGCGTCCTCGTCGAGAGCGGTGAGATCGACACCGTCGTCCTCGCCTTCCCCGACATGCAGGGACGACTTCAGGGCAAGCGGTTCGCCGCCCCGTTCTTCCTCGACGAGGTCCTCGGCCACGGCACCGAGGGCTGCAACTACCTCCTCGCCGTCGACACCGAGATGAACACCGTCGACGGCTACGACATGTCCTCCTGGGACCGCGGCTACGGCGACTTCGCCATGCACCCCGACCTCACCACCCTCCGCCGCCTGCCCTGGAACGAGGCCACGGCCATGGTGACGGCCGACCTCGCCTGGTCCGACGGCACCCCCGTCCTCGCCGCCCCGCGCCAGATCCTCCGCCGCCAGCTCGACCGCCTCGCCGCACACGGCCTCACCGCCCACGTCGGCACCGAACTCGAGTTCATCGTCTTCAAGGACAGCTACGAGCGGGCCTGGGACGCCGGCTACCGCGGCCTCACCCCCGCCAACCAGTACAACATCGACTACTCCGTCCTCGGCACCGGCCGCGTCGAACCCCTCCTCCGCCGCATCCGCAACGAGATGACCGGCGCCGGACTCACCGTCGAGTCCGCCAAGGGCGAGTGCAACCCCGGCCAGCACGAGATCGCCTTCAAGTACGCCGAGGCCCTCGTCACCTGCGACCAGCACGCCGTCTACAAGACCGGCGCCAAGGAGATCGCCGCCCAGGAGGGCTACTCCCTCACGTTCATGGCCAAGTACAACGAGCGCGAGGGCAACTCCTGCCACATCCACCTCTCCCTCCAGGACGCCGACGGCACCAACGTCATGGCCGGGGACGACCCGCACGGCATGTCGCCGACCATGCGCCACTTCCTCGCCGGACAGCTCGCCGCCCTCCGCGACCTCTCCCTCCTCTACGCCCCCAACATCAACTCCTACAAGCGGTTCCAGCCCGGCTCCTTCGCGCCCACCGCCGTCGCCTGGGGCCAGGACAACCGCACCTGCGCCCTCCGGGTCGTCGGCCACGGCCGCTCCACCCGCTTCGAGAACCGCCTCCCCGGCGGCGACGTCAACCCCTACCTCGCCGTCGCCGCCATGGTCGCCGCCGGACTGCACGGCATCGAGCAGCGCCTCGAACCGCCCGCGCCCTGCACCGGGAACGCCTACACCGGCGACTACGCGCACGTCCCCACCACCCTGCGCGAGGCCGCCGAGCTCTGGGAGACCAGCGAGATCGCCAAGGCCGCCTTCGGTCCCGAGGTCGTCGCCCACTACCGCAACATGGCCCGCGTCGAGCTGGCCGCCTTCGACGCCGCGGTGACCGACTGGGAACTGCGCCGCTCCTTCGAACGCCACTGAGAGGAACGACTTGCTCCAGGTACTGAACCCGGCGACGGAGGAGCTCGTCGCCACCGTCCCCGCCGCCACCCCGGCCGACGTGGACGCCGCCGTCACCCGCGCCGCCGCCGCCCAGCGCGGCTGGGCCGCCGCCGCACCCGCCGACCGCGCCCGGCTCCTGCGCCGCTTCGCGACCGTCGTCGACGAGCACATCGAGGAGCTCGCCCTCCTGGAGGTCCGCGAGGCGGGCCACACCCTCGGCAACGCCCGCTGGGAGGCCGGCAACGTCCGCGACCTCCTCGACTACGCCGCCGGGGGAGTCGAACGCCTCAACGGCCGCCAGATCCCCGTCCCCGGCGGCCTCGACGTCACGATCCTCGAACCCCTCGGGGTCGTCGGCGTCATCGCCCCCTGGAACTTCCCCATGCCGATCGCCGCCTGGGCCACCGCGCCCGCCCTCGCCGCCGGCAACGCCGTCCTCCTCAAGCCGGCCGAGACCACCCCCCTGACCGCGCTCCGCCTCGCCGAACTCGCCCTCGCGGCCGGCCTCCCCGAAGGCCTCTTCCAGGTCCTCCCCGGCGAGGGCCCGGTCGCCGGGAACGCCCTCGTCGAACACCCCGGCATCGCCAAGATCGTCTTCACCGGCTCCACCCGGGTCGGCAAGGCGATCATGGCGAAGTGCGCCGGCCAGGTGAAGCGGGTCACCCTCGAACTTGGCGGCAAGAGCCCCAACATCGTCTTCGCCGACGCCGACCTCGAAGCCGCGGCCGCCGCCGCACCCATGTCGTTCCTCGACAACAGCGGCCAGGACTGCTGCGCCCGCACCCGCATCCTCGTCCAGCGCGACGCCCACGACCGCTTCCTGGAACTCCTCGCCCCCGCCGTCGAGGAGATCGTCGTCGGCGACCCCCTCGACGCACGCACCCAGATGGGCCCGCTCATCTCCCGCGCCCAGCTCGACCGCGTCCGCTCCTACGTCGGGGAGGGCCGGGAGGCCATCCGGGGCAAGGCCCCCGAGGGCCCCGGCTTCTGGTTCCCGCCGACCGTCCTCACCGATGTCGCCGAGGACGCCCCCTGCGCCGTCGAGGAGATCTTCGGACCCGTCGCCGTCGTCCTCCCCTTCGAGGACGAGGCCGACGCGATCCGTCTCGCCAACGCGACCGAGTACGGCCTGTCCGGTTCCATCTGGACCCGCGACGTCGGCCGCGCCCTGCGCACCTCCCGCGCCGTCCGCGCCGGCAACCTCTCCGTCAACTCCCACTCCAGCGTCCGCTACTGGACCCCGTTCGGCGGCTACCGCCAGTCCGGCCTCGGCCGGGAACTCGGCCCCGACGCCCTCACCGCCTTCACCGAAACCAAGAACGTCTTCCTCAGCACGGAGGCCTGACCGCCCATGACCAGCACCGAAGAGATCATCTGCCGCCGTCTCGTCGGCCGCACCGCCGTCATCACGGGAGCCGGCAGCGGGATCGGCCTCGCCACCGCCCGCCGGCTCGCCTCCGAGGGCGCCCACGTCGTCTGCGGCGACATCGACGAGGAGGCGGGCAAGGCCGCCGCCGAGGAGGTCGGCGGCACGTTCGTGAAGGTCGACGTCACCGACCCCGAGGAGGTCGAGGCGCTGTTCCGCACCGCCTTCGAGACCTACGGCTCCGTCGACATCGCCTTCAACAACGCCGGCATCTCGCCCCCCGACGACGACTCCATCCTGGAGACCGGCCTGGAGGCCTGGAAGCGCGTCCAGGACGTCAACCTGACCTCCGTCTACCTGTGCTGCAAGGCGGCGTTGCCCTACATGCGCCGCCAGGGCAGGGGCTCCATCATCAACACCGCCTCGTTCGTCGCGATCATGGGCGCCGCCACCAGCCAGATCTCCTACACCGCCTCCAAGGGCGGGGTCCTCGCCATGTCCCGCGAACTCGGCGTCCAGTTCGCCCGCGAGGGCATCCGCGTCAACGCCCTCTGCCCGGGCCCCGTCAACACCCCGCTCCTCCAGGAGCTGTTCGCCAAGGACCCGGAGCGGGCCGCCCGCCGCCTCGTCCACATCCCCGTGGGCCGCTTTGCCGAGGCCGAGGAGATCGCCGCCGCCGTCGCCTTCCTCGCGAGCGACGACTCCTCGTTCGTGAACGCCAGCGACTTCCTCGTCGACGGCGGCATCTCGGGCGCGTACGTCACCCCGCTGTAGCCCGTCACCGGGGCGGGCGGGAGCCGCGAGGCACCGGCCTAGAGGAAGGTCTTCCCCTCGCCCCGGTACGTCGGCACGGTGGCCGTGATCCGGTCACCCTCCACCAGCCGCAGGCTGTCGAACCGCTCGCACAGCTCACCGGCCTTCGCGTGCCGGAACCACACCTTGTCACCGATCCGCAGATCGTCCGCGGGCGACCCCAGCAGCGGCGTCTGCACCTCGCCCGCACCCTCCTGCGGGTCGTAGCGCAGCCCCTCCGGCAGATACGGCACGGGCAGCCGGTCCCGGCCCGCCGCCCCCGACGCCGGATAGCCGCCGCCGAGAACCGTGACCACCCCCACCCCCGGGCGACGCACCACCGGCTGCGCGAACAGCGCAGCCGGCCGGCCGCTGAAGGACGTGTAGTTGTCGAAGAGCCTCGGCACGAACAGCCCGGAACCGGCGGCGATCTCCGTCACCGCGTCCTCCGCCGCCGTGTGCTGCACGCTCCCGGTGCCGCCGCCGTTCACGAACTCCAGGTCCGGCGCCACCGCCCGTACGGCCCTGACGACCGCCGCCCGGCGCTCGGCCAGCTCCCGCCGGGCCGCCGCCTGCATCAGCCGCACCGCCCGCGACCGCACCGGCCGCCCCGCGACCGCGTCCCCGACCCCCGCCACGTGCCCCTCGTACGCCATGATCCCCACCAGCCGGAACCCCGGCCTGCGCCCCACGGAGCGGGCCAGCTCGGCGAGCGCGGCCGGGGTGCGCAGCGGCGAGCGCCGCGCCCCGACCCGTATCCGGCCGCCCAGGAGGTGCAGGGCCGTGTCCAGCTCCAGACAGACCCGCACCTCCTCCGCGCCCCCGGCCCGCGCGGCGTCGATCAGATCGAGCTGCGCCACGTCGTCGACCATCACGGTCACGGCGGCCGCCAGCTTCGGATCGCGCGCCAGCTCGGCGAAGCAGGTGCGGTCGGCGGAGGGATAGGCGAGCAGCACGTCCTCGAAGCCCGCGCGCGCCAGCCAGAGCGACTCGTCCAGCGTGAACGACATGATCCCGGCGAAACCGGGGCGCGCGAGCACCCGCTCCAGCAGCGCCCGGCACCGCACCGACTTGCTCGCCACCCGGATCGGCTTGCCCCCGGCCCGGCGCACCAGGTCGTCCGCGTTCGCGTCGAACGCCTCCAGGTCGACGATGGCCAGGGGCGCGTCGAGATGGGCGGTGACCCGGTCGTACCGGGCGCGGTCGGCGGCGCGGGGAGTCATGGCCCGAGCTTGCCAGACGGCCGGTAAGGGTGGGTAGCCCCTGGGTTCCCGCACCAGGCGGAACAGCCCGTAGAGTGACGGGCATTGTCGACAAGAACAGGGGGCGCGGATGAGCGACGACCACCCGCGTCCGATGTCCCGCATCACGGACGCCCTGCTCGCGCCCGCCCCCGGAACCCCCGCCCCGGCGCACCCGGCCGCGCCGCCCACGGGCCCGGCGGATCCCCGTTCCACCGGGGCGCCGCTTCCGGCCGAGGTCCCCGCCGCCCCCGCCGTCCCCGCCGGTTCCTGGGCCGCCCGGGCGCCGTACCCGCACGGCGGCGACGTACCCGCCGTCGAGACCACGACCCGGCTCCGCCCCGTCCGCGACGCGCACCGCCCCGTACCCCCCTCCGCCGCCGCACCCGCCCACGCACCCGCCCACGCCGAGACGCCGTTCGAGACCACCACCCGGCTGCGGCCCGTACGGGAGCGGCGGTCGGCAGGGCGGAACGCGGCCGTCGCCGCCTGCCTCGTCCTCGGCCTCGGACTCATCGGCGTGGCGCTCGCCGGGGTCTGGCTCGCCGCCTCCGAACCCCGCGGGCCCGTCGAACCCGCCGGGTACGCCGAGGCCAAGGAGCTGTGGCACAACGCCCCCGTCGACACCCTCTTCCCCCGCACCGTCTCCGGCCCCACCGCCGGACCCGGCGGCGCCGCCCGCACCTGGACCCGGATCGTCGTCGCCCCCGACGCCCCCTGCACACCGGCCGTCCTCGCCCGGAACCTCCTCGCCACGCTCCGCCCGCTCGGCTGCGAGCGCGTCCTGCGCGCCACGTACACCGACGCCACCGCCAGCAGCGTGATCACCGTCGGACTCGCCTTCACCCGCGCCGACGCCACCGCGCAGCGCGCCCTCGGTGACCGGACCTTCGCCATCCGCCTCGGCGACGACGTCCCACCCGCCCTCGCGGGCCCCGGCACGGTCGCGTCCGACTTCGGCGCCCGGCAGCGCGCCGGCTGGTGGCTGACCGCCCCCGTCGACCTGCCCGTCGTCATCACCGCCGTCTCCGGATTCGCCGACGGCCGGACCGTCGACCGCGCGCAGCGCGCCGACCGGGCCACCGCCCGGGGCCGTACGGACGCCGTCGCGCAGTCCGGCCTCGGCCACGAGGCCCGCGGCATCGCCGAGCGGTTCGAGTCGCAGCTGCGCACGACCGTCGCCGCCGCGACCAGGCAGGAGGAGGACGCCCGGTGACCCGAGCCCCGCTGCCCCGAACGCCGCTGCCCCGAACCCCGGTGACCCGAGCCGCCGCCCGTGCCCGTACGACCACGGCCGCCGCCCTCCTCGCCGCCGCCCTCCTGCCCGCCGCCGTCGCCACCCCCGCGCACGCCGACTCCATCCGCGACCGGCAGTGGGGCCTCGACGCCCTCCACACCGACGAGGCCTGGCGTACCACCAAGGGCGAGGGCATCACCGTCGCCGTCCTCGACACGGGCGTCGACGCCGACCACCCCGACCTCACCGGCTCCGTCCTCCCCGGCCGCGACCTCATCGGCTTCGGCGCCGCCCGAGGCGACCGCGCCTGGGCCCGCCACGGCACCGCCATGGCCGGCATCATCGCCGGACACGGCCACGGACCCGGCCGCGCGGACGGCGTCCTCGGCGTCGCACCCGACGTCCGCATCCTGCCCGTCCGCGTCATCCTCGAAGGCACCGACAAGGCCCGCGACAAGGCCCGCAAGAGCCGGGGCACCGCCCTGGCCCAGGGCATCCGCTGGGCCGCCGACCACGGCGCCGACGTCATCAACCTCTCCCTCGGCGACGACTCCAAGTCCGCCCACGCCGACGCGGGCGAGGACGCCGCCGTCCAGTACGCCCTCGCGAAGGGCGTCTCCGTCGTCGCCTCCGCCGGGAACGGCGGCGAGAAGGGCGACCACATCTCGTACCCCGCCGCCTACCCCGGCGTGATCGCCGTCACCGCCGTCGACAAGTACGGCACCCACGCCTCCTTCTCCACCCGCCGCTGGTACGCCACCGTCAGCGCCCCCGGCGTCGACGTCGTCATTGCCGACCCCGACCGCCGCTACTACGAGGGCTGGGGCACCAGCGCCGCCGCCGCGTTCGTCTCCGGCGCCGTCGCCCTCGTCCGCTCCGCCCACCCCGACCTCACGCCCGCCCAGGTCAAGCAGCTCCTCATCGACACCGCCCGCAACAGCCCCAAGGGCGGCCGCAGCGACGCCAAGGGGTACGGGACGGTCGACCCGGCCGCCGCCATCGAGGCCGGCGCCCGGCTGAAGGGCGGCGACCCGAAGAAGGCCACCACCGGCTACCGCGCCGCGTACTTCGGCCCCGGCCCGCTGCCGCCCGCCGAGGAGCCCCGCCGGTTCGGGCTGCTCGCCCCCGCCGCCGGAGGCCTCGGCGCGCTGCTCCTGCTCACCGCCTTCGCCCTCCGCCGCGCCCACCGCCCCCGCTGAGCACCCGGCGGCCCGGCGGGACCGGCCCGGCGGTTAGGCTCGGTGCGTGGCGCTCAAGAACATCCCGGACCCCGGCTTCTCCGACGACGACGGCACCGCCGACCCGCGGCTCGCCGCGGCCCTCGCGGCCTGGGCGGAGGACAGGACCGCGCACGGCCCGGTCCTGGAGGCCCTCAAGGGGGCCCGTCTCCTCGTCCCCGTCGTCGCCGTCCTCGGCGAGGTCGAGGTGGACCCGGTGACGGGGCTCAAGCAGGAGAAGACCAGCGACATGGCCGTCCCCACGCTGACGGCCGGCGACCGGCGGGCCCTGCCCGCCTTCACCTCGATCGCCTCGCTGGCCCAGTGGGACCCGGCCGCCCGGCCCGTCGCCGTCCCGCTCCACCAGGCGCTCGCGGCCCTCGCCCACGAGAAGGCGGACACCCTGGTCCTGGACCTGGCGGGCCCCGTCCCGTACCAGGTGGCGGGCCCCGCCCTGCTGGCCCTCGCCGAGGGCCGGGCCAGCACCGACCCGCTCGACGACCCGGCGGTACGGGACGCCGTGCGGGCCGCGGTCGCCGCCGAGCCCGCCGTGGTCCGCGCCCACCTGGGCCCCGGCGCCGCCGACGGCACCCTCGCCCTGGTGCTCGCCGAGGACGCGCCCACCGCGGAGGCCGCCCAGCGCGTGGCCCGCGCCCTGGCCGCCGACGAAACACTGAGGGCCCGCCTGGTGCGGGGCCTCGACCTGGCACTCCTGCCGGCCTCGGCCACGCCTCCGGGCGAGCCCTTCTACGTAAAGAACTGACTGCTGCCGTACGGCCCGGCGTCCTGGCCGTACACCGGCCCCGTGGCTGCGGTCTTCCGGGGGGCGACCCCCGTACCCCCGCGGCCCGGTCGGCGGGCCCGAGTCCTAGCCGTACACCGGCCCCGTGTACTTCTCGCCGGGGCCCTGGCCCGGCTCGTCCGGGATCAGGGAGGCCTCGCGGAAGGCGAGCTGGAGGGACTTCAGGCCGTCCCGCAGCGGGGCCGCGTGGAAGGAGGAGATCTCCGTCGCGCCCGCGTCCATCAGACCGGCCAGCGCGTGGATCAGCTTGCGCGCCTCGTCGAGGTCCTTGTGCCGGTCGCCCTCCTCGGTGAGACCGAGCTTCACCGCGGCGGCGCTCATCAGGTTGACGGCGACCGTCACGATCACCTCGACCGCCGGGACCTCGGCGATGTCGCGGGTCATGGCTTCGAAGTCGGGGTTGTCGGTGGAGTCGGTGGACTCGTGCTGGGGCGTCTCGCTCATGCCCCACACGATATGCCGGTCGGCGGCGGGCCCAGGACCCCTGTTCCTGTTCGCGAACAGGAACAGGGGCTGGTAGCATGGAGTAACGACCGGCCGGACACCTCTGTGCCCGGCCCACAAGTGGAGGCTCCGTACTCCCACCTGACCGCCCTCACGGGCGGCGGGTCACCGGTCAGGTGGCGCCCATCGTTCCGTACGGACGATGGAGCCGCCCGATGTGCGCCCCGCGGTTCACCGTGGTGGTGCTCCGGATTCCGTGGAGCCCCGCCTGTGTCCCGTCCGGGGCATTTTTCGTGTACCGGCTCGGTTGGTCTCAACTGTTTCACGTGACGTGTCCGTCCGCCAAGGCGGTCGCGTGGTGCTACCGAGGAGGATCCATCAGCGCCGAGCCCCGCATCAACGAGCGGATTCGCGTTCCCGAGGTGCGTCTTGTCGGCCCCAGCGGCGAGCAGGTCGGCATTGTGCCGCTTGCCAAGGCCCTGGAGCTCGCTCAGGAGTACGACCTCGACCTGGTCGAGGTCGCGGCGAACGCCCGCCCGCCCGTGTGCAAGCTCATGGATTACGGGAAGTTCAAGTACGAGTCGGCCATGAAGGCCCGTGAGGCGCGCAAGAACCAGGCGCACACGGTCATCAAGGAGATGAAGCTCCGGCCGAAGATCGACCCGCACGACTACGACACCAAGAAGGGTCACGTCGTTCGGTTCCTCAAGCAGGGCGACAAGGTCAAGATCACGATCATGTTCCGTGGTCGCGAGCAGTCCCGCCCGGAGCTCGGATACCGACTGCTGCAGCGCCTCGCCGAGGACGTGCAGGAGCTGGGCTTCATCGAGTCCAACCCCAAGCAGGACGGCCGGAACATGATCATGGTTCTCGGTCCGCACAAGAAGAAGACCGAGGCCATGGCCGAGGCGCGCGAGGCCCAGGCCGCGCGCAAGGCCGAGCGCCAGGGCGGTTCGACCGAGGCGGCCCCCGCGGCCCCCGAGGGCGCCGTCGAGGAGGCTTCGGCCGAGACTTCGGCCGAGAACACCGAGGCGTGATCGTGGGGGCTGCCCTCCGGCAGCCCCCGGGTACCGCCCGGTACACCCAATCGAAGAATTGACGCTCCCGGACGTCCGGTGTCCGCACCGGGGGAGCGCCACTGACGAGGAGATAACGGCGCTATGCCGAAGAACAAGACGCACTCCGGTGCCAAGAAGCGCTTCAAGGTCACCGGCTCCGGCAAGATCCTGCGCGAGCGCGCCGGCAAGCGCCACCTGCTCGAGCACAAGTCGTCCAAGCTGACGCGTCGCCTCACCGGCAACGCCGAGATGGCCCCGGGTGACGCCGCCAAGATCAAGAAGATGCTGGGCATCTGAGTTGATCTCCCGTCCTCGGCGACGAGGGCATCCGGCACAGACCGGGACCCATCCGATTTCCGGGTCGTGTGAGCATCACCGCGACCCCGCTACAAGGAGTTAAGAAGTGGCACGCGTCAAGCGGGCAGTCAACGCCCACAAGAAGCGCCGGGCGATCCTCGAGCAGGCCTCCGGCTACCGCGGTCAGCGTTCGCGCCTGTACCGCAAGGCCAAGGAGCAGGTCACCCACTCGCTGGTCTACAACTACAACGACCGCAAGAAGCGCAAGGGCGACTTCCGTCAGCTGTGGATCCAGCGCATCAACGCCGCTGCCCGCCTGAACGGCATGACGTACAACCGCCTCATCCAGGGTCTGAAGGCCGCCAACATCGAGGTGGACCGCAAGATCCTCGCCGAGCTGGCCGTCAACGACGCCAACGCGTTCGCCGCGCTGGTCGAGGTCGCGCAGAAGGCCCTCCCGGCCGACGTCAACGCCCCGAAGGCCGCCGCCTGATCTTCCAGGCCGCAGGACCTCTGCCCGGACCCGCAGGCGCGCACGCGCCTGCGGGTCCGGGTGCGTCCGCCCCCGTCCACTCGCAGCACCGCCACCGGCCCCGAAGAGAGAACCGCCGCACCCCATGGTCACCCCCGAGCTGATCTCCCCGCGTTCCCCGCGTGTCGTCGCCGCCCGGCGGCTCGCCAAGCGCAACTTCCGGGGCAAGGACCGCCTCTTCATCGCCGAGGGCCCGCAGGCCGTCCGCGAGGCCGTCGAGCACCGCGGCGCCACCGGCGAGCCCACCCTCGTCGAGCTCTTCACCACCGTCGAGGCCGCCGGGCGATACGCCGCGATCGTCGAGGCCGCCCGCGCCGCCGGAGCCCGCGTCCACCACGCCTCCGACGCCGTCCTCGCCGAGGTCTCCCAGACCGTCACCCCGCAGGGCCTCGTCGGCGTCTGCCGCTTCCTCGACTCGCCGTTCGAGGACATCCTCGCCGCCCGGCCCAAGCTGGTCGCCGTCCTCGCCCACGTACGCGACCCCGGGAACGCCGGCACCGTCCTGCGCTGCGCCGACGCCGCCGGGGCCGACGCCGTCGTCCTCACCGACGCCTCCGTCGACCTCTACAACCCCAAGTCCGTCCGCGCCTCGGTCGGCTCCCTCTTCCACCTGCCGGTCGCCGTCGGCGTCCCCGTCGAACAGGCCGTGGCGGGGCTCAAGGCCGCCGGCGTCCGCATCCTCGCCGCCGACGGCGCGGGCCAGGACGACCTCGACGACGAACTCGACGCCGGAACCATGGGCGGGCCCACCGCGTGGATCTTCGGCAACGAGGCCTGGGGGCTCCCCGAGGAGACCCGCGCCCTCGCCGACGCCGTCGTCCGCGTCCCCATCCACGGCAAGGCCGAGAGCCTCAACCTCGCCACCGCCGCCGCGGTCTGCCTCTACGCCTCCGCGCGCGCCCAGCGCCCCCGTACAGCCCGCTGAGACTCCATTCCGTAGCCCCGGGGCTCCATTCCGTCGCCTTCGCCCAGTAGAGTGACGCACTCGGGGGCCCACTGCGCACCACGGAGGGGTGGGGAACGGGGATGACGGTCGGCACGGACAGTCCCGCACAGGCACGGAGCGCCCCGCCGCACGCCCCGGACCCGTGGAGCGGCGTCGACCCCGACGACCTGCCGGACGGGCTCGTCGTCGCCGACGAGCACGGCCGGGTCGTCTGCTTCAACGCCGCCGCCAGCCGCATCACCGCCGTCCCCGGCCCTCGCGCCCTCGGCCTGCCCCTCGACCAGGCCCTGCCGCTCGAAGACCTCAAGGGCCGCCGCTGGTGGACCCTCACCGACCCGTACGGCGGCCTCGCCACCCGCAGGGGCCAGCCCGAGCGCAACCTGCTGCTGCCCGGCGGCCGCGAGGTCCTCGTCTCCGCCCGGTACGTCCGCCGGCACCCCACCGGCCCCGTCCACCGGGTCGTGATCTCCCTGCGCGGCACCGACGCCCGCCGTCGTACCGAACGCGGCCACGCCGAACTCATCGCCACCGTCGCCCACGAACTGCGCTCCCCGCTCACCTCCGTCAAGGGCTTCACCGCCACCCTCCTCGACAAGTGGGAGCGGTTCACCGACGAGCAGAAGCGCCTCATGCTGGAGACCGTCGACGCCGACGCCGGCCGCATCAAGCGGCTCATCGCCGAACTCCTCGACATCTCCCGCATCGACTCCGGCCGCCTGGAGGTCCGCCGGCAGCCCGTCGACATCGCCGCCGCCATCGGCCGCCACATCCAGGTGCACACCACCGGCGGCCAGTCGCCCGACCGCTTCTTCGTACGGATCAGGCCACAGCTGCCCGCCCTCTGGGCCGACCCCGACAAGATCGACCAGATCCTCGGCAACCTCCTCGAAAATGCGGTGCGCCACGGGGAGGGAACCGTCACCATCGAGGTGGCCCCCAGCACGGCGGGCGACGACGGAGAAGAGGGGACGGAGGTCACCGTGAGCGACGAGGGCCCCGGCATCCCCGAAGAGTCGATGAGCCGTGTCTTCACCCGTTTCTGGCGGGGCAGCAAGCGCGGCGGCACCGGACTCGGCCTCTACATCGTCAAGGGCATCGTCGAAGCCCACGGCGGCACCATCACCGTCGGACGAGGCCCCCGCGGCGGGGCCGAGTTCCGATTTATCCTGCCCGTCGGCACCCCGGCCCACCTCCTCTGACGTCTCATCCCGCGAGACCGTACGAGATCAGGAGCCGCCGGGCCGCCCACGGGCTCATGCGCGTCCCCCCACCCCGTTAGACTCGACCTTTGGCACGTTTGCGCCCTTGTCGTCGAGCGGGGTCGCCCCAGCCAGCCAAACGGAAGCACGGGAAGAGATGTCGGCACCGAATAAGTCGTACGACCCGGTCGAGGTCGAGGCCTTGAAACCGGAAGAGATCGAGCGCATGCGGGACGAGGCGCTCGCCGCCTTCGCGGCCGCAGGCGACCTCGACGCGCTCGCGCACGCGAAGACCGCCCACACCGGCGGCACCTCGCCGCTCGCGCTCGCCAACCGGGAGATCGGCGCCCTGCCCCCGCAGGCCAAGGCCGCGGCCGGCAAGCTCGTCGGACAGGCCCGCGGCGCGGTCTCCAAGGCCCTCGCCGCCCGCCAGGCCGAGCTGGAGGCCGAGCGCGACGCGCGCGTCCTGGTCGAGGAGGCGGTGGACGTCACCCTGCCGTACGACCGCGTGCCCGCGGGCGCCCGCCACCCGCTGACCACCCTCATGGAGCGCGTCTCCGACGTCTTCGTCTCCATGGGGTACGAGGTCGCCGAAGGCCCCGAGGTCGAGGCCGAGTGGTTCAACTTCGACGCCCTCAACTTCGTGCCGGACCACCCCGCCCGGCAGATGCAGGACACCTTCTTCGTCCAGGGCCCCGAGGGGACGACCGGCGACGAGTCCGGCGTCGTGCTCCGTACGCACACCTCGCCCGTCCAGGCCCGCACCCTCATCGACCGGGAGCCCCCGGTCTACGTGGTGTGCCCCGGCCGCGTGTACCGCACCGACGAGCTCGACGCCACGCACACCCCGGTCTTCCACCAGATCGAGCTGCTCGCCGTCGACGAGGGCCTCACCATGGCCGACCTCAAGGGCACCCTCGACCACATGGTCCAGGCGCTCTTCGGCCCGGACATGAAGACCCGGCTCCGCCCGAACTTCTTCCCCTTCACCGAGCCGTCCGCCGAGATGGACATGCTCTGCTACGTCTGCCGCGGCGAGTCCGTCGGCAACGCCGACCGCCCCTGCCGCACCTGCGGCAGCGAGGGCTGGATCGAGCTCGGCGGCTGCGGCATGGTCAACCCGAAGGTGCTCGTCGCCTGCGGCGTGGACCCGGAGAAGTACAGCGGATTCGCCTTCGGGTTCGGCATCGAGCGGATGCTGATGTTCCGCCACAACGTGGAAGACATGCGAGACATGGTCGAGGGTGACGTCCGGTTCACCCGGCCGTTCGGGATGGAGATCTGATGCGGGTCCCGCTTTCTTGGCTGCGGGAGTACGTCGACCTGCCGGCGACCGAGACCGGCCGTGACGTACAGACCAAGCTCATTTCGGCAGGCCTCGAGGTCGAGACCGTCGAGCAGCTGGGCGCCGGCCTGACCGGCCCCCTCGTCGTCGGCAGGGTCCTCACCATCGAGGAACTGACCGAGTTCAAGAAGCCGATCCGCTTCTGCACCGTCGACGTCGGCCGGGCCAACGGCACCGGCGAGCCCCAGGAGATCATCTGCGGCGCCCGGAACTTCGCCGAGGGCGACAAGGTCGTCGTGGCCCTGCCCGGCGCCGTGCTCCCCGGTGACTTCCGGATCGCCGAGCGCAAGACGTACGGCCGGGTGTCCCGCGGCATGATCTGCTCCAGCGAGGAGCTGGGCATGGGCGAGGACCCGAACCACGGCATCATCGTCCTGCCGCCGGAGATCGAGATCGGCATCGACGCCACCGCGCTCCTGGAGCTGTACGACGAGGTCCTCGACATCGCCGTCACCCCGGACCGCGGCTACTGCCTCTCGATGCGCGGCGTCGCCCGCGAGACCGCCATCGCCTACGGCCTGCCGCTGCGCGACCCGGCGCTCCTCGACGTGCCCGCCCCCAACGCGTACGGCTACCCGGTCCAGATCGCCGACCCCATCGGCTGCGACCGCTTCACCGCCCGCACCGTCGTCGGCCTCGACCCCGAGGCCCGGTCGCCGATCTGGCTCCAGCGCCGCCTCCAGAAGGCCGGCATGCGCCCGATCTCGCTCGCCGTCGACATCACCAACTACGTGATGCTGGAGCTCGGCCAGCCGCTGCACGCCTACGACCGGACCCGTATCGACGGCCCGATCGGCGTCCGCCGCGCCGAGGCCGGCGAGAAGATCACGACCCTCGACGGCACCGTGCGCGTCCTCGACGCCGAGGACCTGGTCATCACCGACAACCGCGGCCCCATCGGCATCGCGGGCGTCATGGGCGGGGCCAACACGGAGATCGCCGACCCGGTCACCGACCCCGAGACCGGCGCCGTCACCGGCTCCACCGAGGTCGTCATCGAGGCCGCGCACTTCGACGCCATCTCGATCGCCCGCACCGCGCGCCGCCACAAGCTGTCCTCCGAGGCGTCCAAGCGCTTCGAGCGCGGCGTCGACCCGCGGGCCGCCGCCGCGGCCGCCCAGCGCACGGTCGACCTGCTCGTGCTCCTCGCGGGCGGCACCGCCGAGGCCGGCGTCACGGAGGTCGTCGCGCCCTCCGCGCCGCGCACGATCACCCTGCCGGCGAACCACCCGGACAAGGTCGCGGGCGTCGACTACGGCCGCGAGACCGTCGTCCGCCGCCTCCAGGAGGTCGGCTGCGACGTCTACGGACAGGACGAGCTCGTCGTCACCGTGCCCTCGTGGCGCCCCGACCTGAACGAGCCGAACGACCTCGCCGAAGAGGTCATCCGCCTGGAGGGCTACGAGAACCTGCCCTCCACGCTGCCGAAGCCCCCGGCCGGCCGCGGCCTCACCGAGCGCCAGCGCACCCACCGCCGGGTGGGCCGTGCCCTGGCCGGCGTCGGCTACGTCGAGGCGCCGAACTACCCGTTCATCGGCGAGCAGGCCCTCGACCAGCTCGGACTGGACGCGGACGACGCCCGCCGCCGGGTCGTGACCCTGGTCAACCCGCTCTCCGACGAGGAGCCCGCGCTCCGCACGACGCTGCTCCCGGGGCTGCTCGGCGCGCTCCGCCGCAACGACAGCCGCGGCAGCCACGACCTGGCCCTCTTCGAGACCGGCCTGGTCTTCCGGCCGGACGGAGAGCCGGGCAAGGCCGTCCGGCTGCCCGTCGACCGCCGCCCCACCGACGCGGAGATCGCCGGCGTCAACGCCGCGCTGCCCCGGCAGCCGCTGCGCGCGGCCGTCGTCCTCGCCGGTGCGCGCGAGCAGTCCGGCTGGTGGGGCAAGGGCCGCCCGTCGGACTGGGCCGACGCGATCGAGGCCGGCCGGACCGTGGCCGCCGAGGCCGGCGTCGAGCTGATCATCAGCGCCGACCAGCACGCCCCGTGGCACCCCGGCCGCTGCGCCGCGTTCCACGTCGAGGTCGACGGCGAGAAGGTCCTCGTCGGCCACGCGGGCGAGCTCCACCCGCGCGTGGTGAAGGCGTTCGGCCTGCCGGCCCGCGCCTGCGCGATGGAGATCGACCTCGACCTGTTGGCGCAGGCGAACGAGGGCCCTGTCAAGGCCCCCCGCATCTCCGCCTTCCCGGTCGCCACCCAGGACGTCGCCCTGGTCGTCGCCACCGAGGTCCCGGCCGCCGAGGTCGAGGCCGCGCTGCGCGAGGGCGCGGGTGAACTCCTTGAGTCCATCCGGCTGTTCGACGTCTACACCGGCGACCAGCTCGGCGAGGGCAAGAAGTCCCTGGCGTACGCCCTGAAGTTCCGCGCCACGGACCGCACCCTGACGGTCGACGAGGCCACCGCGGCCCGCGACGCGGCCGTCGCCCTGGCCACGGACCGCACGGGCGCCACCCTCCGCGGCGCCTGACCCGCCACACCCCCGAAAGGGCCGCCCCGGACACCCCCGGGGCGGCCCTTTCGCCGTCCTGGCAGGAGAAGGGCATCCGGACGCGAGGGCCGTTTCTTGACGTACTCGGAGCCGCCGCGTGTGACGGACACCACGGGGTCCCGGGCGGCCTGGACGGGCAGTGGCCGCCCCCGTCCGGCCGACAGGGGAGTCGCGCGGGTTCCGGTCCCGGCGGCAGCGGCCCCTTCTCTCCGCACGCGGACGGGTCGTGTGCGAGCATCTGGCCCACAGAGCCGGGGGCCGGGCGTAGGAAGGCCCAGGGGGAGGAGTGGTGACATGCCGCTGGTCGCGATCCAGCCGTCCTTTGGAAATCCGACAGCGAGGCGCCACTGGCGCGACACCTTGGACCGGGAGGTGCCGTTCGGTTCGGCGCCTCACGTGGCCGCGTTGACTTCCGGACAGCATCGGGAGCTCACACGCGTCCACCCGTCGGGTGGGGCGCGCTTCTGGGGCGCCACGTCGGTGCAGGACAAGAAGATGTCCCTGCTGAGCACGGGCGACGTGGTGCTCTTCACGGGACAGAACCTGGTGCGTGGCATCGGGGAAGTGGGGGTCACCTTCAGGAACGCCGCCTTCGCCGACACCATGTGGAGCCGGGATCCCGTGAAGGGCAGCTGGCTCAACGTCTACAGCCTCCTGGCCTTTCGGCACGTCGAGATCCCCTATGCGGAGATATGGGACCTGCCGAGCTTCAACGCCGGGGACAACTTCATGGGGCTCCGGCTGCTCGACGGCGCCAAGGCCGAGGAGATCCTGCAGGGGCTCCGCATCGGAACGGTGACGGAGTCCCGGCGCAAGCTCGCGAAGGACATCGCGACGGCACGTGCCATCGCGGAAGGAACGAGCGTCGTCCCCGTCGAGGGCGTGCACACGTCGAAGGCCGTGTATGTGCGGGAGCAGCGCGAGATAGAGGTACGTCGCACCGAGGCGCTGTTGGTCAAGGAGTACCGGGCGACACTGAGCGGTTTTCAGGTCGATCGCCTGCGGACGCCGTCCGGCCTGACCGACCTGCACGTCGTGGGTGCCGGCGGCTCGGAGGTCGTCGAGGCGAAGAGCGGGAGCGACCACGAGTACGTGCGGCTGGCGCTGGGGCAGCTCCTCGACTACGCGCCGCACAGCCCGGAGCCGCCGGAGCGGCTCGGCGCCCTCTTCCCCGAGCGGCCGGCCGACCGGGACATCGCGCTCCTGCACCGCTACGGGATCGACTGCCTGTACCGTTCGGCGCCGTTCTCGTTCGAGCGGCTCAAGGCTCCGGAAGACGCCAGGAAGCACATGCGCGAGGTGTGGGGGCGGTGACCTGAGCAGGGGACGGCCGGGCTCCGGAGACGGGCACGCGCGTACGGATGTCCGACGGGTGTGCGCGTGGCGGAGCCCCGGCGGGGGGCGGCGTGGTGGGGGTGGTCACTCCTTCGGGTGAGGTCGTCGAAGGGCGTTCCCCCGGGGTGCGGGCGGTCGGGAGAATCGACGCGGCCGCAGGGGCGGACCTGTGGGCCGCAGGGCCTTCGGGCGCTGTCGGGGCTCGGGAAGGGCCGTGCATGATCCGTACCAGGTCGTTCGTCACCGATGGATCCCGGCTCCGCCGGCTGACCCCGCTCGCGCTGCCCACCGCCTGGGGTGCGGTGGCCGTGGTGTGGAAGTTCGGCTGTCCGCTGGCGAGGCAGCCGGGGCTGCCCATGCGGATCGCCACCAGCGTCGTCTTCCTCACCGTGGGCACCGGGCTCGTGCTCGGCGTCCGGCGCGGCCTTGCCCGGGAGCTCGCGCGGGTGCGGGCCGTCGCGGACGCCGCGCAGCAGGTGCTGCTGCGTCCGCCGCCCGCGCGGCTCGACGGGCTGGCGCTCGCGGCCGGGCAGTTGTCCGCGTCGCGCGGGGCGGCCGTCGGCGGTGACCTGTACGAGGCGGTGGCCACGCCGTACGGGGTGCGCATCGTCATCGGGGACGTGCGCGGGCACGGGCTCGGCGCTCTCGGGGCGGTCGTCGCCGTCCTCGGCAGCTTCCGCGAGGCCGCCCACGACGAGCCCGAACTCAGCGGTGTGCTGCGCCGGTTGGAGCGGGCGCTGCAGCGGCACCTGCGGGAGCGGGCGCGGGACGAGCATCCGGCGCGGGGCGGGGGCGAGCCGGAGCATCCGACGGCCGAGGAGTTCGTGACCCTGCTGCTCCTCGAGGTGCGCGCCGACGGGCGGCTCGCCGTCCTCAACTGCGGGCACCCCGGCCCGTACCGCATCGGGCGCCGGGCCGAACGGTTTCCCGTCGGCGACCCGTTGCCGCCGCTGGGCGCCTTCGAACTGCCGGCCGTGCTCGTCCCGTACACCGCGTCCCGGCTGCTCCCCGGCGAGACGCTCGTCCTGCACACGGACGGCGCCGAGGAGGCGCGCGACCGGCGCGGACGGTTCTTCGCGCTCGACGCGGCCCTCGCCGGGGCCACCCGGCAGTCGCCCGACGCCGTGGTCCGGCGGATCCGCACGGCGCTGCTCCGGCACACGGGCGGTCGGCTCGCCGACGACGTGGCGCTCCTTGTCGTGCGCAACGACCGCGTCCGGGTTCCGGCGCAGCCCGCCGAACCCGGGCTGCGCCGCCCCCGGCCCGCCCCCTCCTCCCACTGCTGAGAGGAGGGGCGGGGGCCGTGCGCCGCCCGCCCCGCCACGGAGTGTCGGGCAGATCGGCGGGGCGGGCGGCACGGACCGGGCGGCCGCACTGTTCGAGGGGGAGCCGGCGGCCCGGTCGTCGCCTTGCGGCGAGAAGGACAGTCAAGCGGTGCGGGGCCGGTCTCCGGCAGAGCGCGCGGACCGGAAGAACGGGTACTCCGTTCACACCCCGTGCGAAACAGGACCGCCAGAATCCGGCCACAGCCGAAATCGGCCACCGCTACGCTGAGTTCACCGAGCGACCGGAGGGGCCATGCAGCCCAACACCCTGCTGGACGCCCTCCTCGACGAGGCGGGCGTCTCCCACGCCGGGCTGGCGGCCCGCGTCAACCGGGCCGGCCGGGCCCGGGGCCTCACCCTGCGCTACGAACACACCGCCGTGGCCCGGTGGTTGAAGGGCCAGCGGCCGCGCGGCCAGGTGCCGGACCTGATCTGCGAGGTGCTGGCCGCGCGGCTGCACCGGCAGGTGACGCTCGACGACATCGGGCTCGGCGTGCCGGGCGGTCCGGTGCCCGCCCCCGGTTCACCGCTGTCCCACTTCGTGGAGCGGGCGGCCGCCCTCTGGCGCTCCGACGAACAGCAGCGCCCGCATCTCGTCGCCGCGCAGGCCGTCACCGGCACCCCGGCGGTGATGCCGGTCTGGGAGTGGGAGAACCCGCCGGAGGACGTGGACGTCTCGCGCGACGGCCGCACGAAGGTCTCCGCGGCCGACATCGTGATGCTGGGCGCGGCCCGGTCCCACTACGAGCAGATGTACCGGAAGGCCGGGGGGATCGCGACCCGCGCGCGGATCGTCGGCTTCCTCACCACCGAGACCGCCCCTCTGCTGCGCGGCGCCTACAACGACGCCCTGGGCCGCAGGCTGCACCGCGCCACCGGCGGCCTCGTCGCGGTGGCGGGCATCTGCGCGTACGACGCCGACGCGCACGGGCTCGCCCAGCGCTACTTCCACCAGGCGCTGCGCCTGGCGAAGGCGAGCGGCGACCGGGGGCTCGGCGCCTACGTCATCGCGCTCCTGGTCAACCAGTCGCTGTTCATGGGGGAGTACCGGCAGGCCGTCGCCTTCGCGGAGGCGGCGCTGCGGGCGGCGGGGCGGCGGATCACCCCGGCGCTCGCCGCCGACCTGACGGCGATGCAGGCGAAGGCGTACGCGCACCTGGGCGACGGGGCCGCCGCGTTGGCCTGCATCCGGCGGGCGGAGGCGGAGGCGGAGCGGATCAGCCCGGGGGACGAGCCGGCCGAGACCGGGTACGTACAGCCGGGGCTCGTCAACGTGCAGGTCGCGGAGGCCCTGCTCATTCTGGGTGATCTTCCGGCGGCCCACGAGCACGCTTCGGTGGCGGTCGGGGTGCCCTCGCACGACCGGGGGCGGGTGCACCGGCTGGCGATGCTCTGCCAGATCGAGCTGCGCCAGGGGGAGTCGGACGCGGCGGCGCGCACCGCCGTGGAGATGACGGAGCGGGCGCGGGGGATGGAGTCGCGACGGCTGCGCGACCGGCTGCGCGAGGTGCGGGAACACCTCCTGGCGAGCGGGGGAGGGGACGCCCGGGAGGCGGCCGCTCTCATCGACGGGGCGCTGCGCGTTCCCCTCTGACCCAGTACCTGCTGCGATATTGCCACCAAACAAGCGCCGACCAGTCGGAAGGTGGCAAGAACGTGCAGTGGACGAAACTGAGTGAACACTCTGTCTATGAGAATCGCTGGTTCCAGGTGAACCTCGCGGACGTCGAACTCCCGGACGGCCGCCACCTCGACCACTATCTGATCCGGCTCCGCCCGGTCGCCGTCGCGACCGCCGTCAACGAGGCCGACGAAGTCCTCATGCTCTGGCGCCACCGCTTCATCACCGACAGCTGGGGCTGGGAGCTGCCCGCCGGTGTCGTCGAGGACGGCGAGGACGTCGAGTCCGCGGCCGCCCGCGAGATGGAGGAGGAGACCGGCTGGCGGCCGGGGCCGCTCCGCCACCTCCTCACCGTCGAACCCTCCAACGGCCTCACCGACGCCCGGCACCACCTCTACTGGGCGGACCGCGCCACCTACACGGGACCTCCCGAGGACGACTTCGAGTCCTCGCGGCGGGCCTGGATCCCGCTGAAACAGGTCCCCGACATGATCGTCCGGGGTGAGGTCCCGGCCGCGAACATGGCGGCGGGGCTGCTGATGCTCCACCACCTGCGGCTGGGGTGACGCCACCTCGGCCGGGCCGGCGTCCGGGGCGACGCGCCGGCCCCGGACGTGCCGGACGGCCCGTACCTGTGCGGTGGTACGGGCCGTCCGGCCGGGGCGGCGGCGCCAGGGGTCGCGGCGCCGCCGCCCCGGGTCTGTGGTCGGGAGGACGTGTCCTGGATCAGGAGTTCCGGATCAGGAGTACGGGTCCCGGACCGGGAGAGCGGGGTCCCGGATCAGGAGTACGGGTAGAAGCCCGAGCCGGTCTTGCGGCCCAGCCGGCCCGCGTCCACCATGCGCTGCAGCAGCGGGGGAGCGGCGTACAGCGGCTCCTTGAACTCCGCGTACATCGAGTCGGCGATCGAGGCGATCGTGTCCAGGCCGATCAGGTCCGACAGCTTCAGCGGACCCATCGGGTGGGCGCAGCCGAACTCCATGCCGTTGTCGATGTCCTCGCGGCTCGCGATGCCCGACTCGAACATCCGGATCGCCGAGAGCAGGTACGGCACGAGGAGGGCGTTGACCACGAAGCCGGAGCGGTCCTGCGCGCGGATCGCGTGCTTGCCGAGCACCTTCTCGGCGAAGGCCTGCGCCCGGCTGATCGTGCCCTCGGAGGTGGTGAGGGCCGGGATCAGCTCGACGAGCTTCTGGACCGGCGCCGGGTTGAAGAAGTGGATGCCGATGACCTGGTCGGGGCGCGCGGTCGCCACGGCCAGCTTCACCAGCGGGATCGAGGAGGTGTTCGAGGCCAGGATGGCGTCCGGCCGGGTCATGACCTGGTCGAGGACCTGGAAGATCTCGGTCTTGACCTGCTCGTTCTCCACGACGGCCTCGATGACGAGGTCGCGGTCCGCGAACTCGCCCAGGTCGGTGGTGAAGCTGAGGCGGGCCAGCGTCGCGTCGCGCTCCTCCTCGCTGATCTTGCCGCGCTCGGCGGCCTTGGCGAGGGAGTTGTACAGCCGTGTGCGGCCGATCTCCAGCGCCTCGCCGGTGGTCTCGGCGACCTTCACCTCGAGCCCGCTCCGGGCGCACACCTCTGCGATGCCCGCGCCCATCTGGCCGCAGCCCACCACTCCGACGCGCTCAATGTCGGCCATGGAGTCCGTCACCTCGTGCCTCTCGCTTCTCACTGGCGGCGGGCCCGTGTGATTCCGGTGCGTCCGCCTCGATCCCACGACGTTACTCCGATTCGCACGATGATCGATCGTCCGGGAGGCAGGCATGCTGTCCGGGAAGGTGTGACGTATCCGACACAAGAGGGGTACAAGTGCGGCCTATCGACAGAAGAGGGTTCGTGACAGGGGTGGCGGGGGCGGCGTTCGCCGTGACGGGCGCCTCAGCGGCGGGCGCGGCGGCGAGCCCGCCGCCGGGGGCGGCGACCCCGCCCGGGGTGGCGACGACCCCGGCAGGGGCGGCGACCACCCCGACGGTGGCGGCGACCGCGCCCGGGGCGGGGAGGCCGCGCCGGGGCGGTGCCTTCCGCGGCGTGTGGGTCGCGACCGTCGCCAACCGGGACTGGCCCTCGCGCCCCGGGCTCACCGCCGCCGCGCAGCGCGCCGAGCTGCTCGCCCACCTCGACCGGGCGGTCGAGCGCCGGCTCAACGCGGTCGTCCTCCAGGTCCGGCCGACCGCCGACGCGCTCTGGCCCTCCCCGTACGAGCCGTGGGCCCAGTGGCTGACCGGCACGCAGGGCCGCGATCCCGGCTGGGACCCGCTGGGCACGGCCGTCACGGAGGCCCATGCGCGGGGCCTGGAACTGCACGCCTGGTTCAACCCGTACCGCGTGGCCAACCACACCGACCCGGCCCGGCTGACCGCCGGCCATCCGGCCCGGCTCCACCCGGACTGGGTGCTGCCCTACGGCGGGAAGCTGTACTACGACCCGGGGCTGCCGGAGGTCAGGACGTTCGTCCAGGACGCGATGCTGGACGCGGTGCGCCGCTACGACATCGACGCCGTCCACTGGGACGACTACTTCTATCCGTATCCGGTGGCAGGGGAGAGCTTCGGCGACGACGACACCTACGCGCGGTACGGCGGCGACTTCCCCGACCGGGCGGCCTGGCGGCGGAACAACATCGACCTGCTGGTCTCCGGGATGGCCGACCGGATCAAGGAGGTGAGGAAGGACGTCGCCTTCGGGGTGAGCCCCTTCGGCGTCTGGCGCAACAAGGCCGACGACCCGGAGGGCTCGGACACGGACGCGGGCCTGGCGGCCTACGACGACCTGCACGCCGACGTGCGCACGTGGATCAGGGAGGGCTGGATCGACTACGTCGTGCCCCAGCTCTACTGGCACATCGGCCTGCGCTCCGTCGACTACGCCAAGCTGCTGCCCTGGTGGGCGCGGACGGTGCGGGGGACGGGGGTCCGGCTCTACGTCGGCGAGGCCCTCTACAAGGCGGGCGACCCGGCCCAGCCGGCGGCCTGGCAGGACCCGAAGGAGCTGTCGCGCCACCTGACGCTCGCCGCCGAGTACCCGGCGGTCCAGGGGCACTGCTTCTTCGCGGCCACGGAGGTGACGAAGGACCGGATCGGCGCCATGGCCGCCGTGGTCGCCGACCACTACCAGGACCGGGTGAGCCCGCCAGGAAGAACCGCGCGCGGAAACACACCGGGCGGACAGACCCCGCCCGCATAGACCCCGCCCGCATAGACACCGCCCGGACAGACCCCGCCCGGACAGACCCCGCCCGGACGGACCGCGTCACCCCACCGCGGCCGCGGGGCGCGCCTTCGGCAGCGGCGCGCCCGCGTGGCCCGCCCGCCCGCGCGGGCTCAGAAGGTTTGTTCGTGCGGGCGTACGACGGTGTCGGGACCCGGCGACATCAGGGTCTCGTGACCGTCGTCGAACCTCACGCGGTACGGGGGAGTGCCGTTCTCCCCCAGCACCTCGACGACCTCGGCCGTTCGGTCGTGCTGACCGACGGTCCGGCCGTGCACCAGCAGCTTGTCGCCCACGCTCGCGTGCATGCGGCTGACCTCCTCCTCGCCCCTCGTACGGGTGCTCGGGGCCTCTGACTGTCATTGTGTCCCACGTCACCCCCGCCCGTCGCGTCAGCTCTTCGCCCGCTGGGTGACCGCGATGCAGACCAGGACCGCCACGGCGGCGACCGGCGCGGCCAGCGGCAGGCTCTCGCCCAGCAGGGAGACGGACCAGAAGAGGGTGAGCAGCGGCTGGGCGAGCTGGAGCTGGCTCGCGCGGGGGATGCCGATCGCCGCCATGCCGCGGTACCAGACGTACAGGCCGAAGAAGGTCGAGCCGGCCGCCACCCAGACCAGGCCGATGACGCCGTGGGCGTTCAGCCGCACCGGCTCCACGGACAGCGCCACCGCGGAGGCGGCCGCCATCAGCGGGAGGCAGAGGATCAGCGCCCAGCCGATGACCTGCCAGCCCGGCATGAGGCGGGCGAGGCGCCCGCCCTCGGTGTAGCCGGCGGCGCAGACGAGCAGCGCGCCGAAGAGGTAGAGGTCGCCCGTGGAGACCGCCCCGCCGCTCTGCTGCACCGTGAAGGCGATGACGACGGCGGCGCCGGAGACGGCGGCTATCCAGAAGGTACGGGACGGGCGCCTGCCGGTACGGATCGCGGCGAACGTCGCGGTGGTGAGCGGCAGCAGGCCCACGACCACGGCGGCGTGCGAGGTGGTCGAGGTCCGCAGCGCCAGCGTCGTCAGGAGCGGGAAGCCGATCACCACCCCGCCGGCGACGACCGCGAGGCCCAGCCAGTGGCGCCGGTCCGGCAACGGGACCCGGCCCGCGAGGAGGAAGACGCCCGCGATGAGCGCGGCCAGCGTCGAGCGCACCGCCACCAGGGACCAGGGGCCGAAGCTCTCCAGGCCCCAGACGGTGGACGGGAAGGTCAGTGAGAAGGAGACCACGCCCAGGGCGGCGAGCAGGGTGCCGCGCGACTGCGGGGAGGTGGTGACCGCTATCGCGGTCGGGGCGGTAGCGCTATTCTGTGCTGTCATGAATGAGCGTAGCAGTGTCGCCGAGCTGGCGAACTCCCTGAGGTCTGAGCTCAACCGCTACTCACCAGGTGGAAAGCTGCCGTCGAGTCGCGCACTCGTCGAGCGCTACCGGGTCTCCCCGGTCACGGTCACCCGCGCCCTCGCCCAGCTCGCCGCCGAAGGGCTCGTCGTCACCCGCCCCGGCGCGGGAGCCTTCCGCGCCGAGCCCCGTACGCCCACGCCCGCGACCGGCGACACCTCCTGGCAGGAGGTCGCCCTCAGCGCCGACCCCGCGGGTGAGCTCGTCCCCCGCTCCGTCGACGCCTCCGGGGTGCTCGCCACCCTCGCCGCGCCGCCGCCCGGCGTCGTGGAGTTCAACGGCGGCTACCTCCACCCCTCGCTCCAGCCCGAGCGCGCCCTCGCCGCCGCCCTCGCGCGCGCCGGGCGGCGCCCCGGCGCCTGGGGCCGGCCGCCCACCGAGGGACTTCCCGAACTGCGCGAGTGGTTCGCCCGCGAGATCGGCGGCAGCGTCACCGCCGCCGAGGTCCTCATCACGGCGGGGGCGCAGTCCGCCCTCACCACCGCGCTGCGCGCCCTCGCCGCGCCCGGCACCCCCGTGCTCGTCGAGTCGCCCACCTACCCGGGCATGCTCGCCGTCGCCCGCGCCGCCGGGCTCCGGCCCGTCCCCGTGCCCGTCGACCCGGAAGGCGTCCGCCCCGAACTCCTCGAAGCCGCCTTCCGCGCCACCGGCGCCCGCGTCCTCGTCTGCCAGCCGCTCTTCCAGAACCCCACCGGAGCCGTGCTCGGCACGGAGCGGCGGACCCAGGTCATCCGCATGGCCCGCGCCGCCGGGGCCTTCGTCGTCGAGGACGACTTCGCGCGCCGCCTCGCCCACGAGGACGCGGGACCGCTGCCGCCGCCGCTCGCCGCCGAGGACCCCGACGGAGTCGTCGTCCACGTCTGCTCGCTCACCAAGGTGACCTCGGCCAGCCTGCGCGTCGGCGCCCTCGCAGCCCGGGGCCCCGTCCTGGAGCGGCTGCGCGCCATCCAGGTCGTCGACAGCTTCTTCGTCCCCCGGCCCCTCCAGGAGGCCGCACTCGAACTCGTCGGCTCCCCGGCCTGGCCCCGCCACCTGCGCGCCGTCTCCCAGGAGCTCAGGAACCGGCGCGACGCGCTGGCCGGCGCCCTCGCCCACCACCTGCCCGACCTCGCCCTGCCCCACATCCCCTCCGGCGGCTACCACCTCTGGGTCCGCCTGCCCGAGGCGCTCCCCGAGGCGTCGCTGCTCGGCGCCGCCCTGCGCGCCGGGGTCGTAGCGGCCCCCGGGCGCCCGTACTTCTCCGCCGAACCCCCCGCCGGGCACATCCGGCTGAGTTTCGCGGGTGTCGCCGGGCCCACGGAGATCGCGGAGGGCGTCCGGCGGCTGCGCTCGGCGGTCGACGAGCTCCTCGGCCGGCCCGTTGCCGCCCCCGCCCCGGCGAAAAGCGGCTGACAGGATCCGGCGGCCCTGGCAGCCTTCCGCCCATGAGCGACAGCACGGCCCCCGAGCCCGTCGTCCGACACGGGGCGTACGAGATCTCGGCCGACCCCGCCCGGATCGACGCGGCCCGCGTCCACCACTGGCTCTCCACGGACGCCTACTGGGCCCTTGGCCGACCTCGGGACACGCAGGACCGCGCCATCGCCGGCTCGTTCAACCTCGGCGCCTACCACCGCGAGACCGGCGACATGGCCGCGTACGCGCGCGTCGTCACCGACTACGCCACCTTCGGCTGGCTCTGCGACGTCTACGTCGACCGTCCCGCCCGCGGCGCCGGCCTCGGGACCGCCCTCGTCACCGCCGCGCGCGACCACCTCGCCCCGTACGGACTGCGCCGCATCATGCTGGCCACCGCCGACGCGCACGGTGTGTACGAGAAGGTCGGTTTCACGCCACTCCAGAACCCGGACAAGTGGATGGCTCTCGGGCAGCACTGACCCGCTCGTCCCTCCCGTTCCGGTGGCGACCCCTTGACCCGCGGCCCCACCGGCCCCACGATCCCGCCATGAGTCTTCGGGTGACGCTCGTCGCGGCGGCACGCAGCTCCTCCCTGCTCGCCGAACGCTTCGACGACGACCGGCCACTGGACGAGGCCGGCTGGTACGAGGTGCAGCAGGCCGCGCCCGCGCTGATCCCGCTCGGCGCGGCCGAACTGCGCTACTGCTCCCCGACCGCGCGCAGCCGCGCCACCGGCACCGCGCTCGGCTACGCCCCCCTCGCCCAGCTCGCGCTGCGCGACTGCGACATGGGCCGGTGGCGCGGGCTCACGCTCGCCGAGGTCGCCGCCCTCGAACCCGCCGCCGTCGACGCCTGGCTCGCCGACCCCCGCACCGCCCCGCACGGCGGCGAACCGCTCCTCGCCTTCATCTCCCGCATAGGGACCTGGCTCGACACCCGCCCCGCCGAGGACGGAGCCATCGTCGCGGTGGCCGAACCCGCCGTCGTCCGGGCCGCCCTCGTCTACGCCCTGAGGGCCCACCCCGCCACGTACTGGAACGTCGACGTGCGACCCCTCTCCACCGTCACCCTCACCGGCCGCCCCGGACTCTGGCACCTCCAGCTCGACGCGGCCCTGCGCTGAACCCCGCCCGGCGCGCGGCGGGCCGGGCGGCCGCGACCGGCTAGCCTGAGAGCACGATGAACCGTTTGACCACGTCATGGGGCGCCTTCACGCTCACCCGTCACCCCGAGGACCCGCGCGACCCCCTGCGCGCCTGGGACGCGGCCGACGAGTACCTCCTGGGCCACCTCGCCGAGACCGGCACCGACCTGTCCGGCACCGTCGCCGTCCTCGGCGACCGCTGGGGCGCCCTCGCCACCGCGCTCCACGCCGCGGGCGCGGGGGGCGCCGAGCCTGCGGGGTCCGCCGGGTCCGCCGGGGGGCTCGTCCAGATCTCCGACTCGTACCTCGGCCGCGAGGCCACCGCGGCCAACCTCGCCCGCGCCGGCGCCGCCCCGGACGCGGTCCGCCTCCTCACCACCCAGGACCCGCCCCCCGAGCGGATCGACGTCCTCCTCGTCCGCGTCCCCAAGAGCCTCGCGCTCCTGGAGGACCAGCTGCACCGCCTCGCCCCCGCCGTGCACGAGGGGACGGTCGTCGTCGGCACCGGCATGGTCAAGGAGATCCACACCTCCACGCTCCGGCTCTTCGAGCGGATCCTCGGCCCCACCCGCACCTCCCTCGCGGTGAAGAAGGCCCGGCTGATCCACACGACCCCGGACCCGGCCGCCGCCCCGGGCCCGAACCCGTGGCCGTACCGCTACGACCTCCCCTCCGACACCCCCGCGCCGGACCTGGCCGGACGGACCGTCACCAACCACGCCGGCGTCTTCTGCGCCGACCGGCTCGACATCGGCACCCGCCTCCTCCTCGGCCACCTGCCCCGCGGCCTCGGCGCGGCCCGCGTCGCCGACCTCGGCTGCGGCAACGGCGTCGTCGGCCTCGCGGTCGCCCTCGCCGAGCCCGAGGCCCAGCTCGTCTTCACCGACGAGTCGTACCAGGCGGTCGCCTCCGCGGAGGAGAACTTCCGCGTCCACGCCGGCACCGGACGCCCGGCCGAGTTCCTCGTCGGCGACGGCCTCGCCGACCTCGCCCCCGGCTCCCTGGACCTGGTCCTCAACAACCCGCCGTTCCACAGCCACCAGGCGACCACCGACCGCACGGCACGCCGGATGTTCACCGACGCGCGGCGCGCCCTGCGCCCCGGCGGCGAGCTGCGGGTCGTGGGCAACCGGCACCTCGGCTACCACGTCGCCCTGCGCCGGATCTTCGGCAACAGCGACGTCGTCGCCAGCGACCCGAAGTTCGTCGTCCTGCGCGCCGTCAAGCGCCCGGACGGGAAGGCGGCCGGGGGCCTGCGGTAGGCGAGGGCCGGCGTCGGGGGCGCGGGGCCGGGAGCCGGCCGACGGCCCCCGGGCAGCGCCCGTCCTCCACGTCGTCACCCGTCGGGGAAGGTCAGGTCGAGGGCGGCCACCCGGTCCTCGCCCGTGACCACGTCGAGGGTGACGATCCGGTCGCCCCGCAGGGTGCACGCCATCGCCGAGACCGGCCTGCCCGCCGTGAACCCGACCACCCCGACCGCCCCGCCGATCAGCGCGGCCCGCGAGGTGTCGGCGAGCCGGGCGAGGGCGGCGGCGCACTCGGCGCCGGCCGGTGCACCGTGCACGGCCCCGCGCGCGGTACGGACGACCAGGGCCGGGTCCAGGACCGCCGCGAGGCCCCGCGCGTCGCGCGTGCGGACGGCCACGAGGAACCGTTCCACCACCCGGCGCTCCCGGCCCGAGGTGGCGTCCGCCGGGCGGCTCGCGCCCCCGCCCCGGAGGCGCTCGCGGACCCGCCGGGCGATCCGCGCCGTCTCCTCCGGCGGCCGTCCGGTGATCCGGGCGGCCTCGTCATCCGGCAGCCCGAAGAGGTCGTGGGCGACGTACGCCAGGCGCTCGGCCGGTTCCAGGGACTCCAGGACGACGAGGAGGGCGAGCCACACGGCGTCGACCCCGACCGGAGGCAACCCCGCCGCACCCCTCCCCGCCCCCGCCGCACCCCTCTTCGCCCCCGCCCGTGAACCCCGCGCCGCCCGCTCCTGGAGGCGCCGGACGCACGCCAGCCCCACGCTCGCCGCCAGCCAGCTCCGTACCGTCGCCGCCCCACCGCCCCGCCCGATGTCCGCCCGGGCCTCCGCGAGGACCGCCTCGGCCTCCTCGCGCGAGCCGAGCACGTACAGGGCCATGCCCCGCAGGCGCTCCCGGTCGGCGTCGAACCGTGACGTGAGCGCGGTCGCAAAGGTGTCGTCGTGCACGGGCCTCACTCCTCGTCGGTGCCGTCGCCCGTATGACGCACCTCCCGCGCCCGATGTGACGGTCCCCTCGGAGGGCCGCAGGACGGCCTGGGGGCGCCCCTCAACAGGGCGTTGCATAAAACTACAGCGCCACGTATAGTCATGCCATCCATGAGGAGGACTTCGATGACGGTACGAGCAGCAGTGGCGGGCGCGAGCGGGTACGCCGGAGGGGAACTCCTGCGCCTTCTTCTCACCCACCCCCACGTCGAGATCGGCACGCTGACCGGCCACTCCAACGCCGGCCAGAAGCTCGGGGCGCTCCAGCCCCACCTGCTGCCGCTCGCCGACCGCGTCCTCGCGCCGACCACGGCCGAGGAGCTCGCCGGCCACGACGTGGTCTTCCTCGCCCTGCCCCACGGCCAGTCCGCCGCCGTCGCCGAGCAGCTCGGCCCGGACGTCCTCGTCGTCGACATGGGCGCGGACTTCCGCCTCGTGGACCCCGCCGACTGGGAGACGTACTACGGCTCGCCGCACGCCGGGACCTGGCCCTACGGCCTCCCCGAACTGCCGGGCGCCCGCGCCGCGCTGGAGGGGTCCAAGCGCATCGCGGTGCCCGGCTGCTATCCCACCGCCGTCTCGCTCGCGCTCTTCCCCGCGTACGCGAACGGGCTCGCCGAGCCAGAGGCCGTGATCGTCGCCGCCTCCGGCACCTCCGGCGCGGGCAAGGCCCTGAAGCCGCACCTCCTCGGCAGCGAGGTGATGGGCAACATGTCCCCGTACGGCGTCGGCGGCGGCCACCGGCACACCCCCGAGATGATCCAGAACCTCAGCGGACCGGCGGGCGAGCGGGTCACCGTCTCCTTCACGCCCACGCTGGCCCCGATGCCCCGCGGCATCCTCGCCACCTGCACGGCCGCCGCCAGGCCGGGCGTCACCGCCGAAGCCGTACGGACCGCGTACGAGAAGGCCTTCGCGGACGAGCCCTTCGTGCACCTGCTGCCGGAGGGGCAGTGGCCGGCCACGGCGTCCGTCCGCGGTTCCAACGCCGTTCACGTCCAGGTCGCCCTCGACGCCAACGCGCACCGGATCATCGCGATCAGCGCCATCGACAACCTCACCAAGGGCACCGCCGGCGGCGCGGTGCAGAGCATGAACATCGCCCTCGGGCTCCCCGAGGACACAGGACTCTCCACGATTGGAGTCGCTCCGTGAGCGTCACCGCAGCGAAGGGATTCACGGCGGCCGGCATCGCCGCCGGGATCAAGCAGAACGGCACCCCGGACCTGGCCCTCGTGGTCAACACCGGGCCGCGCCGCGCCGCCGCGGGCGTCTTCACCTCCAACCGCGTCAAGGCCGCCCCCGTCCTCTGGTCCCAGCAGGTCCTCGCCGACGGCGAGCTGACCGCCGTCGTCCTCAACTCCGGCGGCGCCAACGCCTGCACCGGACCGCAGGGCTTCCAGGACACCCACGCCACCGCCGAGAAGGCCGCCGAGGTCCTCGGCATCGGCGCGGGCGAGGTGGCCGTCGCCTCCACCGGCCTCATCGGCGTCCTGCTGCCCATGGACAAGGTGCTCCCCGGCGTCGAGAAGGCCGCCGCCGAACTCTCCGTCCACGGCGGCGAGAAGGCCGCCCTCGCCATCAAGACCACCGACACCGTCCACAAGACCGCCGTCACGGGCGGCGATGGCTGGACGGTCGGCGGCATGGCCAAGGGCGCGGGCATGCTCGCCCCCGGCCTCGCCACCATGCTCGTCGTGCTCACCACGGACGCCGACGTCGACGCGGCGGGCCTCGACGACGCCCTGCGCCGGGCCACCCGCGTCACCTTCGACCGGGTCGACTCCGACGGCTGCATGTCGACCAACGACACCGTGCTCCTCCTGGCCTCCGGCGCCTCCGGCGTCACCCCGGCGCGGGACGAGTTCGCCGCCGCCGTCCGGTCCGTCTGCGACGACCTCGCCCGCCAGCTGATCGGCGACGCCGAGGGGGCGAGCAAGGACATCCGCATCGAGGTGATCAACGCGGCGAGCGAGGACGACGCCGTCGAGGTGGGCCGCTCCATCGCCCGCAACAACCTCCTCAAGTGCGCCATCCACGGCGAGGACGCGAACTGGGGCCGGGTGCTCTCCGCGATCGGCACCACCCGGGCCGCCTTCGAGCCCGACCGGCTCAACGTCGCCATCAACGGCGTCTGGGTCTGCAAGAACGGCTCGTTCGGCGAGGACCGCGACCTCGTCGACATGCGGTACCGCGAGGTCACCATCACCGCCGACCTGGCCGCCGGCGACGAGTCGGCCGTCATCTGGGCCAACGACCTCACCGCCGACTACGTGCACGAGAACAGCGCCTACTCGTCATGAGCGGCCCCCGTACGAGCGGCACGAGCACGACCAGCGACACCAGCACGAGCACGACCAGCGACACGAGCGACGACTCCACCGACCCGGGGAAGAATCCTGTGAAGAATCCTGCCGGCGGCGCCCGCAAACACACCGCGCTCCCCAAGGCGCAGATCCTCATCGAGGCGCTGCCCTGGCTCACCCGCCACCACGGCAAGACCGTCGTCATCAAGTTCGGCGGCAACGCCATGGTCGACGACGCGCTCAAGGCCGCCTTCGCCCAGGACGTCGTCTTCCTGCGCCACGCCGGTCTCCGTCCGGTCGTCGTGCACGGCGGCGGCCCCCAGATCAGCGCCGCCCTCGACAGGCACGGCCTCGTCAGCGAGTTCAAGGCCGGGCTCCGCGTCACCACGCCCGAGGCGATGGACGTCGTACGGATGGTGCTGGCCGGCCAGGTCCAGCGCGAGCTCGTCGGACTGCTCAACCAGCACGGCCCGTTCGCCGTCGGTCTCACCGGCGAGGACGCGCACACCATCACCGCCACCAAGCACCAGCCGGTGATCGACGGCGAGTCCGTCGACATCGGCCGCGTCGGCGAGATCACCGCCCTCGACACGGGCGCCATCCAGGCGCTGCTCGACGACGGCCGCATCCCGGTCATCTCCTCCATCGCACGCTCCCAGGACGACGGACATGTCTACAACGTCAATGCTGATACGGCGGCTGCGGCTCTCGCTGCGGCGCTGGGCGCCGAGACCCTGATGGTCCTGACCGACGTCGAGGGCCTCTACGAGGACTGGCCCAACAGCGACGAGGTCATCAGCCGGCTCACCGCGAGCGAGCTGGAGAAGCTGCTGCCCGAGCTCTCCAGCGGCATGGTCCCCAAGATGGAGGGCTGTCTGCACGCCGTACGGAACGGGGTCACGACGGCCCGCGTCATCGACGGCCGCGTCCAGCACTCCATCCTGCTGGAGATCTTCACCGACGAGGGCATCGGCACGATGGTCGTGCCGGACGGACAGGGGGAAGCATGACCAACGGGGAACTGACCGAGCGGTGGCAGGGCTCGCTCATGAACAACTACGGCACGCCCAGGCTGCCCCTGGTGCGCGGCGCGGGCGCCAGGGTCTGGGACGCCGACGGCAAGGAGTACCTCGACTTCGTCGGCGGCATCGCCGTCAACGCCCTCGGCCACGGCCACCCGGCGGTCGTCGAGGCGGTCTCCCGCCAGATCGCGAGCCTCGGCCACGTCTCCAACCTGTTCGTCGCCGAGCCGCCCGTGGCCCTCGCCGAGCGGCTGCTCGGCCTCTTCGGCCGCCCCGGCAAGGTGTTCTTCTGCAACTCGGGCGCCGAGGCCAACGAGGCCGCGTTCAAGCTCGGCCGACTCACGGGCCGTTCGCACATGGTCGCCACCGACGGCGGCTTCCACGGCAGGACCATGGGCGCCCTGGCGCTGACCGGCCAGCCCGGCAAGCAGGGCCCGTTCCTGCCGCTCCCCGGCGACGTCACCCACGTCCCGTACGGCGACGTCGAGGCGCTGCGGGCCGCCGTCACCGAGGAGACGGCGTTCGTCGTCATCGAGCCGATCCAGGGCGAGAACGGCGTCGTCGTCCCGCCCGTCGGCTACCTCAGGGCCGCCCGGGAGATCACCCGTGCCACCGGCACCCTCCTCGTCCTCGACGAGGTGCAGACCGGCATCGGCCGCTGCGGCCAGTGGTTCGAGTACCAGGCGCACGAGGGCGTCGACCCCGACGTGGTCACCCTCGCCAAGGGCCTCGGCGGTGGCCTCCCGCTGGGCGCGACCGTCGCGTTCGGCCCGGCGGCCGAGCTCTTCGCCCCCGGCCACCACGGCACCACCTTCGGCGGGAACCCGGTCGCCTGCGCCGCCGGCCTCGCCGTCCTGGACACCCTCGGTGCCGACGCGGCCCTCGACCACGTGAAGGCGGTCGGGGAGCGGCTCCGCCACGGAATCGAGGGTCTCGGCCACCCCCTCGTCTCCCACGTCCGTGGTGCGGGCCTCCTGCTGGGTATCGTGCTCACCGGGCCCCTCGCACCCCAGGTGCAGCAGGCGGCCCAGGACGCCGGCCTCCTGGTGAACGCGCCCGCGCCCGACGTCGTACGGATCATGCCTCCGCTGGTCCTGACCGACGCCGAGGCGGACGCCTTCCTCCGGGCCCTGCCCGGGGTCCTGGACGTGGCGAACGGGCAAGGACGAACCGGAGAATGAGACGACGATGACCGACGCGCAGGAGAACGAGCACTGGGGGTCCCCCCAGGCAGAGCCTGGGGGAGGGCCGTCCGTTCCGCAGACCCGCACCGCACGCCACCGCAGGATCGTCGACATCCTCAACCGGCAGCCGGTGCGCTCGCAGAGCCAGCTCGCCAAGCTCCTCGCGGACGACGGGCTGAGCGTCACCCAGGCGACGCTGTCCCGGGACCTCGACGAGCTCGGCGCGGTGAAGATCCGCAACACGGGCGGCGAGCTGATCTACGCCGTGCCCAGCGAGGGCGGGTTCCGCACCCCGCAGGCACCGCTCGGCGAGTCCGCCAAGGAGGAGCGCATGCGCCGCCTCTCCGGCGAGCTGCTGATCTCCGCCGAGGCCTCGGCCAACCTCGTGGTCCTGCGGACCCCGCCGGGCGCCGCCCAGTTCCTCGCGTCGGCCATCGACCAGGCCGAACTCCACGCGATCCTCGGCACGATCGCGGGTGACGACACCCTGCTGCTCATCTCCCGCGACCCGGTCGGCGGCCAGGCGCTCGCCGACCACCTGCTGCGGCTCGCGCAGAAGGGCGCCTGAGGCGCGTCGGAGTCGCAGGACCGCTCAGTACGCCGTGATCGCCGTCGGACCCTCCCGGGTTCCGACGGCGATGTGCGGTCGGCGCGACGGATCGGCCCAGGCGAGGATCGCGCGCATCGCGTCCGCCGGGACGGAGACGCAACCGGCGGTCGCCCCCTCCCCGTTGACGTGCAGGAAGATCCCGGCGCCCCGGCCCCGCATCGGGCGCTCGTAGTTGTAGCCGATGACGAGTGCGTGCGCGTACTGCGTGCCGTACGTCACGAGGTGCTCGGCCTCGTCGGCCCGGCAGTCGCGGGGCAGCCCCTCGACCCAGCGGTTGTACGCACGGGAGTCGTTGTCCTGGCACCACCAGGACCGGTCGGTGACCCTGGCGTACGGGTAGGCCGTACCGGCGGGTGCGGGCCGGATGCCGAAGGCGTACGGGAGCCGGTAGAGCCCGGTGGGCGTGGTGCGGGTGCCCTGCCGCCGCGTCGCGCCCTCGGCGAGGCCGTTGGCCCCGAACCGCGCGGGCGCCGACCCGGCCGCCACCCACCGCCCGCCGCGCCGGTCCCACCAGGTGACGGTGCCGCCGGTGGCCGAGGGACCGGCGGCCTCCGCCGTGATCAGCTGGGTGCCCCCGCCGGTGTCCGCCATCCGTGCGGGCAGCGGGACCGGGGGAGCGGCGGAGGAGGCGGAGGAGGGCGACGGGGCGGTGCCCAGGGCCAGCAGGGCCGCGCCGAGGACGAGAAGGGTGCGCATGGCGGCGACGCTAGGCGCCCGCGCTCACCACCGCCCGTCGTGCGGGGCCAACGGGCGCAACGGGCCGTCGGGGCCTTCGGGGCCGACGGGGGCTACGCCCGGGGCTGCCCGGCGGGCTGCGGAGGGAGCGGCAGCGGAAGACCGGGGAGGCCGTCGAGGCTGGTGGCGATGTGGTCCTTGCGCGTGCAGTACGCGTTGAACTCCTCGTCCGACTTCCGGTTGAAGTACTCGGCGTGCAGCGACCGCTCCTCCTGGTACTCCATCAGCGGGACGGCGTACCCGCACGCGTCGCTGACCCGCCGGGCGTGCACCACGATCACCGCGCGGGCACTGCCCTGCCCTTCGACGGCCTCGGCCGGGAACCGCGCGAAGAGCTCGCTCCAGCGCGGGTCGTCCCGCAGCACGACCTCGCCCTGGCCGTGCACCCGCACCACGGTCGGCGGCCCGCTGAACGCGGTCCACATGAGGGTGATGCGGCCGTTCCCGGGCTCCCGCAGGTGTGCGATGGTCTCGGCGCCGCTGCCGCCGAAGTCCACGTAGGCGAGCGTCAGTTCGTCGAGGACGACGAGGGTGCCCCGGCGTCCCTTCGGCGAGAGGTTGACGTGCCCGTCACCGGAGAGGGGCGCGGTCGCGGTGAAGAAGACCGGCTGGGCCTCGATGAAGGCACGGAGCCGCCCGTCGATGCGTTCGTACGTTTTTCCCATGGTCCGATTATCCGCTCTGGGGGGCGGTCGCCGCGGGGGCGTCTCATCCACCGGCCCATCGCCTCACGGGCGTTCGGGTGCCCGGCCGCGTGGACTCAGCGCCTCGCGTCCCGCCGTGCCGCCGCGCGCTCCCGCATCTCCCGGAGCCAGGAGGGGAGTCGAGGCGCGTGACGCTCCCTCAGGAAGCGGATCTCCGCCGCGTACGGCCCGGTGGCGCCCAGCCGGTTCCGCAGCCCGCCCACCGCCCGCTCCCTTGCCATCGCCCGCACACGGACGTCCGGGTCGTCGACCAGGCGCAGCGCCGCGAGGAGCGACTCCGGTTCCCGGCGGCCCCGGATCAGGGCGAGGCCCGCGGCCCGGCGCGCCCGCGGGCCGCCGGGAGCGGCGAGGTCGAGCAGCAGCGCCAGGGGCACGGCCTCCGCGTCCCCCCGCAGCGCGTCACCGGCCACCCGCACCACCCTCGGTGACGGGTCGTCGAGGAAGGGCAGGGCCTCCCGCCATCCCAGGCCGTGCCGGTCGGCCAGCTGCGACAGCGCCTCGGCCCGTACGTCCTCGTACGGCAGCGAGAGGATGCGGCGCAGCGCCTCCGGCCGGTCGCGCAGCGCGCTCAGGGCCGTCGCCCGCACCACCGGGTCCGGGTCGGCGGCGAACGGCTCCGGCCCGTCGCCCGGCAGCGCGCCCCGCATCCGCAGCGCGGCGAGGGCCCGGGCGCGTACCGCCCCGCTCGGGTGACGGGCCAGGGAGCGCAGCAGCGGGAGGTCCTCCGGCCCGCCCTGCTCGGCGAGCCCGCTGACGGCTCCTGGCGTGACGGTCGCCGGGTCGGCGCACGCCGTCCTGTACGCGCTCCGCGGCTCACCGCCCGCCGCCCGGAACTCGCGGCAGGCGACGGCGCGCACCCGCGCGTACGGGTCGGTCAGGTGTCGCTTCAGTTCGTCACCCCGCCCGGCGGCCCGCAGCCGCGCGACGGCCGCCGCCCGTACGACGGCGTCCCGGGCCGCCACCAGGCGGTCGAGATGCGGGTCCCCGGCGCCGTCGGCCGTCAGCGCCTCCACGGCGCGCCGCCGGAGTACGGCGTCCCGGTGGGTGAGCGCGAGCCGGGCGAGGTCACCGGCCCGGAGGGCCCCCGCCTCCTGCGCGGCGGCCAACGCCGCGTGCCGCAGCGAAGCGTCCCGGCAGTCCTCCAGAAAGACATGGAACCGCTCAAGAGGGTCCTCGATGTCCCCGTCCCCACCCGCAGACCCGTCCGCCTCCCGGTCCGCGAGTCCGCCCTCGCCCGCAGGCCTGTCCCCGCTCGCAGGCCCGCCCCCGCCAGCGCGTTCCGCCTCCGCCACCATCCCGAGCGCCATGCGGAGCGCCTGGACCCGGACGCCCGTGTCCGGGTCCCCTTCCGCGAGGTCGTACGCCTCCGCCGCAGTCAGCCGCCCGGCCGCGGCCGCGGCCCGCAGCGCGGCGATGCGGAACTCCGGGCGTCGGCTCGCCCACAGTTCGGCCACCGCCTCCGCCGGTGCCCCGCCGATCCGGGCGAGGACGGCGTCGCGGACCCAGGCCCCGTGGCGGCGCAGCCCCAGGACGAGGGCGAGCGGCGCCAGGGCCCGCAACGCGTCCTCGTCGGCATCCGTGAGCGCCCGGCCGGCGACCGATCTGGCCCGCTCGCGGACCGTCTCGTCCGTGTCCGTGCAGCGGACGAGGACGAGGGGCAGGACGGCGGCGGGCGGCGCCCCGCCCTCCGCGTGGTCGAGCGCGGCGGCACGGACCCGGGGGTCGTCGTGGCAGAGGGCGATCGCGAGCTCGGACTCGCCGGGCGGCGCGGGCCACCACACCCCCGCGGGGGTGCCCGCCGCCGCGTCGGCCTCGTGCCAGTGCGGTGACCTCCGCCAGTCCGCGACCTCGCGGGCATCGAACGTGTGGAAGCCGACGCTCAGGGTGCTCCGCATCC
This sequence comes from Streptomyces sp. NPDC003327, assembly GCF_053589515.1. Lineage (NCBI taxonomy): Bacteria > Bacillati > Actinomycetota > Actinomycetes > Kitasatosporales > Streptomycetaceae > Streptomyces > Streptomyces sp. NPDC003327. Next base: position 118,843 of record NZ_JBSFSA010000010.1, on the reverse strand, counting down.
TCGACCGCACGCCCCACGTGCACGACCACACGTCCCGGTCCAGCCTCAGCCAGTCCTCGGCCCGGCCCGCTCCGACGGCCGCGGCGATGCCCTTCCCGTGCAGCAGTCGTTCTCCGGGGGAGTGGTGCCGGGTCGGCAGGAGCGGCGGCAGCGGATGGTGAGCGGTCATGCGCGGGACTGTAGTGCCGGTTCGCGGCGCGCCGCCCGCGTATATTCCCCCGCCGAGGCCGTGGATTGACGAAACATGCGGCACTCTGCATACTCATGCATAGGGCAGGTGGCCCGCCCGTGCACAACCGCCCACGTTCGACTGAGGAGCATCAGCTGTGAGCAGCAACAACGGTGACGTCCGGCTCTGGGGCGGCCGCTTCGCCGACGGCCCCGCCGAGGCCCTGGCCAAGCTGTCCGCGTCGGTCCACTTCGACTGGCGCCTCGCGCCGTACGACATCGCCGGCTCCCGCGCCCACGCGCGCGTGCTCCACTCCGCCGGACTGCTCACCGAGGGCGAGCTGACCCGCATGCTCGCCGGGCTCGACCAGCTGGAGGCGGACGTCGCCGACGGCTCCTTCGTCGGCACCATGGCCGACGAGGACGTCCACACCGCCCTGGAGCGGGGCCTCCTGGAGCGCCTCGGCCCGGACCTCGGCGGCAAGCTGCGCGCCGGCCGCTCCCGCAACGACCAGGTCGCCACCCTGTTCCGGATGTACATGCGGGACCACGCCCGGATCATCGGCGGCCTGATCGCCGACCTCCAGGACGCGCTCGTCGGCCTCGCCGAGGCCCACCCGGACGTCGCCATGCCCGGCCGGACCCACCTCCAGCACGCCCAGCCCGTGCTCTTCGCCCACCACGTCCTCGCCCACGTGCAGTCCCTCTCGCGGGACGCCGAGCGGCTGCGCCAGTGGGACACCCGGACGGCGGTCTCCCCGTACGGCTCCGGCGCGCTCGCCGGGTCCTCGCTCGGGCTCGACCCGCAGGCGGTGGCGAAGGACCTCGGCTTCGAGCGCGGCTCGGCGGGCAACTCGATCGACGGCACTGCCTCCCGCGACTTCGTCGCCGAGTTCGCCTTCATCACGGCGATGATCGGCGTGAACCTCTCCCGGATCGCCGAGGAGATCATCATCTGGAACACGAAGGAGTTCTCCTTCGTGACCCTGCACGACGCCTTCTCGACCGGCTCGTCGATCATGCCGCAGAAGAAGAACCCGGACATCGCCGAGCTGGCCCGGGGCAAGTCCGGCCGCCTCATCGGCAACCTCTCCGGTCTGATGGCGACCCTCAAGGCCCTCCCGCTCGCCTACAACCGCGACCTCCAGGAGGACAAGGAGCCGGTCTTCGACTCCTGCGACCAGCTGGAGGTCCTGCTGCCCGCCTTCACCGGCATGATGGCCACGCTCACCGTCAACCGGGAGCGGATGGAGGAGCTCGCCCCGGCCGGCTTCTCGCTCGCCACGGACATCGCGGAGTGGCTGGTCAAGCAGGGCGTGCCGTTCCGGGTGGCGCACGAGGTGGCGGGCGAGTGCGTGAAGGCCGCCGAGGCCGAGGGCAAGGAGCTGGACGAGCTCACCGACGAGCAGTTCGCCAAGATCTCGGAGCACCTCACCCCCGAGGTCCGTACGGTCCTCAACGTCCCCGGCGCCCTCGCCTCCCGTAACGGCCGGGGCGGCACGGCCCCCTCGGCGGTCGCCGCCCAGCTGGTCGAGGTGAAGGCGGACCTGGTCGTCCAGCACGCCTGGGCCGACGCCAAGAAGCGGTAACCGTCGCGCACGTCCGCAGCGCCGTCGCCCTCCCCCTCGGGAGGGCGACGGCGCTTCGTCATGTCCCTGGGCGCCCGCCACCCCTCGCGATGAGACATTGATGTCTCATTTGGTGTACGGTTGTCTCATGTCCCTCGATCGCCGCACCCAGGTGCTCCACAGCGCCGCCGCCCTGCTGTCCCGCAAAGCGACCGCCACCATGGACGAGGTCGCCAGGAACGCCGGGATCGGCCGCGCCACCCTCCACCGGCACTTCGCCGGCCGGGACGCCCTGATCAGGGCCCTGGAGGAGATGGGCATCGCGGAGCTGGAGGCCGCGCTCGACGAGGCGGCGCTCGACGAGGGACCCGCCGACGAGGCGGTCCGCCGGCTCGTCGCCGGGGTGGAGCCCGTGGCCCCGCTGCTCTCGTTCCTCGTGACCGAGAACCAGCTGTTCGAGGGCGACGAGCAGAACGAGGGCTGGGCCCGCCTCGACGCCCGGGTCGGCGCCCTCTTCAGGCGGGGCCAGCAGGAGGGCACCTTCCGCATCGACCTGAGCCCCGCCTGGCTGACCGAGGCCCTCTACGGGCTCGTCGGCAGCGGCGCCTGGGCCGTCATGGACGGCCGGGTCGCCCCCAAGGACTTCCAGTACATGATCACCGAGCTGCTGCTCGGTGGCGCACGACGGAGCGTGGAGTGATGAGCAGGACCCAGCAGCTGAACCCGACGACGGGGACGGAGGTGAGGAGCCCCGGACGATGGCTCGCGCTGTCGGTCCTCGTGCTCGCGGTTCTGCTGGTCGCGGTCGACGCCACCGTGCTCGGCCTCGCCACCCCCTCGCTGAGCGAGGACCTCAAGCCGACCGGCACCCAGTTGCTCTGGATCGGCGACATCTACTCGTTCGTGATCGCCGGTCTGCTCGTCTCCATGGGCTCCCTCGGCGACCGCATCGGCCGCAAGAAGCTGCTGCTCGTCGGCGCCACCGCCTTCGGCGCCGTCTCGGTGCTCAACGCGTACGCCACCAGCCCCGAGATGATGATCGTCGCCCGCGCGCTCCTCGGCGTCGCCGGCGCGACCCTGATGCCCTCGACGCTCGCGCTGATCCGGAACATCTTCCACGACCCCAAGGAGCGCAGCCTCGCCATCGGCATCTGGGGCGCCACCGCCTCCGCCGGCGCCGCCATCGGCCCGGTCATCGGCGGCGCGCTGCTCCAGCACTTCTACTGGGGTTCCGTCTTCCTCATCAACCTGCCCGTCATGGCCGTCCTCGTCCTCGTCGGCATCAAGCTCCTGCCCGAGTCGAAGAACCCGGTCGCGGGCCCCTGGGACCTCGTCTCCGTCGGCCTCTCGCTCGTCGGCGTCATCGGTGTCGTGTACGCGATCAAGGAACTCGCCTCGCACGGCGCCACCCCCGACGTCGGGATCGCCGCGCTCGTCGGCGCGGCCAGCCTCTACGCCTTCGTCCGCCGCCAGTACGCGCTGAGCGCGCCGCTGCTCGACATGCGGCTGTTCAAGCACCGGGGCTTCTCCGGCGCCGTCCTCGCCGACCTGCTCACCGTCTTCGGCCTCTCCGGCCTGGTCTTCTTCCTCTCCCAGTTCCTCCAGCTGGTCCAGGGACGCCAGCCGCTGGAGGCCGGCCTCGCCGAACTGCCCGCGGCCGTCGGCGCCGTGGTCACCGGCCTCGTCGCCGGCCGCTACGCCCGCCGGTACTCGGTGCGGACCGTGGTCTCCGGCGGTCTCGCGGCCATCGGCACCGCGCTCGCCGTGATCACCCTCGTCCACAAGGAGACCGGCTACCCGCTGCTCGGCGCCGCCCTGCTCGTCGTCGGACTCGGCGCGGGCTTCTCCTTCACCGTCACCGCCGACGTCATCCTCTCCAGCGTCCCCAAGGAGCAGGCCGGTTCCGCCTCCGCGGTCTCCGAGACGGCGTACGAGCTCGGCGCCGCCCTCGGCATCGCGCTCCTCGGCTCCATCGTGACCGGCGTCTACCGGGGCTTCGCCACCCCGGCCGGCGTCCCCGCCGACACGGCGGCCGCCGCCCACGAGTCGCTCGGCGGCGCCGTCGAGGCCTCCGCCGCGCTGGCGCCCGGGACGGCGACGGCCCTGGTGGGGGCGGCCCAGGAGGCCTTCGTCGACGGCCTGCGCATCGCCGCGGGCGTCGGAGCGGCCGTCCTCCTCGCCACGGCGGCCGCCGCCTGGTTCCTGCTCAGGGGGCAGGAGCTGGAGGAGGGCGTCGAGCACTGACGGCCTCCCGCAGCCGAAGCCGAAGCCGCAGCCGCAGCTGCCGCGCCCGAGCCCGACCCTGAGTCCGGGTCGCTCCCGGCCCCGCACACGACGGTGCCCCGTACGGAACCTCTCCGTACGGGGCACTTTCACGCCAATCCGCTACGCGGCCTTCGCCTTCGTGGCGTACATGTCCACGTACTCCTGCCCGGACAGCCGCATGACCTCGGTCATCACCGAGTCCGTCACCGCCCGCAGCACATAGCGGTCGCGGTCCATCCCCTCGTACCGCGAGAACTCCATCGCCTCGCCGAACCGGACCGTCACCCGGCCCGGACGCGGGAAGCCCGCGCCGCCCGGCTGGATCTTGTCGGTGCCGATCATCGCGAACGGCACCACCGGCGCGCCCGTCATCAGGGTCAGCCGCGCGATGCCGGTACGGCCCCGGTACAGTCGGCCGTCGGGGGAGCGGGTGCCCTCCGGGTAGATCGAGAAGATCTTGCCCTCGTCCAGGACCCGGCGGCCCGTCATCAGCGCCGCCACACCGCCCCGGCCGCCGTCCCGGTCCACCGGGATCATGCCGACGCTGGTGAAGAACCAGGCCATCGCCCGGCCCTTGAGACCCTTGCCCGTGACGTACTCGTCCTTGCCGATGAAGAAGACCTGACGCTCCAGGCAGATCGGCATGATCATCGAGTCGATGAAGGTCAGGTGGTTGCCCGCCAGGATGACGGGCCCCGTCCCGGGGATGTTCTCGGCGCCCTCCACGCGGGGGCGGAACATCAGGCGCATGACCGGCCCGAGCACTGCCTTGATGATCGCGAGACGGGACAACGGTTCCTCCGGTGGGACGCGGGTCAGTCGGGCCGACGGTGCAGCTGGCGACGATACTCGCGGGTCACCACCGTACGCACATCGGGTTCACCGAGTGGATACACGGTGTTGACGCGTGTTTCCGCCATGTTCCCCCCAGGTCCGCCGCCCGTAGGGGCGCGCTGCCTACCGTCGGGGGCGCTCCCACAGGTGTGGGGCAGGACACAGGAGGCACTCCATGACACAGGGCGCGCGCCCGACCCCGGCACGACGGACGGTTATCGGAGCGGCGGGAGCGGCCGTCCTCGGCGCCTCCGCGGCGCTGACGACCACCGGCACCGCACAGGCGGACGACGGGGGCAGGGCCCTCGGCGCCGACCGCGCGGACCGCCACCGCGGCTACCGCTCCCTCCCCGTCCCCACCGTCATCGCCCACCGCGGCGCCAGTGGCTACCGGCCCGAACACACCCTCGGCTCCTACCAGCTGGCCCTCGACCTCGGCGCCCACGTCATCGAGCAGGACCTCGTCCCCACCAAGGACGGGCACCTCGTCTGCCGCCACGAGAACGACATCACCGGAACCACCGACGTCGCCGACCACCCCGAGTTCGCCTCCCGCAGGACCACCAAGAGCGTCGACGGCACCTCCCTCACCGGCTGGTTCACCGAGGACTTCACGCTCGCCGAGCTGAAGACCCTGCGGGCCAAGGAGCGCATCCCGGGCACCCGCCAGGAGAACACCCTCTACGACGGCCGGTGGACCGTCCCCACCTTCGAGGAGGTGCTGCGCTGGGCCGAGCAGGAGGGCCGCCGCCGGGGCCGCGAGATCTGGCTGCACGTCGAGACGAAGCACCCCACCTACTTCCGCTCGATCGGCCTCGGCCTGGAGGAGCGGCTCGCGAAGCTGCTGCGCCGCTACGGCCGCCACCGCGCCGACTCCCCGACCTTCCTCCAGTCCTTCGAGCCGACCAGCATGCAGCGGATGGCGAAGCTCGTCTCCACCCCGCGCGTCGTCCTGCTGTGGACCGCCGACGACCGCCCGTGGGACTTCCGCCAGACCGGCGACCCGCGCACCGTGGCCGACCTGATCACGCCGGAGGGCCTCGCCTGGATCGCCTCGTACGCGCAGGGCATCGGCCCGCTCCTCGACCTGGTCATCCCCAAGGACGCGACCGGCAGGCTCGGCACCCCGACGACCCTGGTGCGGGACGCCCACGCCGAGGGCCTGATCCTCCACCCGTACACCCACCGCAACGAGAACAGCTTCCTGCCCGCCGACCACCGCAGGGGCACCGACCCGACGGCCTACGGCGACTCGTTCGGCGCGCTGAAGCGCTACCTGGCCACCGGGATCGACGGCATCTTCTCCGACAACCCGGACACCGCGCTGCTCGCCGCCGCGGACTTCGCCCGCCGCTGACGCCCGGCGCCCGCCGCTGACGCCCGGCGGCCCGGTCCACGGCCCACCGCGGGCGGCGGCACCGGTGTCCCGCCCCGGCCCGTGCCCACCAGGCCGGTGAAGCCCCGTGCCCGGCCCGTACCCCCACCCGGGTGGTTTCGGGCCGGGCCCGCAACCGGTCCGCGCCCGCCCCGCATCGTGGCGGGCATGACCACCCCCGAAACGCTGCTCAGCACCCTCACGCCCCTCCTCGCCGCCGAGTCCCGGGCCGAGGCCGCGGCCGCCGGAGTCGAGCCCGACGACCTCGAACAGGCCGTCTGGCTGCGCCTCCTGGAACGCATCCGGCAGGACGGCGCCCCCGAACGCCCCGCCGACTGGCTGCGCCGGGCCGTCCGCGCCGAGGCCCGCCGGGGCCGCCGCGCCGCCCTGCGGGAAAGCCCCTACCGGGACGAACCGGCCCCCGCCCCCGGTGACACGGAGGCGCCCGGCTCGCCGGAGGGCTCCGCCCTCGTCGCCGAACGGCGGCGCACCGTACGCGCCGCCGTCACCCGGACGCCCGGCCGCTGCCCCCGGCTGCTGACGGCGATGCTCGACCCCGCCGACCCCACCTACCGCGAAATCGCAGGAGAGTTGGGTATCTCACAGGGCAGTCTGGGGCCGATGCGTTCCCGCTGCCTGGGATGCCTGCGCAGAATGCTCGCGGCAGAGGTTCCCGCGCCCGGCCGACGGGGAAGGGTGCGGTAGACCGTCGGGTGACCAGATGAGCGGGAGGCGTGCACACATGGGCCTGAGTGTGACCATCTCAGCAGCGGACGCGCGGGACGCGGAGCACATCCTGAAGCTGCAGTACCTCTGCTACCAGAGCGAGGCGGAGCTGTACGGGGACTGGTCCATCGAGCCGCTCACCCAGTCGCTCGCCGACCTGCGCGCCGAACTCGACGAGGGGTACGGACTCGTGGCCCGGCTCGGCGACGAGGTCGTCGCCTCGGTCCGCGCCCGCCTCGACGAGGACGGCACCGTCCGCATCGCCAAGCTGATCGTCCACCCGCGCATGCGGCGCCACGGCCTCGGCGGCCGGCTCCTCGACGGCATCGAGCGCCACTTCGCCGCCGACGCCGCCCCGTCCGAGCCCGCCGCCAAGCGCTTCCAGCTCTTCACCGGCCACCGCAGCGACGGCAACCTGCGGCTCTACCGCAGCAAGGGGTACGCCCAGGTCGGCACCGAGAAGGTCGGCCCCAGGCTCACGCTGGTGACCCTGGAGAAGGCCGCCTGACTCAGCCGGCCGTCGCCGCGCGCGACCGGCGCAGCCACCAGATGCCGCTCAGCGGCAGCAGCACCGGAATGAAGACGTACCCGTAACCGAAGTCCGACCAGACGGTCGAGTCCGGGAACGCCGACGGATCGGCCAGCGTCCACGTCCCCACCACCAGCACGCCCGTGAGCTCGGCGGCGCAGCACGCCAGCGCCGCCCTGCGGGCCGTCTCCCCGCCCCGTACCAGCGTGTACGTGATGAAGACGTAGACGACCGCCGCCACCGCCGACAGGGTGTACGCGAGCGGGGCCGCGTCGAACTTCGTCGCGATCTCGTAGATCGAGCGCGAGACCGCGCCGACCGACATCACCCCGTACAGCCAGACGAGCAGCATGCCAGGGCCCGTGACGAGCCGGGTCCTCGCGCCGCCCGGCCGCTGCCGCTCCTGTTCCCGCTCCCGCGTCCCGGTCATGGTCAGCCCACCGTCCAGATGTCGAACAGACGCACCTCGAGCACGGCGAGCACGACCGCGCCCGCCGCCACCGTCGCCGAACCCCAGCGGCTGCGCTCCGCCAGCGACATGAAGCCGGCGATCGGGACCGCGCACAGCGCGCCGAGGAGATAGGCGACGAAGATCGTGGCCCCTTCCTCCGCCTTCTCGCCGCGCGCCAGCTGCACGATGCCGACGATCAGCTGGACGAGCACCAGGAACGTCACCACGGCCATGCCGATGAAGTGCCAGTCCTTGGTCGGCTGGTCCCGGTACGCGGCGAAGCCGCACCAGGCGGCGAGGGCGAGCGCGGCCACGGAGACCGCGACCGTCAGGGCGTCAAGCATGCGCCCGAGGGTATTACGGTCCGAAACGCCCGACGCGCCCGCCCCCCGCCGCCCGGGCCCCGGGGGACCGTGGTCTTGGCCACACCCGGCGCCACCGGGAGGGGCCACCGCCGCGGGCGGGCCCGCGCCGCCTCCCCCGTACGCACAGGCCACGTACGGGGGAGCGGGGCGGGGCGGCGCGGGGACCGGGGTGTCCGCAGAGCGTCTCATCGACGTCCGCTATTCGGACACCCTGCTTCCCTTCGCAGCTGCGCATGTTTTACTTGCAGACATGACCACGACGAGCAGCCGCACCCTTGCGACCGAGGCGAACACGACGCCCGGTGCTCGTTGTACGTGTCGAATGTGCGCCATCTGAGGGCCCCCGCCAGAGTCTCGCGCCCCGAAGCGAGACCCCGACGGCCGAGCCGATCCGCCCGCCACCCGGCGCCGGACCGTGCCCGCCCCGCGCACCGCCGCTCCCCGGCCACCAGCCGGCCGGAACGGCCTCCCGTGCGCCTGACTGTCCGAAAGACGAATGCCCCGTGCACGGCGGACCCCGCGTCGCGCACTCGACAGTGACGGAAACCCCTGTGATCACCACTTCGGGCCTGACCAAGGTCTACGAGTCGCGCGGCCGACAGGTCACCGCTCTGGACGGCGTCGACCTCCACGTCCGCGAGGGCGAGGTGTTCGGCGTGATCGGCCAGAGCGGCGCCGGCAAGTCCTCGCTCATCCGCTGCGTCAACCTCCTCGAACGCCCCACCTCCGGCACCGTGACCGTCGACGGCGTCGACCTCACCGCCCTCGCCGGCAAGGGCCGCCGCGCCGGCAAGGACCTCCGCCGGGCGCGCAGCAGCATCGGCATGGTCTTCCAGCACTTCAACCTGCTGTCCTCCCGCACGGTCAAGGACAACATCGAACTCCCCCTGGAGATCCTCGGCGTCTCCGGCGCCGAGCGCACCCGCCGGGCCCTCGAACTCCTCGACCTCGTGGGCCTCGCCGACAAGGCCAAGGCCTACCCCGGCCAGCTCTCCGGCGGCCAGAAGCAGCGCGTCGGCATAGCCCGCGCCCTCGCCGGCAACCCCAAGGTCCTCCTCTCCGACGAGGCCACCAGCGCGCTCGACCCGGAGACCACCCGCTCCATCCTGCAGCTGCTGCGCGACCTCAACCGTCAGCTCGGCCTCACCGTCCTCCTCATCACGCACGAGATGGACGTCGTCAAGACGATCTGCGACTCGGCCGCGCTGATGCGGAAGGGCCGCGTCGTCGAGTCCGGCACCGTGAGCGAGCTGCTCGCCACCCCCGGCTCCGAGCTCGCCGCCGAACTCTTCCCCGTCAGCGGCCACGCCGGCGGCCCCGACCGCACCGTCGTCGACGTCACGTTCCACGGCGAGGCCGCGACCCAGCCGGTCATCTCCCAGCTCTCCCGCACGTACAACATCGACATCTCGATCCTCGGTGCGGCGATGGACACCGTCGGCGGCCGGCAGATCGGCCGGATGCGGATCGAGCTCCCCGGACGGTACGAGGACAACGTCGTCCCGGTCGGCTTCCTGCGCGAGCAGGGGCTCCAGGTCGAGCTCGTGGAAGACGACGCCGAAGAGCACGCGGCGGCGCCGGCCGCCACCGCGCCCGCACTGGTCAAGGAAGGTGCCAAGTGACCTGGGACGAGATGCGGCCCCTGCTGGAGCAGGGCACCGTCGACACCCTCTACATGGTCCTGTGGGCCACCTTCGTCACCGTGCTCGGCGGCCTGCCGCTCGGCATCCTCCTCGTCCTCACCGACAAGGGCGGACTGCTCCAGAACCGGCCGGTGAACAAGGTCGTCGGTGCGATCGTGAACATCGGGCGTTCGCTGCCGTTCATCATCCTGCTGATCGCCCTGATCCCCTTCACCACTTTCGTCGTCGGCACCTTCATCGGCCCGACCGCGATGATCGTGCCCCTCGCCATCGGCGCCATCCCCTTCTTCGCGCGCCTCGTCGAGACCGCGATCCGCGAGGTCGACCACGGACTGGTCGAGGCCGTCCAGGCCATGGGCGGCGGCATCCCCACCATCGTGCGCAAGGTGCTGCTCCCGCAGGCCCTGCCCTCCCTGGTCTCGGCCGTCACCACCACCGTGATCGTCCTCATCGGCTACTCGGCGATGGCCGGCGCGGTCGGCGGCGAGGGCCTCGGCTCCAAGGCCGTCACCTACGGCTACCAGCGCTTCGACACGACGTTCATGCTCGTCACCGTCGTCGTCCTGGTGCTCATCGTGACCGTCGTCCAGCTCATCGGCGACGGAGTCGTACGACTCCTCGCCCGCAGGGGCCGCACCGCGTAACCCCTCGCGGCCCCCCCACCCCCCGAACTTCGTCCCTTCGACGAACAGGCCCGGACTTGTTGTCCAGGCGACCACCGCTCCACCGGAAAGAGGCACTCTTCGTGCGTAAGAACGTCAAGCTCACCGCCGGCATCGCCGCCACCGCCGCCCTCGCCGTCGGCCTCACCGCCTGCGGCACCTCCTCGGACCCGTCGTCCGCCAAGGACTCCGCCGGTGCCGCCGACAAGGCCCTCGTCGTCGCCGCGTCCCCGACGCCGCACGCCGACATCCTCAACTACGTCAAGGACAACCTGGCCGAGAAGGCCGGCCTGAAGCTGGAGGTGAAGGAGTTCACGGACTACGTCCTGCCGAACACCGCCACCCAGTCCGGCCAGGTCGACGCCAACTTCTTCCAGCACAAGCCGTACCTCGACGACTTCAACCAGAAGAACAAGACCACCATCGTCCCCGTGGTCAACGTCCACCTGGAGCCGCTCGGCCTCTACTCGAAGAGCCTGAAGTCCGTGAAGGACATCAAGCCCGGCCAGACCGTCGCCGTCCCCAACGACACCACCAACGGCGGCCGCGCGCTCCAGCTCCTGGCCGACAACGGCCTCATCACCCTCAAGCCGGGCGTCGGCACCAACGCCAAGCTCTCCGACATCACCGACAAGAAGGGCCTGGAGTTCAAGGAGCTGGAGGCCGCCACCGTGCCCCGTGCCCTGAACGACGTGGACGCCGCCGTCATCAACGGCAACTACGCCATCGAGGCCAAGCTCCAGCCCGCCAAGGACGCCCTCGTCCTGGAGAAGTCGGACGGCAACCCGTACGCCAACTTCCTCGCCGTCAAGGAGGGCAACGAGAAGGACGCCCGCGTGCGGAAGCTCGCCGAGCTCCTCAACTCCCCCGAGGTGAAGAAGTACATCGAGGACACCTACAAGGGCTCGGTCGTCCCGGCCTTCGGCGCCGTCGCGAAGTAGGTCCCGCAGTACAGTCGTTGTGACGAAGGCCCCCGCATCCCGTCCGGTGCGCGGGGCCTTCGCCGCACCCGGCACGAACTGACGCCACATCGGACCCGGCCATGCGCACCGGCGACCGCATGCTGCATGCTGTGCGTTCACGGTCGATTCGGACGGTCCACAGCATGGAGCTGCGCATGACTACCACCTTTCCGGACATCTCCATCAGCACGGACCGGCTGGTGCTGCGCCCGTACGAAGAGGCCGACCTCCCCGCCTTCGTCGAGATGATGAACGACGAACTCGTCACGGCCTGGACCTCCGTTCCGCACCCCTACACCCGCTCCCACGCCGAGGACTGGGTGCGCAGGATCGCTCCTGCGGAGAGAACCGAAGGCCGCGGCATCGTCTTCGCGGTCACCGAGTTCCTGACGCAGCGTCTGGTCGGCACCGTCCACCTCCACGGCACCGACTGGCGCATCCGCGCCACCCAGGTCGCGTACGTCACGGCCCCCTGGGCCCGCGGCGAGGGGTACGCCACCGAGTCCGTGCTCGCCGTCGCCCAGTGGCTCTTCGGCGACCGCGGCTTCGAGCGCCTCGAACTGCGCACCGCCGCCGACAACACCGCCTCGCAGCAGGTCGCCCAGAAGATCGGCTGCATCAGCGAGGGCGTGCTCCGCAACGCCTGGATAGCGCGCAGCCAGACCGAGGCCGGCGACTGGACCGAGGTCCGCACCGACCTCATCGTGTGGAGCCTGCTCCCCGAGGACCTCGACGGCGTCGCCGACCAGATGGCCGACGCGGGCTACTCGTCCTTCGCCGACTGGAGCTGAGCCCCGACGGGCGGAGTGGTGGCGAGCTGGGCCACCGCCGTGTCCGGGTACCCTCGAAACGCCCCCGACCTGCGCCAACACCACAGGAGACAGACGACGATGGCCGACCGCGTCACGGTGATCGGCTGGGACGGCTCGCCCCTCACCTCGGCGGCCCGGTCCGCGCTCTCCGCCGCCACCCTCGTGGCCGGCGCCGGCCACCACCTCGCGCTGCCCGAAGTGCCCCCGAGCGCCGAGCGCGTCCGCCTCGGCAGCGTCGACCTCGCCGCCCGCCGCATCGCCGGCCACCGCGGCACCGCCGTCGTCCTCGCCGACGGAGACCCCGGCTTCTTCGGCGTCGTCCGCACCCTGCGCGCCCCCGAGCACGGCCTCGAAGTCGAGGTCGTCCCCGCCGTCTCCTCCGTGGCCGCCGCCTTCGCCCGCGCCGGCATGCCCTGGGACGACGCCCGGATCGTCGTCGCCCACCAGCGCACCCTGCGCCGCGCCGTGAACGTCTGCCGCGCCCACCCCAAGGTCGCCGTGCTGACCTCGCCCGGGGCGGGCCCCGCCGAACTCGCCCTGCTCCTCGACGGGGTGCACCGCACCTTCGTCGTGTGCGAGGAACTCGGCACCGACCGCGAGCAGGTCTCCGTCCTCACCTCCGACAAGGCCGCCGACCACACCTGGCGCGACCCGAACGTCGTCCTCGTCATCGGCGGCGGCAGCTCCGGCGCCACCGGCGGCCCCTGGCTGATGGGCGAGAATCCGGCCACCCGCTCCGTACGGGGCTGGGGACTGCCCGCGGAGGAGTACGGCTCCGGGGACCCCGAGCCGGTCGGCGGTACGACGCCCACAGCCGCCCCCGCCCCCGCCGCCGCCCCGCTCCGCGCGGGCGAGGCCCCGGAGGAGGCGCCGGGCGAGGACCCCACCCTGCGCGCCGCCCAACTGGCCCGCCTCGGCCCGCGCACCGGCGACCTCGTCTGGGACATCGGCTGCGGCGGCGGCGCGTTCGCCGTCGAGGCCGCCCGCTTCGGCGCCGCCGTCATCGCCGTGGACACCGACCCGGCCGCCTGCGGCCGCACCGAGGGCGCGGCCCGCCGCCTCGGCGTCCCGCTCCAGACCGTCCGGGGCAGCGCCCCGCACGTCCTGGAGAGCCTGCCCGAGCCCGACGTCGTACGGATCGGGGCCGGCGGCGTCCCGGTCGTCACCGCCTGCACCGACCGGCGCCCCGAGCGCATCGTGGCCCACGCCTCCACCCGCGACGCGGCCGAGTCCGTCGCAGCCGCCCTCACCGACGGCGGGTACGAGGTCGAGACCCTCCTCCTGCAGACCGTCGGCCTCGACCCCGACGACTGGTCGGAGCGCGGGCGTTCGGTCGTGTTCCTGCTCTCCGGCCGCCGGATCCACCGCGCCCCGTGACCGTGCCGCCCCGCTGGGCGAGGTAGGCTGGCCGATTGTTGTACCGGGCCCCAGCGTTCGGCAATTCGTTCGTCAATGTCCTGAATTGACGTCCGTTTTGGCTGGCTGTTGTGGTACGGAGCAACGGGGGGACCGCGCGACGTGGCGCAGTCCACAGCGCACCGTGGCGGATCTCCCTGCCACGATGGCCGAGGGCCGCGACAATGCTTGGGTGTCCGCGTTCTTCGTGCCGCGCGGCGCGCACGCTCGTTCTTGTGGACGGGCGCAGGTCTGTAGGAGCACAACCGATGGGCGAGGGGTACGCATGACGGACACCGGCCAGGTCCCGGGCGAGGGGCTGCCGGAGAACGCAGGCATGGTCGAGCAGCCGGGCATCCCCGCACCGGGCGCGTACACCTTCCTGGACCCCTCCGAGAACGCAGCCGAGGACGACGACCTGCTCCTGATGCCGGGCGCCCAGGGCGCCTGGAGCGAGCACCCGCCGGGCGCCGTGCCCGCGCCGCCGGTCGCCGTGCCGGCCCCGCCCGTCGCCCCCGGCCTCCCCGAGCAGGCGCTGCCGCACCAGGGCGTCCCGCACGCGCCGGCCGCGCACGCCGAGGCCCCCGAGCCGCAGGCGGCCCCCGCCGCGCCGCCGCAGGCCGTCGCCCCGACGGGCGACCCGCTCACCGATCCCCTCCCCGATCCGCTGACCGGCCCCCTGCCGGACCCGCTGACCGGTCCGTACCAGGAGTCGGCCGTCCTCGCCGACCAGCTGACCGCCCCGGCGTCCGCGACGCCGCCGCAGGGCGTCCCGCTCGCGCCGCAGCAGGTCCAGGGCACCCCGGCGCACGGCGTCCCGCTCGCCCCGCAGGAGCCCGCCGCCACCGCCCACGGCTACGAGCCCGGCATCCTCGACACCGGCGCCCACGAGGCCGCCGGCCGCGACTCCGGCTCCGTCGACCTCGGCGGCGTGCGCGTCCCGCCGCCGGCCGCCGCCCCGCCGCGCCGCCCGCTCCACATGGGCCCGCCCGTGCCCGAGGGCACCGGCGTCGTCCGCTCCCTCGCGGACCGCGGCCCGGCCGCCGCTCCGGTCCCGCAGCCCGCGCCGGTCCACGCCGCCGCGCCCGCGCCCGAGCCGGTCGTGGCGACCGCGACCGCGCCGATGCCCGTACGGAACCCGGGGCCGCCCACCACCGGCCCCGAGTACTTCGACATCGCGCAGGACCAGCAGCTCGCCCCCCAGGGCGCCGAGCCGTGGGCCGCGCAGCCCCAGGCGCCCCAGGAGGCCCCGGAGTTCCCCGCAGAAACGGTCGTCCCGGCGGCCGGCCAGTTCGTCCAGGTCGAGGGCAGCGTCCCGACCGCCCCGCACCTGGCCCCGACGCCGGCCCCGGAGGCGCAGGCCCAGGACCAGGCCCCGGCAGAGGCCGAGGCCGAGGTCCAGGTTCCGGCCCAGGCCCAGGCCGAAGCCCCGGTCGTGGAGCAGCCCGTCGAGCAGGCGCCCGAGCGGCCCGTCGAGCCCGCGGAGCCCGTCGAGGCGGTCGAAGCGGCCCCGGTCGCGCCCGATGCCGCCGTCGAGGAGCCCGCCGACGCACCGGCCGAGGCCGCTGTCGAGGCCGTCGCCGCGCCGGAGGAGCCCGCCGAGGCCCCCGCCCCGCAGGCGCAGGCGACCGTTCCCGCCCCGCGCGAGGGCGAGCCCGCCGCCGAACCGACCGAGCCGGTCGCCCCCGAGGCGGAGGCAGAGGCCGAGCCGCAGGTCGCGGAGCCCGTCGCCGCGCCCGTCGCCGCCGAGACCGACGACGTACCGGCGCAGGAGCAGGCCGCCCCGGAGCAGGCAGCCGAGCAGCCCGAGGCCGTCGCCGCCCCGGAGGAGCCCGTCGAGACCCCGGCCGAGGCCGCACCCGTGGCGGAGGACGCCGCGGCCGAGCAGCAGGCCGAAGAGGTCCCCGCCGTGGCGGAGGACGCCGCCGAGCAGGCCGTACAGCCCGAGCCCGCCCAGGCCGTCGCCGAGCCCGCCGTACGGCCCGAGCAGCCCGTGCAGCCCGAGCCCGTCGAGGTCGCGCACGAGGCCGAGCCCGTCGCGCAGCAGCCGGAGTCCCTCGAAGAGCTGCCCACCGGGGTCCCGGAAGAGGTGCCCGCGGAGGCGCTCGTCGAGGCCCCCGCGGACGTCTCCGCCGAAGGCCCCGCGGACGTCTCCCCCGAGGCCCCCGCCGAGGTCGGTCCTCCGGCGCCCGGTTACGACGAGGCCGAGCGCGAGGCCGTCCTGCGCGTCATGCGCGAGCGCCGCGACATCCGCAACGGCTTCCGCTCCGACCCGATCCCGCACGAGGTGCTGCTCCGGGTCCTGGAGGCCGCCCACACGGCCCCCAGCGTCGGCCACTCCCAGCCCTGGGACTTCGTCGTCATCCGCTCCGCCGAGACCCGGCAGACGATGCACGAGCTCGCCCAGCGCCAGCGCGAGGCCTACGCCGAGTCGCTGCCGAAGGCCCGGGCCAAGCAGTTCAAGGAACTGAAGATCGAGGCCATCCTCGACACCCCGGTGAACATCGTCGTGACCGCCGACCCCACCCGGGGCGGCCGCCACACCCTCGGCCGCTACACGCAGCCGCAGATGGCCCCGTACTCCTCGGCGCTCGCCGTCGAGAACCTCTGGCTCGCCGCCCGCGCCGAGGGCCTCGGCGTCGGCTGGGTCAGCTTCTTCGACGAGCGCGAGATGGTCCGCACCCTCGGCCTCCCCGAGCACCTCGAAGTCGTCGCGTACCTCTGCGTCGGCTACGTCGACGAGTTCCCGGCCGAGCCCGAGCTGATGCAGGCGGGCTGGTCGAAGCGCCGCCCGCTCGCCTGGGTCGTCCACGAGGAGACGTACGGCCGCCGCGCCCTGCCCGGCGAGGAGCCGCACGACCTGCTCCAGGAGACCGTCGCTAACATCCGCCCGCTGGACGCCAAGGCGCTCGGCGAGGCGTGGGAGCGCCAGAAGCGCATGACCAAGCCGGCCGGCGCGCTCGGCATGCTGGAGATCATCTCCGCGCAGCTCTCCGGTCTCTCCCGGATGTGCCCGCCGCCGATCCCGGAGCCGGCCGCCGTCGCGATCTTCGCGGGCGACCACGGCGTCCACGCCCAGGGCGTCACCCCCTGGCCGCAGGAGGTCACCGGCCAGATGGTGGCCAACTTCCTCGGCGGGGGAGCGGTCTGCAACGCCTTCGCCCACCAGGTCGGCGCCGAGGTCTGCGTCATCGACGTGGGCGTCGCCTCCGAACTCCCGGCCACCCCCGGACTCCTGCCGCGCAAGGTCCGCCCGGGCACCGGCGACTTCACCACCGGCCTCGCGATGACCCGCGAGGAGGTGCTGGCCGCGATCGAGGTCGGCATCGAGACGGCCCGCGACCTCGTGGCCGCGGGCAACAAGGCCCTCCTCACCGGCGAGATGGGCATCGCGAACACGACCGCGTCCGCCGCCCTGATCTCGGTCTACACCGGGGTCGACGCGGCCGAGGTCACCGGGCGCGGCACCGGCATCAACGACGAGACCCACGCCCGCAAGGTGGACGTGGTCCGCCGCGCCCTCGACCTGCACAAGCCGGACCCGGCCGACCCGATCGGCGTCCTCTCGGCGATCGGCGGCCTGGAGCACGCGGCGCTCGTCGGCCTGATCCTGGGCGCGGCCTCGCTGCGCACGCCGGTCATCCTCGACGGCGTCTCCACGGGTGCGGCGGCGCTCGTGGCCCGGGCCATCGCGCCCGAGTCGCTCGCGGCCTGCATCGCCGGCCACCGCAGCGCCGAGCCGGGCCACGTGGCGGCCCTCAACAAGCTGGGCCTGCGGCCCCTGGTCGACCTGGACCTCCGCCTCGGTGAGGGCACGGGCGCGCTGCTGGCCCTGCCCCTGGTGCAGAGCGCCGCCCGCGCGATGCACGAGGTGGCCACGTTCGACTCGGCAGGCGTCACCGAGAAGTAAGCCACGGGCCCGTCCCCCCGTCGCTCCGCGCAAGCGGCGACGGGCGGACGCGGCGGGGCAGATCCGCGGGGAACGTGCGCGGGACATCTGTCACACCCTGCCTGCCCGAGGTCACGGATATCGTGACCCTGTACGACCACGCACCACCGTGTACGACCGTGCCCGACCACGCACGACCACGCACGACCGTGCAGGACCACGCACGAGCCGCTTCACCGCCGCAGCGGCACCCTCGTCCGCACCGCCACGCTCTCCGAGGAGCCGCTCACCCATGGCCGAGAACGCCGAGCACCCCGCCTACCCCGTCGGACTGCGCCTCGCCGGCCGCCGCGTCGTCGTCCTGGGCGGCGGCCAGGTCGCCCAGCGCCGGCTCCCCGCCCTGATCGCCGCGGGCGCACGCATCACGCTGATCTCCCCGTCCGCGACCCCCTCCGTGGAGGCGATGGCCGAGGCGGGCGAGATCTCCTGGGTGAAGCGGCGGTACGAGGACGGAGACCTCGCCGACGCCTGGTACGCCCTGGTCGCCACCACCGACCCGGCCGCCAACGCCGCCGCCTCCGCCGAGGCCGAGCGCACCCGCACCTGGTGCGTGCGCGCCGACGACGCCGAGGCCGCCACCGCCTGGACCCCGGCCACCGGCCGCGACGCGGGCGTCACCGTCGCGGTGCTCACCGGCCACGACCCCCGCCGCTCCGCCGCCGTGCGCGACGCGATCGTGGAGGGGCTCCGCGACGGCTCGATCGCCGCTCCGGCGCACCGCGCCCGTACGCCGTTCGTCGCCCTGGTCGGCGGCGGTCCCGGCGACCCCGACCTGATCACCGTCCGCGGCCGCAGGCTGCTCGCCGAGGCGGATGTCGTCATCGCCGACCGGCTCGGCCCCCGCGACCTTTTGGACGAGCTGCCGCCCCACGTCGAGGTGATCGACGCGGCGAAGATCCCGTACGGCCGCTTCATGGCCCAGGAGGCCATCAACAACGCGCTCGTCGAGCACGCCAAGGCCGGCAAGGCCGTCGTCCGGCTCAAGGGCGGCGACCCCTTCGTCTTCGGCCGCGGCATGGAGGAGGCCCAGGCGCTCGCCGCCGAGGGCATCGCCTGCACGGTCGTGCCCGGCATCTCCAGCTCGATCTCGGTGCCCGGCGCCGCCGGCATCCCGGTCACCCACCGGGGCGTCGCCCACGAGTTCACCGTCGTCAGCGGCCACGTGGCCCCGGACGACCCGCGCTCCCTGGTCGACTGGGCGTCGCTCGCGAAGCTCACCGGCACCCTCGTCATCCTCATGGGCGTCGACAAGATAGGGAAGATCGCCGAGGCGCTCGTCGCCCACGGCAAGGCCCCCGACACCCCGCTCGCCCTGGTCCAGGAGGGCACCACCGCGACCCAGCGGCGGGTGGACGCCACGCTCGCGACCGTCGCCGACGTCGTCAAGGCGGAGGAGGTGCGTCCGCCGGCCGTCATCGTGATCGGACCGGTGGTCGCCGAGGGGCCGGACAAGCTCACGAAGTAACCGCGGGTGACGGAACCCCGTCGCCCCCATTGGCACCCCACCCGGACAAGGCAGTATCACCACGTGGCCGAACTCATCACGATCGACGACCCCGACGACCCCCGTCTGCGCGACTACACCGGCCTGACCGACGTCGAGCTCCGCCGCAGGCGGGAGCCCGCCGAGGGCCTGTTCATCGCGGAGGGCGAGAAGGTCATCCGCCGGGCGGGGCAGGCCGGGTACGCGATGCGGTCCATGCTCCTGTCCGCCAAGTGGGTCGACGTCATGCGCGACGTCATCGACGAGGCCGCGGCGCCGGTGTACGCGATCCAGCCCGAGCTCGCCGAGCGGGTCACCGGCTACCACGTGCACCGGGGCGCCCTCGCCTCGATGCAGCGCAAGCCGCTCCCGGACGCCGGCGAGCTGCTGGCGGACGCCCGCCGCGTGGTGATCATGGAGTCGGTCAACGACCACACCAACATCGGCGCCATCTTCCGCAGCGCGGCCGCGCTCGGCATGGACGCCGTCCTGCTCTCCCCGGACTGCGCGGACCCGCTCTACCGGCGCTCCGTCAAGGTCTCGATGGGCGCGGTCTTCTCCGTCCCGTACGCCCGCCTGGACAGCTGGCCGCGCGGTCTGGAGACCGTACGGGAGGCGGGGTTCAAGCTCCTCGCGCTCACCCCGGCGGAGAAGGCGACCCCGATCGACGAGGCCGCCCCCCACCGCCTGGACCGGGTGGCGCTGATGCTCGGCGCCGAGGGCGACGGCCTCTCCCCCCAGGCGCTGCGCGCCGCCGACGAGTGGGTCCGCATCCCGATGGCCCACGGCGTCGACTCCCTCAACGTGGGCGCGGCGGCCGCCGTGGCCTTCTACGCGGTCGCGACCGGCCGCCCGGAGTCGTAGAACCTCCGGCGCGCGTCCCCGCCCGTCCGGGGACGCCCGCCCCGGCCCCGCCCGTGGGGAACGCCCGTCCGGGGACGCCCGCCCCGGCCCCGCCCGTGGGGAACGCCCGTCCAGGCCCCGCCCGGCCGGGGACGCCCCGCCCGGGGTCAGCCCTGCAGGGCCTGCGCCGCCGCGATGCCCAGGGCCACGATCAGCGTCACGACCACGAAGACGAAGAGCCGCTGCCGCAGCAGCCGCGGGTTGGCGGGCCGGCGGCCCGTCGACGTCGTACGCGCACCCGGCCTCGTCCCGGCCCGCGACTGCGGACCGCGCGAGCCGCCCGTGCGGGGCCCGGCCGAGGGCCGCGAGGACGGGGACGGGCCGCGTCCCCGCTCGGAGGCGCGCTCCGCGCCCCGCTCCGTACCGCGCTCCGCGTCCCGGCCCCGGGTGTCCCGCTCGGTGTACCGCTCCGTCGGCCGGATCGTGCTCCGCTCCTCGGCCCGGTCCCGCTGCACGGGCGGACGGGAGGCCGGCAGCCCCTGGGCCTCGCGGGCCGCGATCTCCTTGAGCCGCATCGACAGCTGGAGCGTGCTCGGGCGGTCCTCCGGGTCCTTCGCCAGACAGGCCCTGATCAGCGGGGCGAGAGCGTCCGGCACCCCGTGGAGCTGCGGCTCCTCGTGCACCACGCGGTAGAGCATGACCTCCGAACTTCCGTGTCCGAAGGGCGAGTCGCCCATCGCCGCGTACGCCAGGGTGGCTCCGAGCGAGAACACGTCCGTGGCCGGCGTGACCGCGGCCCCGCGGACCTGCTCGGGCGCGAGGAAGCCGGGCGAGCCCACCGCCGTGCCGACGTGGGTGAGGGTGCTGGCCCCGGTGGCCCAGGCGATGCCGAAGTCGATGATCCGGGGGCCCTTGGGGGAGAGCAGGATGTTCGAGGGCTTCAGGTCCCGGTGGACGACCCCGGCCTCGTGCACGGCGACCAGGCCCTCCGAGAGCGCCGCACCGATCGCGGCGACGTCCGCGGCCCGCAGGCCGCCCTCCTCGGCGACCCGGTCGTGCAGCGAGGGCCCGGGCACGTACTGGGTGGCGAACCAGGGACGGTCGGCCTCCAGGTCGGCGGCGACCAGCCGGGCCGTGCAGCCGCCCCGGATCCGCCGGGCGGCCGACACCTCGCGGGCGAAGCGCGAGCGGAACTCCTGGTCCTCGGCGAGGTCGGGCCGGATGACCTTCAGCGCCACCCGCTGACCCCGCCGGTCGGACCCGAGGTACACGACCCCCATCCCGCCGGCCCCCAGCCTGCGGTGGAGCCGGAACGACCCGACGATCCGCGGATCCTCGCGCCGGAGCCGCATCATCGCCATGTCCGTCCCCTCGTCCGTTCGACGTGGCACAGCTTACGTAGTGCCGCCCTCGCGTGCTCATAGGCCGCGCCCTCGCACCGGGATCGATTGTCAGTGCTGAGGGGTACGAGGCCGCCTCTGTCGCCCCGGCCCACTCCCCAACGACCTTCCCCCGAAGCCCAATTGACGTCGTGTCGAAGAGGAGGGTCCGCGTCCCCCGGACGCCCCGGCCGACGGTGCCGCCGCACCCCGTGCGGCAGGGGGCGGGCCGACGTGAGCGAGGTCACCCCGCGCCGTCCCGGAGCCCCGGCGATCCCCTCCGGGAAGACCCCCAGACGGCGGCCGCCGTCTCCACCCAGGGGAGTACTCCGGAGGGGGGCGCGTCATCCTCCCGGAGGCCCGGAAGTCGGTACGCGGGCATGACGTCCCGGCGCCCCGCGCTCCCTAGTGTTGATGTCGAGCGGCGGGTGCAGCACTCGTCCCCCGAGGTCACGCACCCGCCGCGCCAGAACACGACAGGAGAGGAACCATGGCGTACACGGCACCGCGGTCGACCGCCCGTCCCTCGGGACACCGGCACCCCCTGGTGGCGACCGCCATGGTCCTCCCTCTCGCGGCCCTGCTCGTCGTCGTCTTCGGCGGCTGGGATGCAGTGGTCACACAGGCGTCGTCCGTGGGCGTGATGCTGGGGCGCTGAACGGCGCCCCGGACCCGGGAGAGCGGCCCGGGTCGGGGACATCCGGCCAACAGCCCCGTGGGGACGGGGGTGCGGCGGACGGCAACGCGAGGCCGGTCAGCTGGGGAGCTGACCGGCTCTCGCGCTTTCCGCCGACGGCCCGCGTACGCTCCCCCCGTGGACCCCGCCGCCCCGCCCCCGCCTCCGTCCCCGGCCCAGCAGCCGCTCCCCGCCGCGCCCGCGCCCGCCACGAGGCCGGTGACGCAGTCCGCGTCCCCCGCCCGGCTCCCGGCGTCGTCGACGGACCCCGTGACCGAGCGGCTCGCCGCCTTCGCGCGGGACGCCGCCCACGGCGTCGGCGGCCGCACCCGCTGCGCGTGCGGGCACCTGGGGGTCCTGGCGGACCGCGCGGACGGGACCGTCGTACGCCACGGGGCGCTCGTCGCCAAGGCCCACGCCCCAGGCACCGATCCGGAGGCGCACCGCGCCCGGCTGGCGCTCGCCGCCCACCCGGCGGTCGCCGGAGTGTTCCTGCCGCCGCTGCCGCTCCCCGTACCCGCCGCCCGCGCCGGAACGCGGGACGACGGAGGGCCCGTCGGCGCGGAAGTCGACGGCCGCCCGGTGACCGTCTGGCCGTACGGGCCGCCCGTCGACCCCGAGGATCCGAACGTCGCACCCTGGGAGGAGGCGGCCCGGCTCCTCGCCCTGCTCCACCGCACCCCGCCCCCGGCCGCGCTCGCGCCCCGGCTTCCCGCCATGCGCGCCCCGCTCAAGGTCGCCCTCGCCGTCGCCCGGATGCGGGCGACGGCCCCCGACCACGCGGCCGCCGCCACCGTCCTGCGCGCCTGGAGGACCGTGCCCGCCGACGCCGACGCCGAGGCCGGGGCCGACTTCGGGGCCACCGTCCCCGGCTTCCTCTGTCACGGCGACTTCCACCTCGGCCAGCTCGTCCGCGACGCCCGGCACCCGGTCGACCGCCCCTGGCGCCTGATCGACATCGACGACCTCGGCATCGGCGACCCGGCCTGGGACCTGGCCCGCCCCGCCGCCTGGTTCGCCGCCGGTCTGCTGCCCCCGGACGTCTGGGCGCGCTTCCTCGGCGCGTACGAGGCGGCCGGCGGCCCGGCCGTCGGCCCCGACCCGTGGTCCCGACTCGACCTGCCCGCGCGCGCCTTGACCGTGCAGACCGCCGCCCTGGCCCTCGCCAAGTCCAGGGTGGAGGACCGGCCCCTCGACGAGGTCGAGCAGGTGATGATCGACACCTGCGCCCGCATCGCCGGGGATTGAACCGCTCCCGTCCCTTTCCGCGTCCCCGTAGGGTGAAGCGACCATCCGACCGGCGACCGTCAGGGAGTTGAGCCGAGCATGCAGTGTCCCAAGTGCCATGCGGCCATGCACACGTACAACCGCAACGGGATCCAGATCGAGCAGTGCAGCGGCTGCCGCGGGATCTTCCTCGACTACGGCGAGCTGGAGGCCCTTACCCGGCTGGAGTCCCAGTGGGCCCAGCAGGCCCCGCCCGCCCCGCCGGCCTACCCGGCGCAGCCCGCCCCCGCCGCCCCCGCCTGGGGTGCCCCGCACCACGGTGGCCACCACGGCGGTCACTACCGCCAGCGCGGCTTCGGCCGGATGCTCTTCTCCTCCTGAGCCGCACCGGAAGGCCGACGCCGTCGTCCGGGCGGCGCCGGCCTCCCGGCCGTCGGCAGGGGCGGGCACGACGAAGAAGCCCCCGGCCGCGAGCTGCGGCCGGGGGCTTCTTCCATGGGGTGCGCGATACTGGGATTGAACCAGTGACCTCTTCCGTGTCAGGGAAGCGCTCTCCCGCTGAGCTAATCGCGCGGGCGCACCCGAGGGTACGTGGTGCTGCGTGCGCGATACTGGGATTGAACCAGTGACCTCTTCCGTGTCAGGGAAGCGCTCTCCCGCTGAGCTAATCGCGCGGGGGACCCGAAGATCCAGGACCCGAAGGTCCAGTGGACGATACTGGGATTGAACCAGTGACCTCTTCCGTGTCAGGGAAGCGCTCTCCCGCTGAGCTAATCGTCCTTGGAGGTGGAGACGGGATTTGAACCCGTGTAGACGGCTTTGCAGGCCGTTGCCTCGCCTCTCGGCCACTCCACCAGGAGTGAATACAGGGGTTCGGGAAGATCCCCCACATCGAGCGGACGACGAGATTCGAACTCGCGACCCTCACCTTGGCAAGGTGATGCTCTACCAACTGAGCCACGTCCGCTTGTCGTTTCCGTTTCGCTTGCGCGTCCCGGCGACGTGTTGAACTCTAGCGGATTCCTGGGCCAGTACAAAAACGCGTTTCCGCAGCGTGCTGACCTGCGCACCGAGCCGGGCGCCCGGGCGCGCCCCGCCGTCGGTGCGACGGGAGGTTCGCGCGGCGTTCACTCGCCGTGTTCCCGGGGTCGCGGCGCGCCCCCGCCGCGCGCCTCCCCTCGGACCCGCACCCGGCCCTCCAGCCGCGGCCCCCGCGCCCCGCCGCCGCCCGACCTAGACTCGAGCCGTGCACGACCTTGCTCCCCTGGCCCGCTTCGGCGGCCTCGTCGCGACCGACCTCCGGGACGTCACCCACGACCCCGAGGCGCTCGACTCCTCCGGCTTCTGGGCCGTCTGCGCGGACTTCGAGGGCCGCCTCACCTGCGCCCGCTTCGGCGACGTGCGCCGCGACCCGGTGCCCGCGCCCGTCCCCGGTGCCTGGACCGGCCCCCGGGCCGGTCACTGGACGTCCTCGCTCGACCGCGCCGCGTACGTCGCGGGCGTCCGGCGCGTGCGCGAGCACATCGCGCGCGGCGAGGTCTACCAGGCGAACCTCTGCCGGGTCCTCAGCGCGCCGCTGCCCGACCCGGCCAGCGCCGACGTCGACGCCCTGACCGCGCTGCTCGCCCGCGGCAACCCGGCCCCCTATGCCGGAACGATCCGGCTCCCCGCGCACGGCGTGGAGATCGCCACCGCGTCCCCCGAGCTGTACCTGCGCCGCGAGGGCGCGCTCATCTCCTCCGGCCCCATCAAGGGCACCGGCCGGACCGCCGCCGACCTCCTCCCCAAGGACCACGCCGAGAACGTGATGATCGTCGACCTGGTCCGCAACGACCTGGGGCGCGTCAGCGAGACCGGCTCCGTCGCCGTGCCCGCCCTCTGCGCCGTCGAGGAGCACCCCGGCCTCGTCCACCTCGTCTCCACCGTCACCGGCCGCCTCGCCGAAGGCGCGGGCTGGCCCGAGCTGCTCGCCGCCACCTTCCCGCCCGGCTCCGTCACCGGCGCGCCCAAGTCCAGCGCCCTGCGGATCATCGAGGCCCTGGAGACCGCGCCCCGCGGCCCGTACTGCGGAGGCATCGGCTGGGTCGACGCCGACGCGCGCACCGCGGAGCTCGCCGTCGGCATACGCACCTTCTGGATCGACCGGCCGGAGGGCGTCCTGCGCTTCGGAACCGGGGCCGGCATCACCTGGGGCTCCGACCCGGAGCGCGAATGGGAGGAGACCGAGCTGAAGGCCGCCCGGCTGGTCGCGATAGCGTCGGGCGGCTACGAGTCAGGCGCCTACGAGGCGAGCGGAAAGGCCATCTCTCGATGAAACTCTGGGTCAACGGCGGACTGCGCGACGCGGAGACCGCCCTGGTCTCCGTCCTGGACCACGGACTGACCGTCGGCGACGGCATCTTCGAGACCGTCAAGGCCGAGCGTGGTGAAACGTTTGCTCTCACGCTCCACCTGGAGCGCCTCACCCGCTCCGCGCGCGGTCTCGGCCTCCCCGACCCCGACCTCGACGAGGTCCGCCGCGCCTGCGCCGCCGTCCTGGAGGCCAACCCGACGGAGCTCGGCCGCCTCCGCATCACGTACACCGGCGGGCTCTCGCCGCTCGGCTCCGAGCGCGGCGACTCCGGCCCCAGCCTCGTCGTCGCCCTGGGCGGGACCGCCCGGCGCCCGGACTCCACCGCCGTGATCACCGTCCCCTGGACCAGGAACGAGCGCGGCGCCCTGACCGGGCTAAAGACCACCTCGTACGCCGAGAACGTCGTCGCCCTCGCGAAGGCGCGCGAACAGGGCGCCAGCGAGGCGCTGTTCGGCAACACCGTGGGACGGCTCTGCGAGGGCACCGGCTCCAACGTCTTCGTCGTCCTCGACGGCCGGATCCACACCCCGCCCGTCTCCTCCGGCTGCCTCGCGGGCATCACCCGCGCCCTCGCCGTCGAGTGGACCGGCGCCGTGGAGACCGATCTGCCGATGGACGTCCTGGAGAGCGCCGAGGAGATCTTCCTGACCTCGACCCTCCGCGACGTCCAGGCCGTCCACCGGGTCGACGGCCGCGTCCTCACCCCGGCCCCCGGGCCCGTCACGGCCAAGGCCATGCGGATCTTCGACGAGCGCGCCGCCGCGGACCGGGACCCGCGCCTCGGCTGACCGCGCCCCGCTCCACGGCGCGCGGAGCCGGAAAAAGGTGATGACGGCGGGCCGCGGGGTGGGTAGAACACCGGTGATGACCACCACCCTGCGGCCGGCCGGGCCGCTTCAGCAGACGCCCGACGGCGGCCGTGCCCGCACCTACGACGTGTGCGTCAACAGCCGCCGCGTCGGCAGCGTCCACCTCAGGACCGACCAGGGCTTCGGCGCCGCCTCCGGCGTGATCGAGGCCCTGCGGGTCGACGAGCCGGACCGGCGCAGGGGACGGGGCACGGTGGCGGCGCTCGCCGCCGAGGAGGTGCTGCGCTCCTGGGGCTGCGCCGAGGCGCAGATCTCGGTGCCCGCCGACGCGGAGGCGGCGCTGCGGATGGCCGACGCGCTCGGCTACACCGAGCGCAGCCGGAACATGGTCAGGGAGCTGCCCGCCGAACCGCCGGCGCTGCCGGAGGGCGTCGAGGTGCGGCCGATGACGGTCCCGGAGTTCGACGCGTGGTCCGCGCGCGCCAAGGCGGGCTTCGCGCAGAGCTGGATCGACCGCGGCGTCCCCGAGGAGCAGGCGCGGGCCAAGGCCGAGGACAGTCATCGCAGGCATCTCCCGCGGGGTCTCGAGACGCCCGGCGTCGCCGTCCACGTGGTCGTGCGCGAGGGCCGCCCCGTCGGCGTCCTGTGGACCGGCCGGATCGAGCTGGAGCCGGGGGAGTGGACGGCGTTCGTGTACGAGGTGGAGGTCGACGAGGACCAGCGCGGCCGGGGATACGGCCGGGCGCTGATGCTGCTGGCCGAGCGCGTCGCCCTCGCCGCCGGCGAGACCCGGATCGGCCTGCACGTCTTCGCGGGCAACACCCCGGCGCTCCGGCTCTACGCGTCGCTCGGCTACCGCACGACGTACGTCAACAGCGCCAAGCCGCTGCTGTGACGGCGCCCGGCCGCGCGCGGGCGGGCGCGCGGGCGTCCGCCCTTGCCGTGCGCGCCGGCGTCCGCCCTTGCCGTGCGCGCGGTCGTCGGCTCAGCCGTTGAGGAGCCGGTCCGCGATCGACTCGACGCGTTCCCGCAGGCCGTCCTGGCTCTGGCCGCCGTCCAGACGCTCGCCGCCGATGACGTACGTCGGCGTGCCGGTCACCTTGACGGCCTTGCCCTCGGCCTCGTCCGCGTCGACCGTCAGCAGGTGCCGGCCGTCGATCAGGGCGGTGTCGAACTCCTCGGCGTCCAGGCCGAGTTCCCTCGCCACGTCGAGCAGGACCGGCTCGCCCCGCTCGCCGAGTTCCTCCGTGCGGGCCAGCAGCGCCTCCACGTACGCCCAGCCCTTGCCCTGATCGGTCGCCTCCTCGGCGGCCTGGGCGGCGGCGTACGCGTGCTTGTGCTTCGCCAGGGGGAAGTGGCGCAGCTGGACGTCGAGCCGGTCGCCGTACTTCTCGCGCAGGGCGCGGACGTCGTCGAGCGCCCGGAAGCAGTCGGGGCACTGGAGGTCGAACCAGGCCTCCAGGACGACGGGGGAGGCGGGTGCGGTGGTGGTGTCGCTCATGGGAGCAGTCTCCCAGCAGGCCCGGGGGTGCCCCAACCGGGACCTGGGGAGGAGATCCCGGCGGGGACGACCCGGAGATCTCCCTGAGACGGGGCTCGGGGCATGGCCCCGGACGGGCGGGGCGGTGCAGGATGGAAGGGACGTATCGCCCGCGATCAGGAGGACCGCATGCTTGCCGAGACCGTTTGCTCCGCGGTGGCCGCGGCCGGCCTGGGCGTCGCCGCGATCACGGCGTACCGGAAGCGCTTCCTCTCCGCGGCGCGGATCGCGGCCTACTCCCTGGTGCCCCTGGGGCTCGTCATGACGGGTGCCGTTGCCTGGATCGTCGACACGGCGTTCAGTCCGGTCGCCTGGGCGGGCTTCGGCGTGCTGGGCCTGGCGTGGATCCTGTTCGGCACGACCCGGGCGGTGGAGCGCCGCAGGGGCGGACGGAAGGAGACGGGCGGGAGAGCGGAGCGGGCGGCCGTCGCGCCGACCGCCTCGGCGCCCTCGCGCGGCGTCGTGTCCACGCCCCCGTCGGGGGCCGCGGCGGGCGGTGACGACTTCAGCGACATCGAGGCGATTCTGAAGAAGCACGGAATCTGACCACTTCTGGCCGATCCCGTCGCCACGATCCACGGGAAGGGGTGAACTGCCCCCGCGGCGAGGTGTTTTGCGGGATCACCGGGGTGCGCGGTGCGCGATCATCCCCCCGAGATGCTGGATACCTCGCGGGACCCCGTCCCCGCCCCCACCGATGCCCCTGCCGACCTTGAGCGCGACGTCGAGTGCGACGTCGAGTTCGCCCTCGTCGCCGAGGAGCCGCGCGGCTGTCTGTTCGCGCTCTCCCAGCCACCGCTGATGATCTTCCTCGCGGTGATCGGCTGTCTGCTGCTCCTGTCGGCCGTGCACGATCTCTTCTTCCTGTGACGGCCGCTCCCGGCGTCAGCCGGCGGCCTCCTTGCGCCGCGCCCGGTAGGCGGCCACGTGCAGCCGGTTGCCGCAGGTGCGGCTGTCGCAGTAGCGGCGCGAGCGGTTGCGGGAGAGGTCGACGAAGGCGCGGCCGCAGTCGGGCGCCTCGCAGCGCCGCAGCCGCTCCTGCTCGCCCGCGACGACGATGAAGGCCAGTGCCATCCCGCAGTCGGCCGCCAGGTGGTCCGCCACGGAGGCGCCCGGCGCGAAGTAGTGCACGTGCCAGTCGTAGCCGTCGTGGTCCGTGAGCTGGGGGGTGGTGCCCGCGGCCGCCACCAGCTGGTTGATCAGGGGGGCCGCGATCCGGGCCTCGGGGGCGGTGAAGACCGCCGCGAACTTCTCGCGCACCTCGCGGACGGCCCGCAGGTCGTCCGGGCCGAGCTCACCGACGTCGCTGACCTTGTGCGCGCGCACGAAGACGCGCAGCGCGTCGATGTCCGCGAGTTCGTCCTCGCGGTCGCCCTGCGGGGCGGTGTTCATCAGATCGACGACGGTGTCGAGGGCGATCCGGGTGTCGTGGGGGATCAGCACGATTCGCTCCCTGGCCGGCCGCGGGCGGGTGCTCGCGGAATGGCGCTGACTTTAGCGCGCCCGGAAAAGCACACCGGCGCCCGTCACCGCGCAGGCTGCGCGGCGGGGGCGCCGGATGTCGTGCCTATGTGACTGTCCGCGCGGCGCCGTCTCCCCGAGTCGGACGGCGCCGTGCGGCTCTCGGCCTGGCTCAGCTGTCGGCCAGGATGTGGGAGAGCTCCGTGTCGAGGTCGAAGTGCCGGTGCTCGGTGCCCGGTGGCACAGCGGCGTCGGTCCGCTTCAGGAACGACTCCAGGGCCCGCGCCGGGGCCTCGAGCAGGGCTTCGCCCTCGGGGGAACTCAACGCGATGCAGACGACTCCCTGACCGTGACTGCGGGACGGCCAGACGCGGACGTCGCCCGTGCCGGTGGGCCGGTGCAGCCCCTCGGCGAGAAGGTCGCGGGCGAAGACCCACTCGACCGTCTCCTCGGCTCCGGTGTGGAAGGTGGCGTGCACGGCATACGGATCGGCCGTGTCATACCGCAGGCCCGCGGGTACAGGCAGTGAGGACTCGCTCGACACAACGAGGCGCAGGTGCAGCTCGCAGCTGACCGTGGTGTTCATAAGCGCCAGGGCCTTTCGCTCAGTGTGCGCTCGGGGATTCGCACGTCGGCGAAATCGACATGCCACCCCAGGTGGCGTTGTAAACCCCTCTGTCGGTTTTGTGAGTGTTCAGGTAGCTCGTACGGGCGTGTGTAACTTTCGGTAATACCGCCATTCGAGGAGGAGGGCCGCGTCCGGTAAGTTGGAGTGCATGAATGCGGAGAGTGACGAGCACACGGGGGATTCCGCGGACGGCCGCGAGGCCGAGCTGGGATCGCGTGCACCTGAGTTCATCAAGTCCCGCCGGACCCTCCATCTGAGCTGGCAGGTCGGCGTCTTCGTCGTGGGGCTCGCCGTGGTCGGCGCGGGCGTGGTGATGCTGCCCCTGCCCGGACCCGGCTGGCTGGTCATCTTCGCCGGCATGGCGATCTGGGCCACCGAGTTCGTCTGGGCCCAGCTCGTGCTGCGCTGGACCAAGCGGAAGGTGACCGAGGCGGCGCAGCGGGCGCTCGACCCCAAGGTCCGCCGCCGCAACATCATCCTCACCACCGTCGGTCTGGTGATCATCGCCGTCCTGCTCGGCTTCTACCTGTGGAAGTTCGGCTTCGTCATGCCGTGGAAGATCGAACAGTGACCGGCTGATGGTTCGGTAGCCCCGCTGACATGCGGTAATGTTTGCGGTGCGCCCGGGCGATTAGCTCAGTGGGAGAGCGCTTCGTTCACACCGAAGAGGTCACTGGTTCGAACCCAGTATCGCCCACCACCCGGACCGAAGGCCCGGAGACGTCACCGTCTCCGGGCCTTCGGCGTTCCCCCGGCTCCACGCCGACGTGCCGGTGTTCAGTGCATCCGGCCGAGCCGCTCGCGCAGCCTCCGCGCGTCCCGCAGCCGCTGCTCGTACGTCGCTCCCGTCGCCAGCAGGACCAGGCCGGCCAGCGCGGGCGGCAGCCACCGTGGCAGTGCGCCCACCGCCTGCACCACGTACGGCGCCAGCTCGTGCAGCCCCACCAGGGCCAGCGCCGCACCGCCCAGCACCAGCGGCGCCTGCAGCCGGAACCGCGCACCGAGCAGCGTCACCCCCAGCGCCGCCACCCCGAGCAGCAGCGGTCGGGTCCACTCCTGGTCCGGCCAGGCCGCGGCGAGGCTCGGCACCAGCGTCGCCGCGAGACCCGGGCCGTACGCCGTCCACGACGAGGCCGCCGGGTCGCGCCGCCGCCGCAGGAACCCGACGACCAGCGCGGGCACCGTCACCGGCAGCGCGTACGCCTCCGGGACCGTCACCTCCCAGGCCGCGAGCCGCACCCACAGGGCCGGCAGGAACAGCGCCGCCGCCGTCCAGGAGGCGAAGACCCGCCGCTCCGGACGCAGTGCCGTCGCCGCCGCGATCACCCCGCCGAGCGCCAGCGCCAGCGACAGGTGCGGGGCCGAGGCGGCGGCCGGAGCCAGGGCGAGCAGCCCCACGGCCGCGCCCGTGACCTCCACCGCGAGCGCCACCGGGCGGGCCTTCGCGCCCACCGCGGCCGTCGCCGCCGGGACCAGGAGCAGGGCCAGACCCGTGTGGTGCTCCGCCAGGCCGACCGTCTCCGCCGCCGCGAGGACGAGCCCCGCCGCCACCAGCACGGCGCCGCAGGCGGCGACGGTACGGCGCCCGCCCCGGTCCATGACCGCGACGGCGACACACAGCGCCAGCACCACCCCGAGCGCCACGAACGTGGCCCCGCGCGCGTCCAGCCCCCGGGCGAGCGCGCCCGCCGCCGAGGCGAGGCCCCCGGCGAAGGCGGTCCAGGCCAGCACCGCCCCGGCGTCCGGCGCGACCCGCCGCGGCCCCGGGCCCACCGGCCCCCAACCGGCCGATGGCGCCTTCGCGGCGGGCCGCGCCCCCGCACCGGCACCGGCTGGCTCCGGCACCCCACGGGTCAGCGGACCGGGCCGGACGGCCAGCGCCAGCCCCGCCGTCGCCGTCAGGAGCTGGAGCGCGAGCGTCACCGCGTACGGCAGGCCCGGCGAGACCGGTACGGCGGTGAGGACCGCCCAGCCGAGCACGAGCGCGCCGCAGCGGGCCCACAGCCGCGGCGCCGTCGCCAGCGCGGCGCCCACCACGAGCAGGACCACCACGGCGGTCGCCGGATACGACGCCAGGACGCTCTGCGCGTGCTCCCCCGACCAGACCGGCGCGGTCCGCGCGAGCGGCTCGAGGAGCCCCGCCGCCACGGGCGGCAGTGCCCACGCCACGCCCAGGGCGAGCACCCCCGCGCCCGAGCCCGCCAGACCGAGCCGGACACCCCGCGGCAGCCACGCGCCGACTCCGGACCCGCCCCCGTCGGCCGGAGCCGCGTCCGCCCCACCGGACCCCGGAGCCGCCGCCGCCCTAACCGCGTCCGCCCCGCCGCTTGCCGGGCGCCACAGCGCCGCCAGGGCCAGGCCGCACCCCACGTACCCCGGCACCGCCCACTGCGCCGGAACCCCCGACCGCACCAGACCGCCCAGCGCGGCCACCGCGGCGACACCCGCCACCGCCCCGGCCGCCCCCGCCACCGCGGGCCCGCTCCGCGCCACGTACAGCAGCGCCACCGCGCCCACCAGGAGCAGGGCCGCGCCGCTCCACGGCGCCGTCAGGGAGAGCCAGCCGCCCGTGAGGAGCGCCCAGGCGCCCAGCGCCACGCCCCCGACGGCCGCGGTCACCCGCACCGCCACCGGGCGCGCCCGCAGCACGAGCGCCGCGTCCGCCGCCGCCGTCACCAGCGCCACCCACGCGAAGGCCGTCGGACCCCCACCGGCCGCGAGCACAGCCAGCGGCAGCGGAAGCTGCCCCGCGACCACGGCCGCCGGCAGCGGGATCCGCAGCCGGGACAGCGCCGAGCCGTATCCGGCCCAGACCCCCGCGAGCACGGCCGACGCCACCGCCGCGTACCCGAGACCGTCCGCCCCCGGCAGCGCCACCCGGTGCACTGCGTACGCGTCCAGTACGGTGAGCGCCAGTCCCAGCGCCGCCACCGCCTCGGCCGTCGACACCAGGCCCCTGCGCAGCAGCGCCACCGGCGCCCCGAGGGCCGCCGAGGTCACCACGAACAGCACCGCCGCCCGGCCGCCGATCCCCATCGAGCCCCAGCTCACGAGGGTGAAGGCGATCGCCGCGATCGTCAGCAGCGTCCCGCCGAGCGTCAGCAGCACGTTCTGCGCGCTCCGCGGCGCCGCGTCCGCCACCGGACCGGCCGGCCACGGCCCGGCCGCCGCCGGGGAACCCGCGGGGCCCGGGGCGACGGGGGAGTGCAGCACCTGGAGCAGCCAGGCCCGCCGGGTCAGCAACTGGGACCGGCGGGCGTCGAGTCGAGCCAGCTCGCGGTCGACGAGCACCAGCTCGTCCGCGGGTGGCAGGGAGTTGTCCATACCCGGAGTGTGGCTCCGGCCACATGGCCCGGGAATGCGTCGACGTACTCAGATCGGCGCCTGAGTACGCCCACACTGGGGGCATGGACTGGTACCGGTACCGCTTCCGCAGCGTCTGGCGGCTCCCCGCCCCGCCCGACGACGTCTACGCCGTGCTCGCACGCCCCGAGGAGTACCCCCGCTGGTGGCCCCAGGTCCGCGAGGTCGTCCCCCACGACGACACCACCGGCACCGCCCGGTTCCGCTCCTTCCTGCCGTACGACCTCGTCCTCACCGTCCGCGCCCTGCGCCAGGACGCCGAAGCCCGCGTCCTGGAGGTGGGCCTCGACGGGGACCTGGAGGGCTGGGCCCGCTGGACGCTCGCCGCCGACGGCCCCGGCACCCGCGCCGTCTACGAGCAGGAGGTCGAGGTGCGGGCCCGCCTCATGCGGGCCTTCGCCGTCCCCGGCCGGCCCCTGTTCCGCGCCAACCACGCCGTGATGATGCGGGGTGGCCGCCGCGGGCTCGCCGCCCGCCTGCGAGCGGTTTGAACAAGGGGCGCCGAGCCCTGTATGGTTCAACCCGTTCCCGGGCGATTAGCTCAGCGGGAGAGCACTTCGTTCACACCGAAGGGGTCACTGGTTCGATCCCAGTATCGCCCACCGGGAGAGGCCGGTCCGTCGAAAGACGGGCCGGCCTTCCGCATGTCCGCACCCCTCGCGACGCCCGGCACCGCTCACGCGGCCGTACGCAGCTCCGGGCGCAGCGGCCAGGCCGGATCCACCAGCTCCGGCGTGCCCTGCCGGGCGAACCAGGCTTGAAGGCCCCGCGCCTGAGCCGCGTGCCACACGGCCTGGAGCGTGTGCAGCTCCGCCGGCGTCAGCCGCTCCAGCCGCGCCGAGAAGCGCCGCGCCACCGCCCGCACGACCTCCAGGGCCGCCGTCGCGTCCGCCGCCGCGTCGTGCGCCGCGCCCAACTCCACCTCGTAGTGCGCGCACAGGTCCGTCAGCGTCCGGCGGCCCTTGCGGTACCGGTCCAGATGCTTGTCCAGCACCCGGGGATCGAGCACGCACAGCGGCGAGCTCTCCAGATACCGGCCGAGCGAGGACGCCCTGTGCCGGCGCAGCTCGCGGTCGAGGATCGTCAGGTCGAACGGTGCGTTCATCACCACCAACGGCCGCCCCGCCGCGATCTGTTCGGCGAGCGCCCGCGCCACCTCCTCCATCACCGGAGCCGGCCACCGGCCGTTCCGCTGGAGGTGATCGTTCGTCAGCCCGTGGACGGCCGTGGCCCCTTCCGGCACCGGTATGCCGGGGTTGACCAGCCAGCGCGTCACCCGCGGGCGCGCTCCCGCCGTGTCCTGCACGACGAGGGCGGCCGAGACGATCCGGTCCTCCTCGACGTCAACTCCCGTGGTCTCCGTGTCGAAAGCGGCCAGTGGCCCTTCGTACCAGTGCGTCGTCATCCCGAACTCCTCGCGCACGTGCGGCAGATGGCCAACCCCCTGCCCGAACCGGTGATACCCGGACTGTTTGCGGCGTACGCGGACCGGTCACAACAGAAGGGACGGGGAAGGAAATCGACATGGCGCTCGCCCAGCCCGAGTCGGGAGGGCTGCCGCCGCAGCGGGCAGCACCGACACGCGGCTCACTCGCCACCACCGCCTGCATGGAGACCCTGCAGGTGGGCTACCTGCACGCCGTCGCCGCGGCGGCGGGCTGCTCGCTCTCGCAGCCCTTTCCGGACAACGGCATCGACTGGCACGTGAGCCACAGCGCTCCCGGACACACCATCGACGACGAAGTGACCATCAAGGTGCAGCTCAAGTGCACCTACCAGATCGCGCCGCACCCGCCCGGGAACACGTTCTCCTTCACCCTCGACAACGAGCACCTGGTGAAACTCGCCCGGACCCCCGTGTCCGTGCACAAGATCCTGGTCGTGATGCTCGTCCCGCGGGCCCCGGAGGACTGGCTCAGGGCGAGCCACGACCGGCTCGACCTGCGGCACTGCTGCTACTGGACCAACCTGGCCGGACACCCGGTCACGGGACGCCGCCGGACCACCGTGCGCATCCCGACGACACGGATCTTCGACGACCGGGCGCTCTGCGAGATCATGACCCGGGTCGGCGTGGGAGGGAGACCTTGATGCACCGACCGATCGACGACCCGGGATCCGGGGCGCGGGACGGGGAGGGGACCGGACACGGGCCCTTCCCCGTCCCGCCGCCGTACCGCCCCCACCCGTCCCCCGGCGAGAGCCCCGGACCGTGGACCGGGATCCCCGGCCCGCCCACCGGCCCCTGGGCCGACGCCCAGGGCACGCCCGACCCCGGCCGGGTCGACCCGCGCGTCCTCGGCGCCCTCCTGGCCCGCCACGGCTGGCGCCGCCGCGGCGGGGCGGCCGGCCGCTACAGCCGGTGGACCCCGCCGGGCAGCGGCACCGGAAGCGGCACCACCAGCCTCCTCGTACCGGAGAGCCGCGCCTTCCCCGACTGCGAGGACCTGCTCGGCGAGGCGCTCACCGCCCTCGCCCGCAGCGCCACGCCCTCCGCCCGCGAGGTCCTCACCGGCCTCACCGTCCCCAGCGACGAGATCCGCTGGTGGCGCGACGTGCCGCCCGGCCCCGCCGGCACCGTCCCCTGGCCCGTGCAGGAGCAGCTCAGGTCCGCCGCCCGGCAGCTCCTCCTCGCCGGCGCCCTCGCCGTGCGCGGCCGCGCCGGCTACTACGGCGCCCGCCACCGCCGCGCCGCCCAGGCCTCCCTGGAGACGGTCGTCGTCGGCGCGGCACCCGGCGGGCGCGGACTCACCGCCTTCCTGCCCGTCACACCGGGCCGTCCCGTCGCCGTCCGCCTCTACCACGCGCTCCACGCGGCCCGCGAGGCCACCGACTACCAGCGGACCACCGGCGGCATGGAGGCCTTCGACTCCGCCGTCGCCGCCGGGGTCAGCCGCGAACTCCTCGAAGCGCTCGTCGCCCTGGTCCGCGGCACCGAAGGCGCGAGGATCGCCCTCGCGTGGGCTCCCTCCGCCGGGCCGCCCGACGGCTGCGCCCCCCGCCCCGAGCCCGTCGAGTTCTCGCCCGGTGACCTGCCCGCCCTGCGCGCGGCGGGCGCCCGCTACCTCACCGACGAGCCCTCCGTGCCCGTACGGATCACCGGCGCCGTCGTCCGCATGCGCCGCTCCGAGCCGCGCGGCAGCGGCACCGTGCGGCTCCGGGTGCTCGCCGGGGCGGAGGTCCCGCACGTCCGCGTCACCCTCGACGACGAGGCCTACCGCGTCGCCGGCCACGCCCACCTGGCCGGCCTGCCGATCCGGGTCGTCGGCCGCCTGGAGAGCAGGGGCGGCTTCCGGCGCCTGACCGACGCCACCGGAGTCGTACCGGTACGGGTGGACGACGCCGAGCGGGACCGCCTGCTGAAGGCGGTGCACGGGAACGCCGGAGAGATCGACCTCTTCGAGGAGGGCCCCGAGGGCGACGCCTGAAACCGAAGCCGGTGACGGGGACGGCCTGGGGAAGCCGGAGCCGGTGACGGGGACGGCCCGGGAGGGAGGCGCCCGCCGCAAACCGTTTCGCGGTCGGACCGCTCCGCTCGGTACGATCAACGGCGACGCGGCACCTCGTCTCTGCCGCGCACCGCCGGCGCCGGCACGTCGTTTCTGTCTGCGCCCTGATGTATGGAGCAGCAGTGTCTGATGTCCGTGTGACCGTCCAGTCCGCCTCGGGAGCAGAGGAGAGGGCGGTGAGCGCGGGCACCACCGCCGGCGCCCTGTTCGCCGACGACCGCACCGTCATCGCCGCCCGCGTGGGCGGCGAGCTGAAGGACCTGTCGTACGAACTCGCCGAGGGCGATGTCGTCGAAGGCGTGGAGATCTCCTCCGAGGACGGCCTGAACATCCTGCGCCACTCGACCGCGCACGTCATGGCGCAGGCCGTGCAGGAACTCTTCCCCGAGGCCAAGCTGGGCATCGGCCCGCCGGTCCGCGACGGCTTCTACTACGACTTCGACGTCGAGAAGCCGTTCACCCCCGAGGATCTCAAGGCCGTCGAGAAGAAGATGCAGGAGATCCAGAAGCGCGGCCAGCGCTTCGCCCGCCGCGTGGTGACCGACGAGGCCGCCCGCGAGGAGCTCGCCGACGAGCCGTACAAGCTGGAGCTCATCGGCATCAAGGGCGCGGCCTCGACCGACGACGGCGCGAACGTCGAGGTGGGCGGCGGCGAGCTGACCATCTACGACAATCTCGACGCCAAGACCGGCGAGCTGTGCTGGAAGGACCTCTGCCGCGGTCCCCACCTGCCCACCACCCGGAACATCCCGGCGTTCAAGCTCATGCGCAACGCCGCCGCCTACTGGCGCGGCAGCGAGAAGAACCCGATGCTCCAGCGCATCTACGGCACCGCGTGGCCGTCGAAGGAGGAGCTGAAGGCCCACCTCGACTTCCTCGCGGAGGCCGAGAAGCGCGATCACCGCAAGCTCGGCAACGAGCTCGACCTCTTCTCCGTCCCGGACGAGATCGGCTCCGGCCTCGCCGTCTTCCACCCCAAGGGCGGCATCATCCGCCGGGTCATGGAGGACTATTCGCGCAAGCGGCACGAGGAGGAGGGCTACGAGTTCGTCTACTCGCCGCACGCCACCAAGGGCAAGCTCTTCGAGAAGTCCGGCCACCTCGACTGGTACGCCGAGGGCATGTACCCGCCCATGCAGCTCGACGAGGGCGTGGACTACTACCTCAAGCCCATGAACTGCCCGATGCACAACCTGATCTTCGACGCGCGCGGGCGCTCCTACCGCGAGCTGCCGCTGCGCCTGTTCGAGTTCGGCACCGTGTACCGGTACGAGAAGTCCGGCGTCGTGCACGGCCTGACCCGCGCCCGTGGCTTCACCCAGGACGACGCGCACATCTACTGCACCCGCGAGCAGATGGCGGACGAGCTCGACAAGACCCTCACCTTCGTCCTGAACCTGCTCCGCGACTACGGTCTGACCGACTTCTACCTGGAGCTGTCGACCAAGGACCCGGAGAAGTTCGTCGGCTCCGACGAGGTGTGGGAGGAGGCCACCGCGGTCCTCCAGCAGGTCGCGGAGAAGCAGGGCCTCCCGCTGACCCCCGACCCGGGCGGCGCCGCGTTCTACGGCCCGAAGATCTCGGTGCAGGCGCGGGACGCCATCGGCCGTACCTGGCAGATGTCGACCGTCCAGCTCGACTTCAACCTGCCGGAGCGCTTCGACCTGGAGTACACCGCCCCGGACGGCACCAAGCAGCGCCCGGTCATGATCCACCGCGCGCTCTTCGGCTCGATCGAGCGGTTCTTCGCCGTGCTCCTGGAGCACTACGCGGGTGCCATGCCGCCGTGGCTGGCCCCGGTCCAGGCGGTCGGCATCCCGATCGGCGACGCGCACGTGGAGTACCTGCAGGAGTTCGCCGCCGAGGCGAAGAAGAAGGGCCTGCGGGTCGACGTGGACGCGTCCTCCGACCGGATGCAGAAGAAGATCAGGAACCAGCAGCGCCAGAAGGTGCCGTTCATGATCATCGTGGGCGACGACGACATGGCGGCCGGCACCGTCTCCTTCCGCTACCGCGACGGTTCGCAGGAGAACGGCGTCCCGCGGGACGAGGCCATCGCCAAGCTCGTCGACGTGGTGGAGCGGCGCGTCCAGGTCTGAGGGCCGTAGGACACGATCACGAGGCCCCCGGGGAATCCCCCGGGGGCCTCTTCTCGTCCTCCCGCGTGAACGCCTGGATCAGCCAGGACGAGAACGAACCCGTCACCGCGCCCAGCAGCGCGAGGCCGCAGGCCATCAGGCCCACCGCGGTCAGGCGGCCGATCGGGGTCACCGGGGTCACGTCGCCGTAGCCGACCGTCGCCAGCGTGGCGCAGGTCCACCAGACCGCGTCGCCGAAGGTGCGGATGGAGGCGCCGGGGGCGCCCGCCTCGTGGTGGTAGACCGTGAGCGCGCCCGCGAAGCCCAGCAGGCCCACCGTCAGGCCCGCGTAGACCATCACCCGGGCGTAGAGCGAGAGCCGCGGCTCGTCCCGGCGGCGCTGGATCCGGTCGTAGATCGTCACCATCCGGACCGGGCGCAGCAGCGGCAGGAGCAGGACCACCGTGTCGAGGAGGTGGCCGCGCAGGAAGCGGAGCGGGCCGAGGCCGCTGAGCCGGAGCCGTACCGCGTAGTCGACGCCGAAGAGGGCCCAGGAGGCGTACAGCACCGCCGAGCACAGGTCGAGCCAGCCCGCGCCGAGGTTCCCGCCCGCCAGGACGCGGACCGCGTACGCGGTGAGGAAGGCCGCCGACGCCACGGCGAGCGGGGTCTCCATGCGGCGGTCCCAGCGTTCCTGCCGGTGGGGTTTCGGGGGCCTGGCGCTCATCGGATCAGCATCGCCGCTGCGGGGATCTTCCGCCCCGGCGACACGTTCCGAACGGGCGAAGCAATATGCTGCATCGCATGACGACTGAGCCGGAGCAGCAGATCGGAGTGGGGACGCAGGACGCGTTCCAGCGCCTGTGGACGCCTCACCGGATGGCGTACATCCAGGGCGAGAACAAGCCGACCGGGCCCGGGGCCGAGGACGGCTGCCCGTTCTGCTCGATTCCGTCGAAGTCGGACGAGGACGGCCTCGTGATCGCGCGCGGCCAGAGCGTCTACGCGGTGCTCAACCTCTACCCGTACAACGGGGGGCACCTGATGGTCGTCCCCTACCGGCACGTCGCCGACTACACGGACCTCGACGCCCCGGAGACCGTGGAGCTGGCCGACTTCACCAAGCGGGCGATGGTGGCCCTGCGGGCGGCCTCCGGCGCGCACGGCTTCAACATCGGCATGAACCAGGGCGCCGTCGCGGGCGCCGGGATCGCCGCCCACCTGCACCAGCACGTGGTGCCCCGCTGGGGCGGGGACACCAACTTCATGCCGGTCGTCGGTCACACGAAGGTGCTGCCGCAGCTCCTCGCCGACACGCGGAAGATGCTGGCCGACGCCTGGCCGGCCGGCATCTGACCCTACGGCCGGACCCGGGCCCTCCGTGCGGGTCCGGGTCCCCCGACGGGTCCGGGTCCCCGGCTCTCGTCCCGGCCGACGTCACGCGTCGTAGGCGTCGGCCCTCTTCGGTGCCGGTTCCTGCACGTTCCCGCTGAGGACGAGCGAGCGGTTGCTGAAGCGCTCCGTGTCCACGTTGTGCTCGTCGAGGACCTTGATCGTCGCCGCGTGGACCGCACGGAGCACCGGCGTCGCCATGCGGATCGCGTCGTCGGCCATGAAGCGGTTCTTCCAGAGGGGTCCGGCCCACACGTGCCGCAGGCCGAAGGGCTCGGGCAGGACCATCTTGCCGCCGAGGAAGTCCAGGACCGGCGGGTACCAGGTCAGCGGGGCCCGCACCGCGAGGCGGACGACCTCGTCGGTCTCCATCAGCGACTGCTGGATCTCCTTCGTCTCCCAGAAGCGGACGGCCTTCGAGACCTCCTTGGTCTTCGCCTTCGGCTTCGTGGTGAAGAGCCCGTGGACCGGACCGAGGGCGTGCCCGGTCACCTCGATCCTGAGCGTGTGGTGGAGCGAGGTGACGGTGACCATCATCGTCAGGACGAGGTTGCCGTCCCAGAGGGCGAACTGCACGCCGAGGTAGTGGCGGTTGCCCGCGCCGAACTGCTGCTCGTTGCAGATGCGCTGTATCTCGTGCGGCTTGACCTGGAAGTGGACGATGTTGTCGCCCTCGGGGCGGGCCACCTCGTCGGCCCCCTCCCCGACGGGGGAGACGATCCAGTGCTTCACCGTCGGCTTCGGGAAGCCGGTCTTGAGCGAGCCGCGCTCCAGCAGCGTGAGCTGCTCGTGGATCTTGCGCACGACGTCCCAGGCGCGGAAGGCGTGGATCTCCCGGCCCGGCTGCGGGACCAGCTCCTCGGCGAGCGTCCAGCTGCCCCAGCGGGTGCCGAGGCCCAGGATGCCCTTGGTGCCCGCGTAGAAGACGATGTTGGACTGCTGCTCGGCGGAGAGCTTCTCCAGGTTCACCCGCAGCTCCTCCGCCCCCTTCTCGGTGGGGTCGCGGGGAGCGGACTTGGGGACGTACGGCGCGACCCCGCCGCCGCTGAGCAGGCCGGTCCACCGGTCCCGCAGGTCCACCGCGGCGCGCTCGCAGATCCGGCGCGCCAGGAACCAGCCGACGACCGGGGCCACCACCATGACCCGCAGGTAGATGGTCAGCAGCCCGTCGAAGGGAAGCTTGACCAGGACGAGCGCGGCGAAGATCCCGGCGGCCCACAGCAGGCCGGTGCCCAGCGCGCTGGTCCGTTTGTTGTCCGAGCCCGCGAGGATGCGGCGGAGCTGGATGACGCCGAGCCACAACAGCAGCCCGGGCAGGAAGAGGACACCGCAGACGAACGTGACGACCGTGAGCTTGGTGTCGCGCTGTCTGCGGATGTGGGTGGCCGCGAGGCAGTGCTCGACGACCGGCTGCGGCTCGGCGCCGAACGACTGGATGAGCGCCTTGCGGCCGCCGCCGAGCATCCGCACCTGGACGGCCCGGGAGAACGCCTCGCCGAGGTCGGGGCGGAAGAGCTTCTCCCACTTCCCGGGCTTGAGCGTGGTCTTGTACAGGTCGTTGTCGGCTTCCTGAATGGTCTTCAGGGGGCTGTCCCGGTACGCGGCAGAGGCGAGGGCGTTGGTCGCCCCCGTCCGCCCGTCCGAGCCCATCAGGGGGACCTGTGCCCCGGGTCCGAAACCGTCGATCGCCACTGCCGCCCCCATCGCCGCGCGTACTTGTGCGGGTGTTCCCAACTGCCGCGCCCCGCACACCTTCTGAGCTGGGCACCACAGCGTAA
Organism: Streptomyces sp. NPDC003327; assembly: GCF_053589515.1. Lineage (NCBI taxonomy): Bacteria > Bacillati > Actinomycetota > Actinomycetes > Kitasatosporales > Streptomycetaceae > Streptomyces > Streptomyces sp. NPDC003327. The sequence continues at coordinate 76,620 of NZ_JBSFSA010000010.1, read as the reverse complement.
CCGGGTACCGGCGGATGCGTCACCGCCTGTGGATATCGTCGGCCGAATGCCGCCCGCCCGGTGGCGTTACGGACGGACGGCGTACGCATGCGGCGCGTTCGGCGAGGCAGGCCGCTCGACTAGGCGGCCTTTCCGGCCTGTTCGCGCATCCGGTCGGCCACCTGCGACGGCATCGGCTCGTGCCGGGCGTACGCACGGTCGAACCGGCCCGTGCCGTGCGACAGGGACCGCAGGTCGATCGCGTACCGCCCGATCTCGATCTCCGGCACCTCGGCGCGCACCACCGTCCGCCCGGCCCCCGCCTGTTCGGTGCCGACGACCCGGCCGCGCCGCCCCGACAGGTCGCTCATCACCGGGCCGACGTACTCGTCCGGCACCAGGACCTGGACCTCCGCCACCGGTTCCAGGAGGTGGACGGGCGCCCCGGCGGCCGCCTCGCGCAGCGCGAGCGCGCCCGCCGTCTGGAAGGCGGCGTCGGAGGAGTCCACCGAGTGGGCCTTGCCGTCCCGGAGGGTGACCCGGATGTCGACCAGCGGATAGCCGGCGGCGACGCCCCGCGCCGCCTGGGCCCGTACGCCCTTCTCGACGGAGAGGACGAACGGGCGCGGCACCGCCCCGCCCACCACCTTGTCGACGAACTCGATGCCGCTCCCCGGCGGCAGCGGCTCCACGTCGATCTCGCAGATGGCGTACTGCCCGTGGCCGCCGGACTGCTTCACGTGGCGCCCGCGCCCCGCCGCGGAGGCGCCGAAGGTCTCGCGCAGCGGCACCTTGTACGGCACGGAGTCGACGCGCACGCCGTACCGGCCGCGCAGCCGCTCGAGGACGACGTCCTGGTGCGCCTCGCCCAGGCACCACAGGACGACCTGCCGGGTGTCCTGGTTCTGTTCGAGGCGCATGGTCGGGTCCTCGGCGACGAGCCGGGCGAGGCCCTGGGAGAGGCGGTCCTCGTCGGCCTTGCTGTGCGCCTCGACGGCGAGCGGCAGCAGCGGCTCCGGCATGGACCAGGGCTCCATGAGGAGCGGGTCGTCCTTGGCGGAGAGCGTGTCGCCGGTCTCGGCCCGGCCGAGCTTCGCCACGCACGCGAGGTCACCGGCGATGCAGTGGGGCAGCGGGTGCTGCTGCTTGCCGAAGGGGGAGGTGAGGCCGCCGACGCGTTCGTCGACGTCGTGGTCCTCGTGCCCGCGGTCGGCGAGCCCGTGGCCGGAGACGTGGACCGTCTGGTCGGGGCGCAGGGTGCCGGAGAAGACCCGGACCAGCGAGATCCGGCCGACATAGGGGTCGGCGGCGGTCTTGACGACCTCGGCGACGAGCGGGCCGTCCGGGTCGCAGGTGATCGGGGGCCGGGGCGTGCCGTCGGGCGTGGTGACGGCCGGCGGCTCGTGCTCCAGCGGGGAGGGGAAGCCGCCGGTGATCAGCTCCAGGAGTTCGAGCGTCCCGAGGCCCTGGGTGCCGCCGTCGGCGGCCGGGGCGGCGGCGAGCACCGGATGGAAGGCGCCCCGCGCGACGGCCTTCTCCAGGTCGTCGACGAGGGTCCGGACGTCGATCTCCTCGCCGCCGAGGTAGCGGTCCATCAGGGTCTCGTCCTCGCTCTCGGCGATGATCCCCTCGATGAGCCTGCTCCGGGCCTCGGCGATCACCGCCCGCTGTTCCTCGTCGGGCGGCAGCTCCCGGCGGGCGCCGCTCGCGTAGTCGAAGATCCGCTCCGAGAGCAGTCCGACGAGGCCGGTGGCGGGTGCGTGCCCGTCGGCGCCCTCGTCGCCGCGCACCGGCAGGTAGAGGGGGAGGACGGCGTCGGGGTCGTCGTGCCCGAAGAGACCGGCGCAGACGGCGGTGAGCTCGGTGAAGTCGGTGCGGGCCGTGTTGAGGTGGGTGACGACGATGGCGCGGGGCATGCCGACGGCCGCGCACTCCTCCCAGATCATGCGGGTGGAGGCGGCGATCGCGTCGGCCTCCTGGGCGGCCGAGACGACGAAGAGGGCCGCGTCCGCCGCGCGCAGACCGGCCCTCAGCTCCCCGACGAAGTCGGCGTACCCGGGTGTGTCCAGGAGGTTGATCTTGAACCCGTTCCAGCCGACCGGCACGAGCGAGAGCTGTACGGAACGCTGCTGGCGGTGCTCGATCTCGTCGTAGTCGGAGACCGTGCCGCCGTCCTCGACGCGCCCGGCCCGGTTGACCGCTCCGGCGGCCTGCGCGAGCGCCTCCACGAGGGTCGTCTTGCCCGATCCGCTGTGGCCGACCAGCACCACGTTCCGCACGGCCGAGGGCCGGTCGGCCGTCAGAGCCCTGCCGGCGGCTCCGGAGGGGGTGTTCGCCTTGTCGCCCATGGTGTTCCTCCCGGCTGCGCGACGCGCGGTGGGCGCGAGGCGCGGTGAGGTGGGGCGCGGGCGCGGGGGAGTGGCGTGTCGCGGTGCGGCTCCTGCGGTGCCCGCGGTGGTCCTTCGAGCTTTGCACCGACGCAGGACGCCGTCCATACGTCGCGCGCCCCGGTCGCCACCGGCCGCCCGCCGCCCTCCGTCGGCACGGCTCCCACGTGCGGCGACGCGGCCATCCGTCGTACACGGGGCGGCCCTCGGGGGGATGCCGACGCGGCGGATCGGGTGCCCTCCGGTGCGCCGCGAGCCGCGTGGCTACGATGGGTGAGCCGGTGGTCATGGGACCGCGCGGCCCACCGAACCTCGGGAAGGCCATGCTGAACAAGTACGCGCGTGCGTTTTTTACGCGTGTCCTCACACCGTTCGCCGCGTTTCTGCTCCGTCGGGGCGTCAGCCCGGACGCGGTCACGCTCATCGGCACGGCGGGAGTGATGGGCGGTGCCCTGGTCTTCTTCCCCCGCGGGGAGTTCTTCTGGGGCACCATCGTCATCACCCTCTTCGTCTTCTCCGACCTCGTCGACGGCAACATGGCCCGGCAGGCGGGGATCTCCAGCCGCTGGGGCGCCTTCCTCGACTCGACGCTCGACCGCGTCGCCGACGGAGCGATCTTCGGAGGCTTCGCCCTCTGGTACGCGGGCCGGGGCGACGACAACGTGATGTGCGCCGTGTCGATCTTCTGCCTCGCCAGCGGCCAGGTCGTCTCGTACACGAAGGCGCGCGGCGAATCGATCGGCCTGCCCGTCGCGGTCAACGGCCTGGTCGAGCGCGCCGAGCGGCTGGTGATCTCGCTCGTCGCCGCCGGCCTCTCCGGCCTGCACGCCTTCGGCGTCCCCGGCGTCCAGGTGCTGCTCCCGATCGCCCTGTGGATCGTGGCCGTCGGCAGCGCCGTGACCCTGGGACAGCGCGTCGTGACCGTACGGCGCGAGTCGGCCGAGGCGGACGCCGCCGCGGGCCGGGGGAGCGAGGCGACATCGTGAGCGGCCTGAAGGACCGGCTGACCGACGGGGTGTACGGGCTCGGCTGGTCGACCGTGAAGAAGCTGCCCGAGCCGGTGGCCGCGGGCCTCGGCCGGCGGATCGCCGACATCGCCTGGAAGCGGCGCGGCACGAGCGTGCTGCGGCTCGAATCGAACCTCGCGCGCGTGGTGCCGGACGCCACGCCCGAGCGGCTCGCCGAGCTGTCGAAGGCCGGCATGCGCTCGTACATGCGGTACTGGATGGAGTCCTTCCGGCTGCCGACCTGGAGCAGGGAGCGGGTCGACAGCAGCATCGACATCAAGGACATCCACTACCTGAAGGACGGCCTCGCCTCCGGCCGCGGCGTCGTCCTCGCCCTGCCGCACCTGGCGAACTGGGACCTCGCGGGCGTGTGGGTCACGCGCTCGCTGGGGGTGCCGTTCACGACGGTCGCCGAGCGGCTCAAGCCGGAGAGCCTGTTCGACCGGTTCGTCGCCTACCGCGAGTCGCTGGGCATGGAGGTGCTGCCGCACACCGGCGGCGCCGCCTTCGGGATACTCGCGCGGCGGCTGCGCGCGGGCGGCCTCATCTGCCTCGTCGCCGACCGGGACCTCTCCGCGTCCGGCACCGAGGTCACCTTCTTCGGCGACACCGCCCGCATGCCCGCGGGCCCGGCGATGCTCGCCCAGCAGACCGGCGCGCTGCTGCTGCCCGTGACGCTCTGGTACGACGGCACGGCGGTCATGAAGGGGCGGGTCCACCCGCCCGTCGACGTGCCCGAGTCGGGAACGCGCGCGGAGAAGACGTCCGTCATGACGCAGGCGCTGGCCGATGCCTTCGCCGAGGGCATCGCGGACCACCCGGAGGACTGGCACATGCTCCAGCGGCTCTGGCTCGCGGACCTGGAGGAGCGCCAGGACCGGCCGGAGCGCCCGGACCGGCCGGAGCGCCCGGAGGACGGGGAGCGCCCGGACACGCCGCAGCGCCCCGAGCGGGGGCGCGGGCAGCGCGGGGAAGGCGGACCGGCGTGAGGATCGGCATCGTCTGCCCGTACTCCTGGGACGTGCCGGGCGGCGTCCAGTTCCACATCCGCGACCTCGCCGAGCACCTCATCCGGCTGGGCCACGAGGTCTCCGTCCTCGCCCCGGCCGACGACGAGACCCCGCTCCCGCCGTACGTCGTCTCCGCGGGGCGGGCCGTCCCCGTGCCGTACAACGGCTCCGTCGCCCGGCTCAACTTCGGCTTCCTCTCGGCGGCCCGGGTCCGGCGCTGGCTGCACGACGGCACCTTCGACGTCGTCCACATCCACGAGCCGACCTCGCCCTCGCTCGGCCTGCTCACCTGCTGGGCGGCGCGGGGGCCCATCGTCGCCACCTTCCACACGTCGAACCCGCGCTCGCGCGCCATGATCGCCGCCTACCCGATCCTCCAGCCCGCCCTGGAGAAGATCAGCGCCCGGATCGCGGTCAGCGAGTACGCGCGCCGGACGCTCGTCGAGCACCTCGGGGGTGACGCCGTCCTCATCCCGAACGGCGTCGACGTCGACTTCTTCGCCCGCGCCGAGGCGAAGGCCGAGTGGCAGGGCCAGACCCTCGGCTTCATCGGCCGCATCGACGAGCCCCGCAAGGGCCTGCCGGTCCTCATGCGGGCCCTGCCGAAGATCCTCGACGAGCGCCCGGAGACCCGGCTCCTCGTCGCCGGGCGCGGCGACGAGGAGGAGGCGGTCGCCTCGCTGCCCGCCGAGATGCGCTCCCGGGTCGAGTTCCTCGGCATGGTCAGCGACGAGGACAAGGCGCGGCTGCTGCGCAGCGTGGACGTGTACGTGGCGCCCAACACCGGCGGCGAGAGCTTCGGCATCATCCTGGTCGAGGCGCTGTCGGCGGGCGCGCCGGTCCTCGCCTCCGACCTGGACGCGTTCGCCCAGGTCCTCGACCAGGGGGCGGCGGGCGAGCTCTTCGCCAACGAGGACGCGGACGCGCTGGCCGACGCGGCGATCCGTCTCCTCGGCGACAAGGCGCGGCGCACCGAGCTGAGCGCCCGGGGGTCGGCGCACGTGCGGCGGTTCGACTGGTCGACGGTGGGCGCCGACATCCTCGCGGTCTACGAGACGGTGACGGACGGCGCGGCGGCGGTCGACACGGACGAACGCACCGGCGGTCTCCGCGCCCGCCTCGGCCTGTAGGCGCCCGCGGGAGGCCCCCCGGCGGCGCTCGTACGGCGTCGAAGGGGGCCGCCGTTCCCCCCAGGGCGAACGTCGGTCCGGATCGCGCCCCGGTCCGGCCCTCGTGCCCGGCCGGATCGCGCCCCGGTCCGGATTGCGCGTCCGGCTCCGGGGAAGGCTGCGCCCATGGTCTCGATCACGCGGCTCGACCTCGGGCACTTCACTCGCCCCGCCGAGGAGTGGGGCGGCGACCACGCGCGCGTGGAGCCCGTCCTCGCCTACCTCGTCCGTCACGCGGGCGGCAGCCTCCTCTTCGACACCGGCATGGGCACCGGCTCCCCGGAGGCCGACGCGCACTACCGCCCCGTCCGCCGGCCACTCACCGTCGGCCCCGCCGACGTGGACCTCGTGGTCAACTGCCACCTCCACTTCGACCACATCGGCGGCAACCAGCTCTTTCCCGACACCCCCGTCCTCGTCCAGCGCACCGAGCTCGCCACCGCCCGCGCGGGCGGCCACACCATCGACTCGCTCCTGCCGGGCGTCCGGTACGAGGAGCTGGACGGCGAGCACGAGATCGCGCCCGGCGTGCTGATCGTGCCCACGCCCGGGCACACCGAGGGCCACCAGTCGCTGGTCGTCGACCACGGCGAGCGGATCACGGTCCTCGCCGGCCAGGCGTACGACGTCGCCGACGAGTTCGGCACCCCGTACCGCCCCTGGCTCGACCGGCTCGGCGAGCTCGCCGCGGGGCGGCCCGCACGTGTCCTGTTCGCCCACGACCGGGAGGTTCTGGAGGGGCCGCTGCCACCGCCCCGGTAGCCTGTGCGCCCGTGACCGAAACCCTGATCTGGACCCTCGTCGCGCTGATCCTCGTCGGCGTCTACCTGAGCTGGACCGCCGGCCGGCTCGACCGGCTGCACACGCGCATCGACGCGGCGCGCGCCGCGCTCGACGCCCAGCTGCTCCGCCGGGCCTCGGTCACCCAGGAGCTCGCCACCTCCGGCGTCCTCGATCCGGCCGCCTCCATCGTCCTGTACGAGGCCGCGCACGCCGCCCGGCAGGCCGAGGAGGACCACCGCGAGGTCGCCGAGAGCGAGCTGAGCCAGGCGCTGCGGGCCGTGTTCGGCGAGCCGGAGCAGGTCGAGCTGGTCCGCGCGGCGCCCGGCGGCGAGGAGGCCGCGAACGAGCTGGCCGCGGCCGTCCGGCGGGTGCCGATGGCGCGCCGGTTCCACAACGACGCCGTACGGGCGGCCCGCGCGCTGCGCAGGCACCGCAAGGTCCGCTGGTTCCGGCTGGCCGGTCACGCACCCTTCCCACTGGCCTTCGAAATGGACGACGAGCCGCCGGTGGCCCTCGCCGATCGCCCGAACTGACCCCCCGTAACCTGCGAAAACGATCCACCGGGTCCACATTGGCCCTTGAAGTGGACCCCGGGTGGCCTGTTTCCTCACTATGTCGTCAACCCCTGTTGTCACGAGTGAGGTACCCGTGTCCACCACGCCTTCCACCACCCCCCAGTCTCCCGAGACCGGCACCGCGCGCGTGAAGCGCGGCATGGCCGAGCAGCTCAAGGGCGGCGTGATCATGGACGTGGTCAACGCCGAGCAGGCGAAGATCGCCGAGGACGCCGGCGCCGTGGCCGTCATGGCCCTTGAGCGGGTCCCGGCGGACATCCGCAAGGACGGCGGCGTCGCCCGCATGTCCGACCCGAACATGATCGAAGAGATCATCGGCGCCGTCTCCATCCCGGTCATGGCCAAGTCCCGCATCGGCCACTTCGTCGAGGCCCAGGTCCTGCAGTCCCTCGGCGTCGACTACATCGACGAGTCCGAGGTCCTCACCCCGGCCGACGAGATCAACCACTCCGACAAGTGGGCCTTCACCACCCCCTTCGTCTGTGGCGCCACCAACCTGGGCGAGGCCCTGCGCCGCATCGCCGAGGGCGCGGCCATGATCCGCTCCAAGGGCGAGGCCGGCACCGGCAACGTCGTCGAGGCCGTCCGCCACCTGCGCCAGATCAAGAACGAGATCGCCAAGCTGCGCGGCTTCGACAACAACGAGCTGTTCGCCGCCGCCAAGGAGCTGCGCGCCCCCTACGAGCTGGTCAAGGAGGTCGCCGAGCTCGGAAAGCTGCCCGTCGTCCTCTTCTCCGCCGGTGGCGTCGCCACCCCGGCCGACGCCGCGCTCATGCGCCAGCTCGGCGCCGAGGGCGTCTTCGTCGGCTCCGGCATCTTCAAGTCGGGCGACCCGGCCAAGCGCGCCGCCGCCATCGTGAAGGCCACCACCTTCTACGACGACCCGAAGGTCATCGCGGACGCCTCCCGCAACCTGGGCGAGGCCATGGTCGGCATCAACTGCGACACCCTCCCCGAGTCCGAGCGCTACGCCAACCGGGGCTGGTAAGCACCGATGAACGCCACTCCCGTCATTGGTGTCCTGGCCCTCCAGGGCGACGTACGGGAGCACCTGATCGCCCTGGCCGCGGCGGACGCCGTGGCCAGGCCGGTGAGGCGCCCCGAGGAGCTCGCCGAGGTCGACGGCCTGGTCATCCCCGGTGGTGAGTCCACCACCATCTCCAAGCTGGCCGTGCTCTTCGGCCTGATGGAGCCCCTGCGCGAGCGCATCGCCGCGGGCATGCCGGTCTACGGCACCTGCGCGGGCCTGATCATGCTCGCCGACAAGATCCTCGACCCGCGCTCCGGCCAGGAGACGCTCGGCGGCATCGACATGATCGTGCGCCGCAACGCCTTCGGCCGCCAGAACGAGTCCTTCGAGGCCGGCGTCACGGTCGCGGGCATCGACACGCCCGTCGAGGGCGTCTTCATCCGCGCCCCGTGGGTGGAGTCCGTCGGCGCCGAGGTCGAGGTCCTCGCCGAGCACGACGGCCACATCGTCGCCGTCCGGCAGGGCACCGCCCTCGCGACCTCCTTCCACCCCGAACTCACCGGGGACCACCGGATCCACGAGCTCTTCGTCGCCATGGTGCGCGCCGAGGGGTGACCGGGTCCCGGTAGGATCTCTGGGGTTCGTTCAAGTAGTGGGTAACGCGAAGGAGACAGGCAGATGTCCGGCCACTCTAAATGGGCTACGACGAAGCACAAGAAGGCCGTGATCGATGCCAAGCGCGGCAAGCTCTTCGCGAAGCTGATCAAGAACATCGAGGTCGCGGCCCGCACCGGCGGTGCCGACCCGGACGGCAACCCGACGCTGTTCGACGCCATCCAGAAGGCCAAGAAGCAGTCGGTTCCCAACAAGAACATCGACTCCGCGGTCAAGCGCGGCGGCGGCCTCGAGGCCGGCGGCGTCGACTACGCCACGATCATGTACGAGGGCTACGGCCCGAACGGCGTCGCGGTGCTCATCGAGTGCCTCACCGACAACCGCAACCGCGCCGCCTCCGACGTGCGCGTGGCCATGACCCGCAACGGCGGCTCCATGGCCGACCCGGGCTCCGTCTCGTACCTGTTCAACCGCAAGGGCGTCGTCGTGCTCCCCAAGGGCGAGCTGACCGAGGACGACGTCCTCGACGCCGTCCTCGACGCGGGCGCCGAGGAGGTCAACGACCTCGGCGAGAACTTCGAGGTCATCAGCGAGGCCACCGACCTGGTCGCGGTCCGCACCGCGCTCCAGGAGGCCGGCATCGACTACGACTCGGCCGAGTCCAGCTTCGTCCCGACCATGCAGGTCGACCTCGACGAAGAGGGCGCGCGCAAGATGTTCAAGCTGATCGACGCGCTCGAGGACAGCGACGACGTGCAGAACGTCTACGCCAACTTCGACGTCAGCGACGAGGTCATGGAGAAGGTCGACGCCTGATCGCGGACCTTCGGGGAGCGGGCCGACGGGGACACACCCCCGTCGGCCCGCTGCGTTGTCGGTGGCAGCCGATAGCCTGCACAAACAGATGAGCGAAAGCGGCGGTCCAGGGAGGGGCACCATGCGCGTTCTCGGGGTGGACCCCGGCCTGACCCGGTGCGGCGTCGGCGTCGTCGAGGGCGTCGCGGGCCGCCCGCTGACCATGCTGGGCGTCGGCGTCGTCCGCACGGCCGCGGACGACGACATCGGCGTCCGGCTCGTCGGCATCGAGCGCGGCATAGAGGAGTGGCTCGACCGCTACTCGCCCGAACTCGTCGCCGTGGAGCGCGTCTTCAGCCAGCACAACGTCCGTACGGTGATGGGCACCGCCCAGGCCAGCGCGGTCGCCATGCTCTGCGCCTCGCGCCGCGGCATCCCCGTCGCCCTGCACACCCCCAGCGAGGTCAAGGCCGCCGTCACCGGCAGCGGCCGCGCCGACAAGGCCCAGGTCGGGGCCATGGTCACCCGGCTGCTCCGCCTCGCCGCGCCCCCGAAGCCCGCCGACGCCGCCGACGCGCTCGCCCTCGCCATCTGCCACATCTGGCGGGCTCCCGCCCAGAACCGCCTCCAGCAGGCCGTCGCCCTGCACGCCTCGAAAGGCCGCACGCCATGATCGCCTTCGTCACCGGCCCGGTGGCCGCCCTCGCCCCCACCACCGCAGTGATCGAGGTCGGCGGCGTCGGCATGGCCGTCCAGTGCACCCCGAACACCATCGCGGCCCTCCGCGTCGGCGAGCCGGCCCGGCTCGCGACCTCCCTCGTCGTACGCGAGGACTCGCTGACCCTGTACGGCTTCGCCGACGACGACGAGCGGCAGGTCTTCGAGCTGCTCCAGACCGCGAGCGGCGTCGGACCCCGCCTCGCCCAGGCCATGCTGGGCGTGCACAGCCCGGACGCGCTGCGCCTCGCCGTCTCCACCGGTGACGAGAAGGCCCTCACCGCCGTGCCCGGCATCGGCAAGAAGGGCGCCCAGAAACTCCTCCTCGAACTGAAGGACAAGCTGGGCTCGCCCCTCGGCTCCAGCGGCCTCGTCGGTGCCCAGCGCGCCGCCGCCGCCGGGCCCGCCCCCTGGACCGAGCAGCTGCACTCCGCGCTCATCGGCCTCGGCTACGCCTCCCGCGAGGCGGAAGACGCGGTCACGGCCGTCACCCCGCAGGCCGAGGCCGCCCTCGCCGAGACCGGCTCCGTGCCCGTGCCGCAGCTGCTGCGCGCCGCCCTGCAGACCCTCAACCGGGCCCGCTGACCCGCCGGACCCCGCCGCCAGGCCCGTACGAACGAAAAGGCAACCACCGTGAACTGGGACGACGAGACGCCACCGGCCGCCGACGAGCGGATCGTCGGCGCCGCCGCCGAGGGCGACGACCAGGCCGTCGAGGCGGCCCTGCGCCCCAAGGACCTCAGCGAGTTCGTCGGCCAGGAGAAGGTGCGCCAGCAGCTCGACCTCGTCCTCAAGGCCGCCCGCCAGCGCGGCGCCACCGCCGACCACGTCCTGCTCTCCGGCGCCCCCGGCCTCGGCAAGACGACCCTCTCGATGATCATCGCCGCCGAGATGAACGCCCCGATCCGCATCACCTCGGGCCCCGCCATCCAGCACGCCGGCGACCTGGCCGCGATCCTCTCCTCCCTCCAGGAAGGGGAGATCCTCTTCCTCGACGAGATCCACCGCATGTCCCGGCCTGCCGAGGAGATGCTCTACATGGCGATGGAGGACTTCCGCGTCGACGTCATCGTCGGCAAGGGCCCCGGCGCCACCGCCATCCCCCTCGAACTCCCGCCCTTCACCCTCGTCGGCGCCACCACCCGGGCCGGTCTGCTGCCGCCCCCGCTCCGCGACCGCTTCGGCTTCACCGCTCACATGGAGTTCTACGACCCGTCCGAACTCCAGCGCGTGATCCACCGCTCCGCCGGACTCCTCGACGTCGAGATCGACCCCGCCGGCGCCGCCGAGATCGCCGGCCGCTCCCGCGGCACGCCCCGCATCGCCAACCGCCTGCTGCGCCGGGTCCGCGACTACGCCCAGGTGAAGGCCGACGGCCGGATCACCCGCGAGATCTCCGCCGCCGCCCTCGGCGTGTACGAGGTGGACAGCCGCGGCCTCGACCGCCTCGACCGCGCCGTTCTCGAAGCCCTCCTGAAGCTCTTCGGCGGCGGCCCGGTCGGCCTGTCCACGCTCGCCGTCGCCGTGGGGGAGGAGCGCGAGACCGTCGAGGAGGTCGCCGAACCCTTCCTCGTACGCGAGGGCCTGCTGGCCCGCACGCCCCGCGGACGGGTCGCGACTCCGGCCGCATGGACCCACATCGGACTGGTTCCGCCGCAGGCAGCGGGCCCCGGCGGGGCCGGAAGCGGACAACAGGGGCTGTTCGGGGCGTGAGACGCCTGTGACGGGTGAGTGACGGCGCGGAGTCTCGCCCGACCAGGAACCACGGTGCCATGCTGGGCGTTGTTCCATCGATGCGGACTCGCCTAGACTCCGCCGATGCCGCCCTTTCTGGTCGGCGTACCCACCCCGAAGATCAGGCCGCGGGTTCTCCGTGACCGTGCGAAGGATTTCCGTCCCGTGAATAACATCGGCATGCTCCTCCCGTTCATCGTGCTCATCGGGGCGATGTTCCTGATGACCCGCTCTGCGAAGAAGAAGCAGCAGCAGGCGGTGGCGATGCGCAACCAGATGCAGCCCGGCACCGGCGTACGCACGATCGGGGGGATGTACGCCACCGTCAAGGAGATCGGCGACGAGACCGTTCTCCTCGAAGTCGCGCCCGGCGTCCACGCCGTCTACGCGAAGAACGCGATCGGCGCGGTCCTCGAGGACGCGGAGTACAACCGCATCGTCCACGGCGACGACGAGGAGTCGGACTCCGACGCCGTCGTCCCGGACGACGCCTCCTCGCTCACCGAGACCACGGACGACGTCAAGGACGCGCCGAAGGCCGACCTGACGAAGAAGCCGGAGCCGGCCGAGGGCGACAAGGACGGCAAGGCCGACGGCGAGGCCGACGCGAAGTAAGTCGCGCCCGGGACCCCGCGTCCACGCCCACCGGCGTCCGCGCGGTCCCGGAACGGTTCCACGTCTGCGGGGGAAGGTCCCCACACACACTTCGTGGCCGCCCCGCGCACACCAGGCGCGAGGCGGTTGGACAGGGAGAAACGACAGGTGGCAGCACCGAAGAAGGGCCGAGGGCCGGCGGGGGGCCAGAGCCGGCCGGGCCGCGCCCTGGCATTCATCTTGATCGCCATGGTCGCGCTCACCGGCGGCATGTTCTGGTCGGGGCACACCACCCCGCGCCTCGGCATCGACCTCGCCGGCGGCACGTCGATCACGCTCAAGGCGAAGGCCGAGCCCGGCCAGGAGTCCGCGGTCAACCAGACCAACATGAACACGGCGGTCGGCATCATCGAGCGCCGTGTCAACGGACTCGGTGTCTCCGAGGCCGAGGTCCAGACCCAGGGCGAAGAGAACATCATCGTCAACATCCCTCGCGGGACGAACGAGAAGCAGGCCCGGGAGCAGGTCGGCACCACCGCCCAGCTCTACTTCCGGCCCGTCCTCGCCGTCGCGGCCGCGGCGCCGGCCCCGGCGCCGAGCGCCAGCTCCTCCGGCTCCCCCTCGGCCACGCCGAAGCCGTCCGCCTCCTCCTCCGGGACGACGGCGGGCGAGAAGTCGGCCACCCCGACCGCCACCGCCTCCACCCAGGGCCGCGCGCTCACCGAGGCCCTCAAGGCCCCGAGCCCGACGCCCACCGCGAGCTCCTCCGCCTCCTCCTCCGCGACCCCCAAGGCCCCGGAGACCCCGCAGGCGACCCCGACGCCCGACGCCGCCACCGCCGCGCTGGAGCAGAAGTTCGCCGCCCTGAACTGCCTCGACCCCAAGCAGCGCACCGCCGCCGGCCAGGGCGTCAAGCCCACCGAGCCGACCGTGGCCTGTGGCGAGGACGCCCCCGGCATCTGGTCGAAGTACCTCCTCGGCCCGGCCGAGGTCGAGGGCCGCGACGTCGACAACGCCAAGGCCGCGATCGACCAGCGCTCCGGCCAGTGGATCGTGGACATGGAGTTCACGAGCGCCGGCTCGAAGAAGTTCCAGGCGATCACCAGCAAGCTGTCGCAGCAGACCCAGCCGCAGAACCAGTTCGCCATCGTCCTCGACGGCGAGGTCGTCTCCGCGCCCCGCGTCCAGACCACGCTGAGCGCCAGCGCCCAGATCTCCGGCAGCTTCAACCAGCAGTCCGCCCAGGACCTCGGCAACATCCTGTCCTACGGCGCCCTCCCGCTCTCCTTCGACACCCAGAGCGTCGACACCGTCACCGCCGCCCTCGGCGGCGAGCAGCTGGAGGCCGGTCTCATCGCCGGCGCCATCGGCCTCGGTCTCGTCATCCTCTACCTGGTGATCTACTACCGGGGCCTGTCGCTGGTGGCCATCCTCAGCCTCGGCGTCTCCGCGCTGCTCACCTACGTGATCATGGCCCTGCTCGGCCCGGCCATCGGCTTCGCGCTGAACCTGCCGGCCGTCTGCGGCGCCATCGTCGCCATCGGCATCACCGCGGACTCGTTCATCGTGTACTTCGAGCGCATCCGCGACGAACTCCGCGAGGGCCGCACCCTGCGCCCGGCCGTCGAGCGCGCCTGGCCGCGCGCCCGCCGCACCATCCTCGTCTCCGACTTCGTGTCGTTCCTGGCCGCCGCGGTGCTCTTCATCGTCACCGTGGGCAAGGTCCAGGGCTTCGCGTTCACGCTCGGCCTCACCACCCTGCTCGACATCGTCGTGGTGTTCCTCTTCACCAAGCCGGTCATGACGCTGCTCGCGCGGACCTCGTTCTTCGGCAACGGCCACGCCTGGTCGGGTCTGGACCCGAAGCGGCTCGGCGCCAAGCCGCCGCTGCGCCGCTCCCGCCGTGTCTCCGCCCCGGCCGCTGGCCCCGTCGACCCGAAGGAGGCGTGAGATGTCGAAGCTCGGCGATCTCGGCGCCCGGCTCCACCGCGGTGAGGTCGGTTACGACTTCATCGGCAACCGCAAGATCTGGTACGGCCTGTCCGTCCTGATCACCATCACCGCCATCGTCGCCCTGGCCGTCCGCGGCCTCAACATGGGCATCGAGTTCCAGGGCGGCGCCGTCTTCACCACCCCGAAGACCGCCGTCTCCGTCAGCCAGGCCCAGGAGTACGCGGAAGAGGCCTCCGGCCACGACGCGATCGTCCAGGAGCTCGGCAGCGGCGCCCTGCGCATCCAGGTCGGCGGCCTCGACACGGAGCAGTCCGACAAGGTCCGCGCGGAGCTCGCCAAGGACCTGAACGTCCCCGAGGAGAAGATCGCGGCCGAGCTCGTCGGCCCGAGCTGGGGCGAACAGATCGCCAACAAGGCCTGGACCGGCCTCGGGGTCTTCATGATCCTAGTGGTGATCTACCTGGCCATCGCCTTCGAGTGGAGAATGGCGGTCGCGGCGCTCATCGCCCTGATCCACGACCTCACGATCACGGTCGGCATCTACTCGCTGGTCGGCTTCGAGGTCACCGTCGGTACGGTCATCGGTCTGCTGACGATCCTCGGCTACTCCTTGTACGACACCGTCGTCGTCTTCGACTCCCTCAAGGAACAGACGAAGGACATCACGAAGCAGACCCGCTTCACCTACAGCGAGCTCGCCAACCGCTCGATCAACGGCACCCTGGTCCGTTCGATCAACACCACCGTCGTCGCGCTCCTTCCGGTCGCCGGCCTGCTCTTCATCGGTGGTGGCGTCCTCGGCGCCGGCATGCTCAACGACATCTCCCTGTCGCTGTTCGTCGGCCTCGCCGCCGGTGCGTACTCGTCGATCTTCATCGCCACCCCGCTCGTCGCCGACCTCAAGGAGCGCGAGCCGGCGATCAAGGCCCTCAGGAAGCGGGTCCTCGCCAAGCGGGCCTCCGCCTCCGCCAAGGACGACGGCCTCGCCGAGGCGCCCGAGGCCGAGACCGCGGTCGTCGGCCCGCGCGCCGCGCGCCGCGGCCGGACCCAGGAGCACCGGGGATGACCGCCGAGACCCAGGACGTCTCCGCACGCCTGCTGAGCCGCATCAGGGACGTCCCGGACTACCCGAAGCCGGGAGTCCTCTTCAAGGACATCACCCCGCTGCTCGCGGACCCGGAGGCGTTCGGGCTCCTCACCGACGCCCTCGCCGAGCTGTGCGTCACGCACGGCGCGACGAAGATCGTCGGCCTGGAGGCCCGCGGCTTCATCCTGGCCGCGCCGGTGGCCGTCCGCGCGGGCCTGGGCTTCGTCCCGGTCCGCAAGGCCGGCAAGCTCCCCGGGGCCACGCTCAGCCAGGCGTACGAGCTGGAGTACGGCACCGCCGAGATCGAGGTGCACGCCGAGGACCTGGCCGCGGGCGACCGCGTCATGGTCATCGACGACGTCCTCGCCACCGGCGGCACCGCCGAGGCCTCCGTAGAGCTGATCCGCCGCGCGGGCGCCGAGGTCGCGGGCGTCGCGGTCCTCATGGAGCTGGGCTTCCTGCCCGGTCGCGCCCGGCTGGAGCCGGCCCTGGCCGGAGCACCGCTCACCGCACTCATCCGCGTCTGATCGTCCACCTCCGACGATCTCCCGGCCGACCGAGGCCGGGGACACGGCACGGGGCGCCCGGGACCTCCCGAGGCGCCCCTTCGCCGTTCGGCGGGGGCGCCCGGGAATGCCCGGGGCGCCCCGGCCGTTGTTCCGGACGTCCCCCCCCCGCAGCGGGGCGCGGCAGCCCGTCGGCCCCCCGGGGCCCTCCCCGCCGGGACCTGGGGCGATCCGTCCGACTCCCGGGCACGTGAGCACCGCGCGTCGTGGCTCGATACCATGGCCTTTCCGGGCCTGACCGGGGGACCCGGAACCGCACGAGGAGCGCTCTTGCCAGACGAGGCCCAGTCACTCTCCGCCGCGCAGCCCGACCCCAAGGCCGACCAGGCCGCGCAGGGAACCGGCACGCCCCAGGACAAGCCCGCGGAGACCAGGCCGCCCTCGCCTGCTGCGCCCGCCCCGGCCCCCACGCCGTCGGCCACCCCCGCCCGGCCCGCCCCGACCGCGCCCCCCCGCTCGGGCGGCGGCTCCTCCAGCCGCGTCCGCGCACGCCTCGCGCGCCTGGGCGTCCAGCGCTCCTCCCCGTACAACCCGGTCCTCGAACCGCTCCTCCGGATCGTCCGATCCAACGACCCGAAGATCGAAACGGCGACTTTGCGCCAGATCGAGCGGGCCTACCAGGTCGCCGAGCGCTGGCACCGCGGCCAGAAGCGCAAGAGCGGCGACCCGTACATCACGCACCCGCTCGCCGTGACCACCATCCTCGCCGAGCTCGGCATGGACCCGGCGACGCTCATGGCCGGGCTCCTGCACGACACCGTCGAGGACACCGAGTACGGCCTCGACACCCTCCGCCGCGACTTCGGCGACCAGGTCGCCCTCCTCGTCGACGGCGTCACCAAGCTCGACAAGGTCAAGTTCGGCGAGGCCGCCCAGGCCGAGACCGTCCGCAAGATGGTCGTCGCCATGGCCAAGGACCCGCGCGTCCTGGTCATCAAGCTCGCCGACCGCCTGCACAACATGCGCACGATGCGCTACCTCAAGCGGGAGAAGCAGGAGAAGAAGGCCCGCGAGACCCTGGAGATCTACGCCCCGCTGGCCCACCGGCTGGGCATGAACACCATCAAGTGGGAGCTGGAGGACCTCGCTTTCGCGATCCTCTACCCCAAGATGTACGACGAGATCGTCCGGCTCGTCGCCGAGCGCGCCCCCAAGCGCGACGAGTACCTCGCCATAGTGACCGACGAGGTCCAGGCCGACCTGCGGGCGGCCCGCATCAAGGCCACCGTCACCGGCCGCCCGAAGCACTACTACAGCGTCTACCAGAAGATGATCGTCCGCGGCCGTGACTTCGCGGAGATCTACGACCTGGTCGGCATCCGCGTCCTCGTGGACACCGTCCGCGACTGCTACGCGGCCCTCGGCACCGTCCACGCGCGATGGAATCCGGTCCCCGGCCGGTTCAAGGACTACATCGCGATGCCGAAGTTCAACATGTACCAGTCGCTGCACACGACGGTCATCGGCCCCAACGGCAAGCCCGTCGAGCTGCAGATCCGCACCTTCGACATGCACCGCCGCGCCGAGTACGGCATCGCCGCCCACTGGAAGTACAAGCAGGAGGCCGTCGCCGGCGCCTCCAAGGTGCGCACCGACGTGCCGAAGCACACCGGCAAGGACGACCACCTCAACGACATGGCGTGGCTGCGCCAGCTCCTCGACTGGCAGAAGGAGACGGAGGACCCGGGCGAGTTCCTGGAGTCCCTCCGCTTCGACCTCTCCCGCAACGAGGTCTTCGTCTTCACGCCCAAGGGCGACGTCATCGCGCTGCCCGCCGGGGCCACCCCCGTCGACTTCTCCTACGCCGTCCACACCGAGGTCGGCCACCGCACCATAGGAGCGCGGGTCAACGGGCGCCTCGTCCCGCTCGAATCGACCCTCGACAACGGCGACCTGGTCGAGGTGTTCACCTCCAAGGCCGCGGGCGCCGGGCCCTCCCGCGACTGGCTCGGCTTCGTCAAGTCCCCGCGCGCCCGCAACAAGATCCGCGCCTGGTTCTCCAAGGAACGCCGCGAAGAGGCCATCGAGCAGGGCAAGGACGCCATCGCGCGGGCCATGCGCAAGCAGAACCTGCCGATCCAGCGCATCCTCACCGGCGACTCGCTCGTCACCCTCGCCCACGAACTGCGCTACACCGACATCTCCTCGCTGTACGCGGCGATCGGCGAGGGCCACGTCACCGCGCAGTCCATCGTCCAGAAGCTGGTCCAGGCGCTCGGCGGCGAGGAGGCCGCCACCGAGGACATCGCCGAGACCGCCCCGCCCACCCGCGGCCGCTCCAAGCGCCGCTCCAGCGCCGACCCGGGTGTCGTCGTCAAGGGCGTCGAGGACGTCTGGGTGAAGCTGGCCCGCTGTTGCACCCCGGTACCCGGCGACCCGATCATCGGCTTCGTCACCCGCGGCAGCGGCGTGTCGGTCCACCGCAGCGACTGCGTCAACGTCGAGTCGCTGTCCCGGGAGCCCGAGCGGATCCTGGA
Source organism: Streptomyces sp. NPDC003327 (assembly GCF_053589515.1). Classification (NCBI taxonomy): domain Bacteria; kingdom Bacillati; phylum Actinomycetota; class Actinomycetes; order Kitasatosporales; family Streptomycetaceae; genus Streptomyces; species Streptomyces sp. NPDC003327. The sequence continues at coordinate 58,202 of NZ_JBSFSA010000010.1, read as the reverse complement.
CGTCGAGTGGGCCCCCACCCAGTCCTCGGTCTTCCTGGTCGCCATCCAGGTCGAGGCCCTGGACCGGTCCCGGCTGCTCTCCGACGTCACCCGGGTCCTCTCGGACCAGCACGTCAACATTCTCTCGGCGGCCGTCCAGACCTCCCGCGACCGGGTGGCCACCTCCCGCTTCACCTTCGAGATGGGCGACCCCAAGCACCTCGGCCACGTCCTGAAGGCCGTCCGGGGCGTGGAGGGCGTGTACGACGTCTACCGCGTGACCAGCGCCCGCAGGCCGTAACGCCGTACGACACGCTCGTCGTCACGCCGTACGACACGAGGAAGGCCCCCGGCACGGAGCCGGGGGCCTTCCTCGTACACGAGCCTGTTCAGGGCATCAGCCGCCGAACTCCTCCAGGCCCTTCAGCGCCTGGTCGAGCAGGGCCTGACGGCCCTCCAGCTCCTTGGAGAGCTTGTCGGCCTTGGCGTCGTTGCCCGCGGCGCGGGCCGCGTCGATCTGCTTGCGCAGCTTCTCGACCGAGTCCTGGAGCTGACCGGTCAGGCCCGCCGCACGCGCACGCGCCTCCGGGTTCGTCCGGCGCCACTCGGCCTCCTCGGCCTCCTGGATCGCCCGCTCCACCGTGTGCATCCGGCCCTCGACCTTCGGGCGGGCGTCACGCGGCACGTGGCCGATGGCCTCCCAGCGCTCGTTGAGGGAACGGAAGGCCGCGCGGGCCGCCTTCAGGTCCGTCACCGGCACCAGCTTCTCGGCCTCGGCGGCGAGCTCCTCCTTCAGCTTGAGGTTCTCGGTCTGCTCCGCGTCCCGCTCGGCGAAGACCTCGCCGCGCGCCGCGAAGAAGACGTCCTGGGCGCCGCGGAAGCGGTTCCACAGGTCGTCCTCGTGCTCGCGCTGGGCGCGGCCGGCCGCCTTCCAGTCCGCCATCAGCTCGCGGTAGCGGGCCGCGGTGGCACCCCAGTCGGTCGAGTTCGAGAGCGCCTCGGCCTCGGCGACCAGACGCTCCTTCGTCTTCCGGGCCTCCTCGCGCTGGGAGTCCAGCGCGGCGAAGTGGGCCTTGCGGCGCTTGGAGAACGCCGAACGGGCGTGCGAGAAGCGGTGCCACAGCTCGTCGTCGGACTTGCGGTCGAGCCGGGGCAGGCCCTTCCAGGTGTCCACGAGCGCCCGCAGCCGCTCGCCGGCGGACCGCCACTGCTCGCTCTTGGCCAGCTCCTCGGCCTCGGTGACCAGGGCCTCCTTGGCGCTGCGCGCCTCGTCGGTCTGCTTGGCCTTCTGCGCCTTGCGCTCCTCGCGGCGCGACTCCACCGTCTCGACGAGCTTGTCGAGGCGGGTCGCGAGCGCGGCCAGGTCGCCGACGGCGTGGTGCTCGTCGACCTGCTGCCGGATGTGCTCGATCGCCGCGGTCGCGTCCTTCGCCGAGAGGTCGGTGGTCCTCACCCGCTTCTCGAGGAGGCCGATCTCGACAACCAAGCCCTCGTACTTGCGCTCGAAGTAGGCCAGGGCCTCCTCAGGGGTGCCGGCCTGCCACGATCCGACGACCTTCTCACCCTCGGCCGTCCGCACGTACACGGTGCCCGTCTCGTCGACGCGGCCCCACGGGTCGCTGCTCACAGCGCCTCCTCACCATGATGCCGTCGCGGGGGCGCACCCCCCGGGCATCGTCCACAGTTTCCCGGCGGGCCTCGCCCGCCTTCCGCGGCGGGACCTGCCAAGGCCCACGCTGCACTACGCCAATCTAGGCGAACGGCGGCCCCACTGTCCGCACTCAGCGCGACCGAAATTCAACGGTCACGCCGGTGTGCGGACCCGGGCTCACTTCTTCGCGACGGTGGCCTTCTCGATCGTGACCGCCTTCTTCGGGGCGCCGTCCGTGGCGCCCCCGGCGACCCCGGCCGCGGCGACCTTCTCGACGACCTTCAGACCCGCCGCGTCCATCGTGCCGAAGGGCGTGTAGCTCGGCGGGAGCTTCGTCTCCTTGTAGACGAGGAAGAACTGCGAGCCGCCGGTGCCGGGCTGCCCGGTGTTGGCCATGGCGACCGTGCCGGCCGGGTACGTCACGGTGCCGTTGGCGCCCGCCTTGCCGAGGCCGCCGAGGTTCTCGTCCGGGATCGTGTAGCCGGGGCCGCCGGTGCCGTCGCCCTTCGGGTCGCCGCACTGGAGGACGAAGATGCCGCTGGTCGTCAGGCGGTGGCACTTGGTGCCGTCGAAGTACTTCTTGCCCGCCAGGTGGTGGAAGGAGTTCACCGTCCGCGGGGTCTTTTTCGCGTCCATGGTGATCGTGACGTCACCCTGGTCGGTGGCCAGCGTCATGACGTACGCGGCCTTCGCGTCCACGGCCATCTTCGGCTCCGGGTTCGCCGTCTCGCTCTGCGTCGGCGTGGGCGCCGCCGTCGTGGGCGCGTCACCCGCGACGCTGTCGGAGCCCGTGGAGCCGCCGTCCGTCAGCGCCACCGAGGCGTACACCGCGCCGCCCGCCGCGAGCACGACCGCGAGCGCGGCCGCGACGACGGTGTTGCGGCGCTTGGTCCTGAGCCGCGCCTCCTCCCGCCGCTGCTGCTGCCGCGCGTACTTCTCCCTGGCGAGCTGCCGCCGCCGCTGATCGCTGCTGACCACCGGATCCGCTCCTTGTCGCTCGTGTGTTCCTGTCCTGGCCGGGTGTGCCCGTACCGTATACGGGTTGGCTGTGGAACCGGCACCGCCGGTAGGCTCTGATCTGCCGCATTCCGCGATCTCCGCGCCTTCCGCGCGCCGAGCCGAGACGACATCCGAGGACGAACGTGCTGATTGCCGGGTTCCCCGCCGGGGCCTGGGGGACCAACTGCTACCTGGTCGCCCCCGCCGCAGGCGAGGAGTGCGTCATCATCGACCCCGGCCACCAGGCCGCCCAGGGAGTCGAGGAGACGCTCAAGAAGCATCGGCTCAAGCCCGTGGCCGTCGTCCTCACCCATGGACACCTCGACCACGTGGCCTCCGTCGTCCCGGTCTGCGGCGCCCATGACGTCCCCGCGTGGATCCACCCGTCCGACCGGTACATGATGAGCGACCCCGAGAAGGCCCTCGGCCGCTCCATCGGTCTGCCCCTCCTGGGCGACCTGACCGTGGGGGAGCCCGACGACGTGCGGGAGCTCACCGACGGCGCCGAGCTGAAGCTCGCCGGTCTGGAGTTCTCCGTCGCCCACGCGCCCGGTCATACCAAGGGGTCGGTGACCTTCCGGATGCCCGAGACCACGGAGGTCCCCTCCGTGTTCTTCTCCGGGGATCTGCTGTTCGCCGGCTCCATCGGACGCACCGACCTGCCCGGCGGTGACATGGACGACATGCTCGAGTCGCTGGCCCGCGTGTGCCTGCCGCTCGACAACTCGACCGTGGTGCTGTCGGGGCACGGTCCCCAGACGACCATCGGCCAGGAACGCGCCACGAACCCCTATCTGAGGCAAGTGGCCGCCGGCCTCGGGAGCGCGGACGCTCCCCGACGAGGAATGTGACGACTCACGTGAGCACCTTCAAGGCCCCCAAGGGCACGTACGACCTGCTGCCGCCCGACTCCGCGAAGTTCCTCGCGGTCCGCGAGGCGATCGCCGCGCCCCTGCGCAACTCCGGCTACGGCTACATCGAGACGCCCGGCTTCGAGAACGTCGAACTCTTCGCCCGCGGTGTCGGCGAGTCCACCGACATCGTCACCAAGGAGATGTACGTCTTCGAGACCAAGGGCGGCGACAGGCTGGCCCTGCGCCCGGAGACCACGGCCCCCGTGCTCCGCGCCGTCCTGGAGTCCAACCTGCACAAGCAGGGCAACCTCCCCGTCAAGGTCTGGTACTCCGGCTCGCAGTACCGCTACGAGCGCCCGCAGAAGGGCCGCTACCGCCACTTCTCGCAGGTCGGCGCCGAGGCGATCGGCACCGAGGACCCCGCCCTCGACGCCGAGCTGATCATCCTGGCCGACCAGGCCTACCGCTCCCTCGGCCTGCGGAACTTCCGCATCCTCCTCAACTCGCTCGGCGACAAGGAGTGCCGCCCCGTCTACCGCGAGGCCCTGCAGACCTTCCTGCGCGGACTCGACCTCGACGAGGAGACCCTGCGCCGCGCCGAGATCAACCCGCTGCGCGTCCTCGACGACAAGCGCGAGGCAGTGCAGAAGCAGCTCGGCGACGCACCGCTCCTGCGGGACTACCTGTGCGACGCGTGCAAGGCGTACCACGAGGAGGTCCGCGCCCTGATCACCGCAGCGGGCGTCGTCTTCGAGGACGACCCGAAGCTGGTGCGCGGCCTCGACTACTACACCCGTACGACCTTCGAGTTCGTCCACGACGGCCTCGGCTCGCAGTCGGCGGTCGGCGGCGGCGGCCGCTACGACGGCCTCTCCGAGATGATCGGCGGCCCCGCGCTGCCGTCCGTGGGCTGGGCGCTCGGCGTCGACCGCACGGTCCTCGCCCTGGAGGCCGAGGGCGTCGCCCTCGACATCCCCGCCACCACCAGCGTGTTCGCGGTGGCCCTCGGCGAGGAGGCGCGCCGCGTCCTCTTCGGCAAGGTCACCGAGCTGCGCCGGGCCGGGATCGCCGCCGACTTCTCCTTCGGCGGCAAGGGCCTGAAGGGCTCGATGAAGGACGCCAACCGCTCCGGCGCGCGCTTCGCGGTCGTGGCGGGCGAGCGCGACCTCGCCGAGGGCGTCGTCCAGTTCAAGGACATGACCTCCGGCGAGCAGCGGGCGGTCGCCGTGGACGAGCTGGTGGACGCGGTCCGGGCCGAGCTGGCCTGACGCCCCGCACGCGGAAGCCACGGAAGGGCCCGGACCGGCACGGCGGTCCGGGCCCTTCCGCGTTCGTCCGCGACCGTCCTTATCTCCGGCGAACGGAAGAAGGCGGGTCCGGTGTTGCAGAATGACCGTGCCACAAGGCCGGCCGAGCGAGGGAACAGGCGACATGACGAAGGCAGCGGTGGACGGGGTCGCGTCCGACCGGGGGAGCGACGGCGCGATCGGGGCGAGCCGCCCCCTCGCCTGGCTGCTCGTGATCACCGGCGCGGCCGGACTGCTCGCGGCCTGGGTCATCACCCTCGACAAGTTCAAGCTCCTGGAGGACCCGAACTTCGTCCCCGGGTGCAGCCTCAACCCGATCGTCTCCTGCGGCAACATCATGAAGAGCGAGCAGGCCTCGGTCTTCGGCTTCCCCAACCCCATGCTCGGGCTCGTCACCTACGGCATGGTGATCGCGATCGGCGCGGGCCTCCTCGCGGGCGCCCGCTACCGCCGCTGGTTCTGGCTCGGCCTCAACGCCGGCACCCTCTTCGGCGTCGGCTTCTGCACCTGGCTGATGCAGCAGTCGCTGTACGAGATCAACTCGCTCTGCCTCTGGTGCTGCCTGGCCTGGGTCGCCACCATCGTCATGTTCTGGTACGTGACCTCGCACAACGTCCGGCGCGGCGCGATCCCCGCCCCCGCGGGGCTGCGGACGTTCTTCGACGAGTTCACCTGGATCCTGCCCGCCCTGCACATCGGGATCATCGGCATGCTGATCCTGACCCGCTGGTGGGACTTCTGGACCAGCTGACGGGTCGCCCGGAGGGCGGGCCGCCCGGAGGCCGGCCGGACCCCGCCGCGTTGTCGGTGGGGTGACCTAGGCTTCATGACTGTGGAGCCCGACCTCTTTACCGCAGCAGCCGAAGACCGCCAGGAGAAGGACCCGTCCAGCAGCCCGCTGGCCGTCCGGATGCGCCCGCGCACCCTCGACGAGGTGGTGGGCCAGCAGCACCTGCTCAAGCCGGGCTCGCCGCTGCGCCGCCTCGTGGGCGACGGCGACGGCGGCCCCGCCGGCGCCTCCTCGGTGATCCTCTGGGGCCCGCCGGGCATCGGGAAGACCACCCTCGCGTACGTCGTCTCGAAGGCGACCAACAAGCGGTTCGTGGAGCTGTCCGCCATCACCGCGGGCGTCAAGGAGGTCCGGGCCGTCATCGACGGCGCCCGCCGCGCGGTCGGGGGCTACGGCAAGGAGACCGTCCTCTTCCTCGACGAGATCCACCGCTTCTCGAAGGCGCAGCAGGACTCCCTGCTCCCGGCCGTCGAGAACCGCTGGGTCACGCTCATCGCCGCCACCACCGAGAACCCGTACTTCTCGGTGATCTCCCCGCTCCTCTCCCGCTCCCTGCTGCTCACCCTGGAGCCCCTCACCGACGACGACCTGCGCGGACTGCTGGCGCGCGCGCTCACCGACGAGCGCGGCCTCGGCGGGGCGGTGACCCTGTCCGAGGACGCCGAGGGGCACCTCCTGCGCGTGGCGGGCGGCGACGCCCGGCGCGCCCTGACCGCCCTGGAGGCCGCCGCCGGCGCCGCCATCGCCAAGGGGGAGGGCGAGATCACGCTGTCGACGGTCGAGGAGACCGTCGACCGGGCGGCCGTGACGTACGACCGGGACGGCGACCAGCACTACGACGTCGCCAGCGCCCTCATCAAGTCCATCCGCGGCTCCGACGTCGACGCGGCCCTGCACTACCTGGCCCGCATGATCGAGGCCGGGGAGGACCCGCGCTTCATCGCCCGGCGGCTGATGATCTCGGCGAGCGAGGACATCGGCCTCGCCGACCCGACCGCGCTCCCGACCGCCGTCGCCGCCGCGCAGGCCGTCGCGATGATCGGCTTCCCGGAGGCGGCGCTCACCCTCAGCCACGCCACGATCGCCCTGGCCCTGGCCCCGAAGTCGAACGCGGCGACGAACGCGATCTTCGCCGCCCGGGCGGACGTGCGGAACGGCCTCGCGGGCCCTGTGCCGCCGCACCTGCGCGACGGCCACTACAAGGGCGCGGCCAAGCTCGGCCACGCGCAGGGGTACGTCTACCCGCACGACGTCCCCGGCGGCATCGCCGCCCAGCAGTACGCGCCGGACGCCATCCACGGCAAGCGCTACTACGAGCCGACGCGCTACGGCGCGGAGGCGCGGTACGCGGACGTGGTGGAGAAGGTGCGGGAGCGGCTCAAGGGCGAGGGCGGCTGAGCCCGGCCCGCAGCCTTCGAGGTGGCCTTCCCGGCGGGGGTCGGTCCGCCGCACACCCGGGGACCCGGTAGACTTCCCCGGAGTGCTGCGTCCCGTGTCCGACCCCGGTCGGCACCACCAGAGCGGGACAGGCAGCCGGAGACCCGGCCCCCGGGCGGGGTTTCCAGGAGCGTCGCGCACCTTCGAAGGTGTCGCGGGCAACCCACCACCCTCCGGATTCCCGGAATCGGCGGTGGGTCGTTCGCGTGCTGCACGTATGTGCCCAGACCGGGGAGCGGCTGCCCGACGGGTCTCCGGACCCACGGGTTTCCCCGGCTGCGGATGCGACCTCCTCTAACCCTGGTGAAGCCGTATTCGTACAGATAGAGAGGTTGGTTCATGCCGAACCAGTCCCGTCCCAAGGTCAAGAAGTCGCGTGCCCTCGGCATCGCGCTGACCCCCAAGGCCGTCAAGTACTTCGAGGCCCGCCCCTACCCGCCGGGCGAGCACGGCCGCGGCCGCAAGCAGAACTCGGACTACAAGGTCCGTCTGCTCGAGAAGCAGCGTCTGCGCGCGCAGTACGACATCAGCGAGCGCCAGATGGCGCGCGCCTACGACCGCGCCAAGAAGGCCGAGGGCAAGACGGGCGAGGCGCTGGTCGTCGAGCTCGAGCGTCGCCTCGACGCCCTGGTCCTGCGTTCGGGCATCGCCCGCACCATCTACCAGGCCCGCCAGATGGTCGTCCACGGCCACATCCAGGTCAACGGCCAGAAGGTCGACAAGCCGTCCTTCCGCGTCCGCCCGGACGACGTCGTGATGGTCCGCGAGCGCTCCCGCGAGAAGCCGCTGTTCCAGGTGGCCCGTGAGGGTGGCTTCGCCGCCGACGGCGAGACCCCGCGCTACCTGCAGGTCAACCTGAAGGCCCTGGCCTTCCGCCTCGACCGCGACCCGAACCGCAAGGAAATCCCGGTCATCTGCGACGAGCAGCTGGTCGTCGAGTACTACGCCCGCTGATCCCAGCTCCGGCGCGGTACCACCCACGCGGTGTTCAGCCCGCCGCTTCCCCGCCCTTACCGGTGGGGGAGCCGGCGGGCTTCCGCGTTCCCGGGACCGCCGCCGACCTCGCCGTACGGAACGGACGCGGCGTGCCCCCGCCCGACCGCCCGCCGAGGGCGGGACGGCGCCGGTCCGCGAGGGCCCGCTCCACCACCGCGTCCAGCGGCAGCCCCCTGCCCTCCCGGAGCGCCGCCTCGAACCGCTCCGCCCCCAGCGCCTCGGCCGCCCGCCGGGCCCCCAGCTCCCGCGGCCCGTCGAACGACGCCGACCCGAAGAGCCGGATGCCCACCGCGTCCCACACCGGTAGCGCGGCCCCCTGGAGGACCGCCGCCTCCACCGGATCGCCCTCGCTCACCGTCACCAGCGCCAGGAGTTCGATCGCGAGGACCAGCCCGACCAGGTCGTGGAAGGCGTGGTTGATCGTCACGCACTCGACGAGCAGCTCACGGGCCTCGGCGAGCGCGTCCCGCGTCCACGCGGAGAACGCCAGGACGTACAGCGCGTACGCCCGGGTCCAGCGCTCCCCGCGCTCCTCGCAGATCTCCCGCACCTCCCGGCAGAGCGCGACCGCGCCCTCCAGGTCCCCCCGGAAGGCCCGCGCCATCGCCACCTCGGTCTGCCCCATCAGCACGTTGCTGTTCAGCTCGCCGAGCTCCCGGTAGGCGACCAGGGCCCGGCCGATCAGCTCCTCCGCGCGCGGCATGTCGTCCGAGAGCAGCGCCAGGCAGCCCATCCGGTGCGTCGCGTACGCCTCCGCCAGCGCGTTCCCCGTCTCCCGCGCCCGCTCCCCGCACTCGTGCAGCGCCGCCACCGCCGCCGTGCCGTCGCCCTGCAGCACCGCCACGTACCCGAGCACCCAGAGCGCCTTGAGCCGCGCCTCCTCGTGACCGGACGGCAGCGCGAGCGCCCGCTCCAGCCAGTGCCGCCCCTCCGAGAGCCGCCCGCACCCCACCCACGCGAACCAGAGCGTGCCCGCCAGGTGCTGGGCGAGGTGCGCGTCCTCCGGCAGTTCGAGGCACAGGTCGAGCGCCGCCCGCAGATTCGTCAGCGCCGCGTCGGTGCGGGCCGCCACCTCCGCCTGGCGCGGGCTGAACCACTCCAGCTCGCACCAGGTCGCCAGGCCCATGTACCAGTCGCGGTGCCTGCGCCGCATCCGCTCCGTGTCACCGAGGGCCGCCAGCCACTCGGAGCCGTACGCGGCGACCGTGTCGAGCATCCGGTAGCCCGGCCCGGCCGGGGTGTCCTCCCGCACCACGAGGGACTGGGCGAGCAGCCCGCCGAGCACGTCGACGATCACGTCGGGCGGCAGCTCGGGGCCCCCGCACACGTACTCCACCGCGTCCAGGTCGAACGTCCCGGCGAAGACGGAGAGCCGCGCCCACAGCAGCCGCTCCTCCGGCGTGCACAGCTCGTGGCTCCAGCCGATCGCCGTCCGCAGCGTCCGGTGCCGGGGCAGCGCGTCCCGCCCGCCGTCCGCGAGCAGCCGGAACCGGTCGTCGAGCCGCCCGAGCAACTGCCCGGGGGAGAGCAGCGGCAGCCGCCCCGCCGCCAGCTCCAGCGCGAGCGGAATGCCGTCCAGGCGCAGACACAGCTCGCGTACGGACGGATCGGCGTCGGCCCCCGGCACGGCGAGGGCCCCGGGCCCGCCGTCGTACGCTGCCCCCGCCCCGCCGTCGTACGCTGCCCCCGCCCCGGGCCCGCCGTCGTACGGTGCCCCCGCCCCCGGCCCGCCGTGCGGGAAGCCGCCGGTCTCCTCCGCCCACCCGCCGGGCAGCGGCGCGCCCGCCTCCGCCGCCCGTTCGGCGAGCAGCGCGCACGCGTCCGCCTCGCCCATCGGCGCCAGGGTGAACACGGCCTCGCCCGCGACGCGCAGCGGCCGGCGGCCGGCGGCGAGGACGGTGAGCCCCGGCGCGCCCGCGAGCAACTCCCGCACCAGCGGCGCGCACTCCTCCACCAGGTGCTCGAAACCGTCCAGGACGAGCAGCAGGTCGCGCTCCGCGAGGTGCTCGACGAGCACCTCGCGCGGGGACCGCGGGGTGTGGTCGGTCAGGCCGAGCGCCTCGACCAGCGCGTGCGCCACCAGACCGGGGTCGCGCAGGGGCGCGAGGCCGGCCAGCCGCACCCCGTCGACGTAGCGTTTCTGCGCCGTTGCGGCCGCCCGCAGCGCCAGCCGGGTCTTGCCGACCCCGCCCACGCCCACCACCGTGACCAGGCGGGACCGCTCCAGGAGGGCCGCCAGCGCGGCCTGCTCGGCGGCCCGTCCGACGAACCGGTTCAGCTCCGCCGGGAGATTGCTGCGTCGCATGGGACACGGAGCGTACTCATCCGCGCGCTCTCCGTACAATCGGTTCCCGCAACTCCCGCCCCACGGGCGGTAATGCGGTACGGCGGGACAGCCGGGGCGCGATAGGGTCGGAGGACGACTTTCACGAACGAGTACCGGCCGGTTCCGGACGGTACGACCCCGAGGCCCAACGACAGCAGAGAGCGGTGCAGCGTGACCGGTGGAGAGGTTGCCGGGATCCTGGTGGCCGTGTTCTGGGCGATCCTGGTCTCCTTCCTCGCCGTGGTGCTGGTGAGGCTGGCGCAGACGCTCAAGGCCACCACCAGGATGGTGGCGGACGTGACCGAACAGGCCGTTCCCCTCCTCGCCGACGCCTCGGCGACCGTGCGCTCGGCCCGGACCCAGCTCGACCGGGTCGACGCCATCGCCTCCGACGTCCAGGAGGTCACCTCGAACGCCTCGGCGCTCTCCACCACCGTCGCCTCGACCTTCGGCGGCCCGCTCGTGAAGGTGGCCGCCTTCGGCTACGGCGTGCGCAAGGCCCTCGGCCGGGACCGGGGCGCCCGGGAGGACGCGCCCGCGGCCGCCGGGCGGCGTACCGTGATCGTCGGCCGTACCGTGCCCACCGCACGACGCCGGAAGCAGAAGGGCTGAGCCGCGATGTTCCGCCGCACGTTCTGGTTCACGGCCGGCGCAGCCGCCGGCGTCTGGGCCACCACGAAGGTCAACCGCAAGCTGAAGCAGCTGACGCCCGAGAGCCTCGCCGCCCAGGCCGCGAACAAGGCGATCGAGACCGGCCACCGGCTCAAGGACTTCGCCCTCGACGTGAGGGCGGGCATGGTCCAGCGGGAGGCCGAGCTGGGCGAGGCCCTCGGCCTCGACGCGCCCGTCCCCGACGGCCGCGAGCTCCCCGAGTCCCGGCGCAGGGCCGCGCTCGGCCCCACCCCGCGCCCGAGCACCACCCCCTATCCGTCCACCCACACGTACAACCGGAATGAGGACCACTGATGGAGTCGGCTGAAATCCGCCGCCGCTGGCTGAGCTTCTTCGAGGAGCGCGGGCACACCGTCGTCCCTTCGGCGTCGCTCATCGCGGACGACCCGACTCTGCTGCTCGTCCCCGCCGGCATGGTGCCGTTCAAGCCCTACTTCCTGGGTGAGGTCAAGCCGCCCTTCACGCGCGCCTCCAGCGTGCAGAAGTGCGTGCGCACGCCGGACATCGAGGAGGTCGGCAAGACCACCCGGCACGGCACCTTCTTCCAGATGTGCGGCAACTTCTCCTTCGGCGACTACTTCAAGGAAGGCGCCATCAAGCTCGCCTGGGAGCTGCTGACCACCTCGGTGGAGCACGGCGGCTACGGTCTCGAGCCGGAGAAGCTCTGGATCACCGTCTACCAGGACGACGACGAGGCCGAGGCGATCTGGCGCGACGTCGTCGGCGTCCCCGCCGAGCGCATCCAGCGGCTGGGCAAGAAGGACAACTTCTGGTCCATGGGCGTCCCCGGCCCCTGCGGCCCCTGCTCCGAGATCAACTACGACCGCGGCCCCGAGTTCGGCGTCGAGGGCGGCCCGGCCGTCAACGACGAGCGGTACGTGGAGATCTGGAACCTGGTCTTCATGCAGTACGAGCGGGGGGAGGGGACCTCGAAGGAGGACTTCGAGATCCTCGGCGACCTGCCGTCGAAGAACATCGACACGGGCCTCGGCCTGGAGCGCCTGGCGATGATCCTCCAGGGCGTCCAGAACATGTACGAGACGGACACCCTCAAGGTCGTCATCGACAAGGCCACCGAGCTCACCGGCGTCGCCTACGGCAAGACCCACGAGAGCGACGTCTCGCTCCGCGTGGTCGCCGACCACATGCGCACGTCCGTCATGCTCATCGGCGACGGCGTCACCCCCGGCAACGAGGGCCGCGGCTACGTGCTGCGCCGCATCATGCGCCGCGCCGTCCGCAACATGCGCCTCCTCGGCGCCACCGGCCCGGTCGTCCAGGACCTCGTCGACACCGTGATCACCACGATGGGCGAGCAGTACCCGGAGCTGGTCACCGACCGCAAGCGCATCGAGACCGTCGCCCTCGCCGAAGAGGCCGCCTTCCTCAAGGCCCTCAAGGGCGGCACCAACATCCTCGACACCGCCGTCACGGAGACCAAGGCCTCCGGCGGCACGGTCCTCTCCGGCGACAAGGCGTTCCTGCTCCACGACACCTGGGGCTTCCCCATCGACCTCACCCTGGAGATGGCGGCCGAGCAGGGCCTCTCCGTGGACGAGGACGGCTTCCGCCGCCTGATGAAGGAGCAGCGGGAGCGCGCCAAGGCGGACGCCAAGGCCAAGAAGACCGGCCACGCCGACATGACGGCCTACCGGGAGATCGCCGACTCCAACGGCGCCACCGAGTTCGTCGGCTACACCAACACCGAGGGTGAGACCACGGTGGTCGGCCTCCTCGTCAACGGTGTCCCGTCGCCGGCGGCCTCCGAGGGCGACGAGGTCGAGGTCGTCCTCGACCGCACCCCCTTCTACGCCGAGGGCGGCGGCCAGATCGCCGACCAGGGCCGCATCAGGCTGCACTCCGGCGCGGTCATCGAGATCCGCGACGTCCAGCAGCCGGTCCCGGGCGTCTCGGTCCACAAGGGCTCCGTCCAGGTCGGCGAGGTGACCGTCGGCGCCACCGCCTACGCCGCCATCGACGTGCGCCGCCGCCGGGCCATCGCCCGCGCCCACTCGGCCACCCACCTCACGCACCAGGCCCTGCGCGACGCCCTCGGCCCGACGGCCGCCCAGGCCGGTTCCGAGAACCAGCCCGGCCGCTTCCGCTTCGACTTCGGTTCGCCGAACGCCGTCCCCGGCACGGTCCTCATGGACGTCGAGCAGAAGATCAACGAGGTCCTCTCGCGCGAGCTGGACGTCCACGCCGAGGTCATGCCGATCGACGAGGCCAAGCGCCAGGGCGCCATCGCCGAGTTCGGCGAGAAGTACGGCGAGAAGGTCCGCGTCGTCACCATCGGCGACTTCTCCAAGGAGCTGTGCGGCGGCACCCACGTCCACAACACCGCCCAGCTGGGTCTGGTGAAGTTGCTCGGCGAGTCGTCCATCGGCTCCGGCGTGCGCCGCATCGAGGCCCTCGTCGGCGTCGACGCGTACAACTTCCTGGCCCGTGAGCACACGGTCGTCGCCCAGCTCCAGGAGCTGGTCAAGGGCCGCCCGGAGGAGCTGCCGGAGAAGATCTCCTCCATGCTCGGCAAGCTGAAGGACGCCGAGAAGGAGATCGAGAAGTTCCGCGCGGAGAAGGTCCTCCAGGCCGCCGCCGGGCTCGTCGACTCCGCCCGCGACATCCGCGGCGTGGCCCTCGTCACCGGCCAGGTGCCGGACGGCACCGGCGCCGACGACCTGCGCAGGCTGGTCCTCGACGTCCGCGGCCGCATCCCGTCGGACCGCGCCGCCGTCGTGGCCCTGTTCACCGTGGTCAACGGCAAGCCGCTCACGGTCATCGCCACCAACGAGGCCGCCCGCGAGCGCGGCCTCAAGGCCGGCGAGCTGGTCCGCACGGCCGCCAAGACCCTCGGCGGCGGTGGCGGCGGCAAGCCGGACGTCGCCCAGGGCGGCGGCCAGAACCCGGAGGCGGTCGGCGAGGCCATCGCCGCCGTGGAGCGCCTGGTTGTGGAAACGGCCTGATGCGACGAGGACGACGACTCGCCGTCGACGTCGGGGACGCCCGGATCGGGGTCGCCTCGTGCGACCCCGACGGGGTCCTCGCCACGCCGGTGGAGACCGTGCCGGGACGTGACGTCCCGGCCGCCCACCGGCGGCTCCGCCAGATCGTCGAGGAGTACGAGCCGATCGAGGTCGTCGTGGGCCTGCCCCGCTCGCTCAGCGGGCGGGAGGGTCCGGCCGCGACCAAGGTCCGCGCCTTCGCCCGGGAGATGGCGAAGGGCATCGCCCCGGTGCCGGTCCGCCTGGTCGACGAGCGGATGACGACGGTCAGCGCGACGCAGGGGCTGCGGGCCTCGGGAGTGAAGGCGAAGAAGGGGCGGTCCGTGATCGACCAGGCCGCCGCCGTGATCATCCTCCAGAACGCTCTTGAGTCCGAACGGGTATCAGGTAATCCGCCCGGTGAGGGCGTCGAAGTGGTCATCTGATCGCGATACGGTAACGTTCCGCGCGATGCGGCGGTGTTCGAACAGCTGCCGTACAACGTAGAGGCGGATCGTCCGGAAGCCTCGCGGCTGTTTGGGGATCGATGACTGAGTATGGCCGGAGCCCGGGCTCCGAACCGTGGCACCCCACGGACCCCCTGTACGGGGACCAGGGGTGGGAGGGCCAGCAGCAGTACCACCAGCAGCCGCAGCAGATGCCCCAGGGCGGGCACGGCTACCAGGACCCGTACGGCCAGGGCTACGCGGGCGACCCGTACCAGCAGCAGCCGCAGGGGTACGTCGACCCGCAGCGGCAGTACCACCAGGAGCAGTACCAGCAGCAGTACCAGGAGCAGGCGCACCAGCAGCAGTACCAGCAGGCGTACGACCAGGAGCAGTACGGACGGACGGGGTACCCGGGCGACTACGACACGCCCGGGCACACCGGACAGCAGTACGACGGCCACTGGGAGACCGGCCAGGCGGCCATGCCCTACGGCGCGCCCCCGGCCGATCCGTACGGCGGCCAGAACCCCGACCTCTACGGCACCCCCGAGGCCTATCCGCCGCCCGAGCCGCCGGGCCGCCGCCGGCAGAACCCGCCGACGCCGGAGCCCGAACCGGAGCCGGAGCACGAGGAGGAGAACCACCCCTTCTTCACGGGGGACGACTCCGACGAGGGGTACGCCGAGGAGCCGGACAGCCGTGGGCGCGGCTCCCGCGGGGGCGGTGGCGACCGCGACCGCGAGCGCCGGAGCAAAGCAAAGAAACGCAAAGGCAAGAACGGTGTGGCCTGTCTCGTCGTGGCCCTCGTCCTCGCCGGTGGCGTCGGCGGCCTGGGCTATGTCGGCTACACCTTCTGGAAGGGCCAGTTCGGCGCGGCCCCCGACTTCGCGGGCACTGGCACCGGCGAGGTCCAGGTCGAGATCCCCAAGGCCGCGGGCGGCTACGAGATCGGCAACATCCTCAAGAAGGCGGGCGTGGTCAAGAGCGTCGACGCCTTCGTCTCGGCGCAGTCGAAGGACCCGCGGGGGCTCTCGATCCAGGCCGGCGTCTACACGCTGAAGAAGGAGATGTCGGCCGAGAGCGCCGTCAAGCTGCTGCTCGATCCGGTGAGCCAGTCGAACTTCATCATCCCCGAGGGCAAGCGCAACGCCTGGGTGTACGAGAAGCTGGACGAGCGTCTGGGTCTGGAGCCGGGCAGCACCAAGGAGATCGCGGTCGCAAACGCCGACTCCCTCGGCCTGCCCGACTGGGCGAAGAACCACGACGACCTCAAGGACCCGCTGGAGGGCTTCCTCTTCCCGGCGAGCTACCCCGTCGCCAAGGGCACCAAGCCCGAGGACGCGCTCCGGAAGATGGTCAGCCGCGCCAACCAGGAGTACGCGAAGCTGGAGCTGGACGCGAAGGCGCGGTCGCTCGGCCTCACGGGGGCCTGGGACCTGGTCACCGTCGCGAGCCTGGTCCAGGCGGAGGGCAAGACCCACGACGACTTCCGCAAGATGGCGGAGGTCATCTACAACCGCCTGCAGCCCGACAACTTCGAGACCAACCAGCGGCTCCAGTTCGACTCGACCCTGAACTACCTGAAGGGTCAGAGCGAGATCAAGATCTCGGAGAAGGAAGCCAACAGCAACACCGACCCGTACAACACGTACCGGCACAAGGGGCTCCCGCCCGGCCCGATCGGCAACCCCGGCAACGTGGCCCTCGCCGCCGCGCTCGACCCGACGAAGGACGGCTGGATCTACTTCGTCGCCACCGACGGCATGAACAAGACGGAGTTCGCCAAGACGCTGGCGGAGCACGAGAGGCTGAGGGACAAGTTCAATGCCAACACGGACTAGCGAGACGGGCCGGCGCGCCGCGGTCCTCGGTTCGCCGATCGCGCACTCGCTCTCCCCGGTGCTGCACCGGGCCGCGTACGCCGAGCTCGGCCTCGACGACTGGTCGTACGAGCGCTTCGAGGTCGACGAGGCCGCGCTGCCCGGCTTCGTGGGCGAGCTCGACGCGAGCTGGGCCGGACTGTCGCTGACCATGCCGCTCAAGCGGGCGATCATCCCGCTGCTCGACGAGGTCAGCGACACGGCCGCCTCCGTCGAGGCCGTCAACACCGTCGTCCTCCGCGAGGACGGACGCCGGGTCGGCGACAACACCGACATCCCCGGCATGATCGCCGCCCTGCGCGAGCGGGGCGTCGAGAAGGTGGAGTCGGCGGCGATCCTCGGCGCCGGTGCCACCGCCTCCTCCGCCCTCGCCGCGCTCGCCCGCGTCTGCGCCGGTCCCGTCACCGCGTACGTACGCAGCGAGGCCCGGGCCGAGGAGATGCGCGGCTGGGGCGAGCGGCTCGGCGTCGTCGTGCACACCGCCGCCTGGGACGACGCGGCCGAGGCGCTGGCCGCGCCGCTGGTGATCGCCACCACGCCGGCCGGCACCACCAACGCCCTCGCCGCCGCCGTCCCCGACCGCGTCGGCACGCTCTTCGACGTCCTGTACGACCCCTGGCCGACCGCCCTCGCGGCGGCCTGGTCCGACCGCGCGGGCAAGGTCGTCGGCGGCCTCGACCTCCTCGTCCACCAGGCCGTGCTCCAGGTCGAGCAGATGACGGGCGTCCCGAAGGCCCCGCTCGCGGCGATGCGCGCGGCGGGCGAACAGGCACTGGCGGCCCGCTAGACACCCCCGGGGAGAGCCCCGCCAGGGCCCCGGCCGGACCACCTCCTGGAGCCCGGCCAGGGCCCCGGCGGAGCGCCGACCGAGGCTCGGTAGTCTTCCCCTCCGTATCGAGCGGAGCACGGGGGGAACAGCGATGGGCACGGCTGGAGAAACGGTCCTGGCGTCCCGGTGGGACGCCGCCGGCGACATCGCGCGCCTGATCTTCGCGGCCGTCTTCGACAACCTGCCCGAATGGATCAGGTACCCGCTGCTCGCGGTCGCCGCCGCCTTGATCGTCCACCTCGTCCTGGGCTGGTTGCGGAAACGGTCCGGCACGCCCGCCGAGGAGGACCGGGCCGCCCACAGGAGCGAGACGGACGTCCGATAGCTGGACCGGAGACCGGACGCACGCCCCG
Organism: Streptomyces sp. NPDC003327; assembly: GCF_053589515.1. NCBI lineage: Bacteria > Bacillati > Actinomycetota > Actinomycetes > Kitasatosporales > Streptomycetaceae > Streptomyces > Streptomyces sp. NPDC003327. Next base: position 40,699 of record NZ_JBSFSA010000010.1, on the reverse strand, counting down.
GACGTGGGAGGATCAGGAGCGGCGGGCCAGGGCCGCGCACCCGGCCGCGTCGTCGCAGTGCCCAGGCGCGAGCATGAGGAGCATCGTTGAGCAGGTTGCGTTGGCTGACCGCTGGGGAGTCCCACGGACCCGCGCTGGTCGCGACCCTTGAGGGTCTTCCGGCCGGTGTCCCGGTCACCACTGAGCTGGTGGCCGACCACCTCGCACGCCGCCGCCTCGGCTATGGACGCGGCGCCCGGATGAAGTTCGAGCAGGACGAGATCACCTTCCTCGGCGGGGTCCGCCACGGGCTCTCCCTCGGCTCCCCGATCGCCGTCATGGTCGGCAACACCGAGTGGCCCAAGTGGGAGAAGGTCATGTCGGCCGACCCGGTCGACCCGTCCGAGCTCAAGGAGACCGGCCGCAACGCGCCGCTGACCCGGCCCCGGCCCGGTCACGCCGACCTCGCCGGCATGCAGAAGTACGGCTTCGACGAGGCCCGGCCCATCCTGGAGCGCGCCAGCGCCCGCGAGACCGCCGCCCGTGTCGCCCTCGGCGCCGTCGCCCGCTCCTTCCTCAAGGAGGCCGCGGGCATCGAGATCGTCAGCCACGTCGTCGAGCTGGCCGCCGCCAAGGCGCCGTACGGCGTCTACCCGACCCCCGCCGACGTCGAGAAGCTCGACGCCGACCCGGTCCGCTGCCTCGACGCCGACGCGTCGAAGGCGATGGTCGCCGAGATCGACCAGGCCCACAAGGACGGCGACACCCTCGGCGGCGTCGTCGAGGTCCTCGCCTACGGCGTCCCCGTCGGCCTCGGCTCGCACGTCCACTGGGACCGGCGCCTCGACGCCCGGCTCGCCGCCGCCCTCATGGGCATCCAGGCCATCAAGGGCGTCGAGGTCGGCGACGGCTTCGAGCTGGCCCGCGTGCCCGGCTCGAAGGCCCACGACGAGATCGTGAAGACCGACGAGGGCATCCGCCGCACCTCCGGCCGCTCCGGCGGCACCGAGGGCGGCCTCACCACCGGCGAACTGCTCCGCGTCCGCGCGGCGATGAAGCCGATCGCGACCGTCCCGCGCGCCCTCGCCACCGTCGACGTCGTCACCGGCGAGGCCGCGGCCGCCCACCACCAGCGCTCCGACGTCTGCGCCGTCCCGGCCGCCGGCATCGTCGCCGAGGCCATGGTCGCGCTCGTGCTCGCCGACGCCGTCCTGGAGAAGTTCGGCGGCGACTCGGTCCCCGAGACCCGCCGCAACGTGCGGTCGTACCTCGACAACCTCCACATCCGGTGACCGGCGGACCGCTGGTCGTCCTCGTCGGACCGATGGGCTCCGGCAAGTCCACGGTGGGCGCGCTCCTCGCCGAACGGCTCGGCGCGCCCTACCGGGACACCGACGCCGACATCGTCGCCGCCGAGGGCCGGGAGATCTCCGACATCTTCGTCGAGGACGGCGAGGAGCACTTCCGGGCCCTGGAGCGGGCGGCCGTCGCCGCGGCCGTCGCCGAACACGAGGGCGTCCTCGCCCTCGGCGGCGGCGCCGTCCTCGACGACGACACCCGCGCCCTGCTCGCCGGCCTGCCCGTCGCGTACCTCTCGATGGACGTCGAGGAAGCCGTACGCCGGGTCGGGCTCAACACCGCGCGGCCGCTGCTCGCCGTCAACCCGCGCCGCCAGTGGCGCGAGCTGATGGAGGCGCGCCGCCACCTGTACACCGAAGTCGCAACGGTCGTCGTCGCCACCGACGAGCGGACCCCCGAAGAGGTCGCCCAGGCGGTCCTCGACGCACTGGAGCTGAAGGACGTATGACGGACCAGGACCAGGTGACCCGCATCCCCGTCGGAGGCAGCGCGGGCACGGAGCCGTACGAGGTGCTGGTCGGCCGGCAGCTGCTCGGCGAACTGCCCTCGCTCATCGGCCCGCAGGCCAAGCGGGTCGCGGTCATCCACCCGGAGGCGCTGGCCGAGACCGGCGAGGCGCTCCGCGAGGACCTCGCCGACCAGGGCTACGAGGCCGTCGCCATCCAGGTGCCGAACGCCGAGGAGGCGAAGACCGCCGAGGTCGCCGCGTACTGCTGGAAGGCGCTCGGCCAGACCGGCTTCACCCGCACCGACGTCATCGTCGGCGTCGGCGGCGGCGCCACCACCGACCTGGCCGGCTTCGTCGCCGCGACCTGGCTGCGGGGCGTCCGCTGGATCGCCGTGCCGACCACGGTCCTCGCCATGGTCGACGCGGCCGTCGGCGGCAAGACCGGCATCAACACCGCCGAGGGCAAGAACCTGGTCGGCGCGTTCCACCCGCCGGCCGGCGTCCTCTGCGACCTCGCCGCGCTCGACTCGCTGCCCGTGCACGACTACGTCAGCGGGCTCGCCGAGATCATCAAGGCCGGCTTCATCGCCGACCCGGTCATCCTGGACCTCGTCGAGGAGGACCCGCAGGCGGCCCGTACGCCCGCGGGGCGGCACACCGCCGAGCTGATCGTCCGGTCGATCAAGGTGAAGGCCGAGGTCGTCTCCGGCGACCTCAAGGAGGCCGGCCGCCGCGAGATCCTCAACTACGGCCACACGCTCGCCCACGCCATCGAGAAGAACGAGCGGTACAAGTGGCGGCACGGCGCCGCCGTCTCCGTCGGCATGGTCTTCGCCGCCGAGCTGGGCCGGCTCGCCGGCCGCCTCGACGACGCCACCGCCGACCGGCACCGCACCGTCCTGGAGGCCGTCGGCCTGCCGCTGACGTACCGCGGCGACCAGTGGCCGAATCTCCTGGAGACGATGAAGGTGGACAAGAAGTCCCGCGGCGACCTGCTGCGCTTCATCGTGCTCGACGGGCTCGGCAAGCCGACCGTCCTGGAGGGCCCCGACCCGGCCGTCCTGGTCGCGGCCTACGGCGAGGTGTCCGCGTGAGCGAGCCGCGCCGCGTCCTCGTGCTGAACGGCCCGAACCTGGGCCGGCTCGGCTCCCGCGAGCCCGACATCTACGGCGCGACCTCCTACAAGGGGCTCGTCGAGTCCTGCCGGAGCCTCGGCGCGGAGCTCGGCTTCGACGTCGAGGTCCGGGAGACGAACGACGAGGGCGAGATGATCCGCTGGCTCCACGAGGCCGCGGACGGTTCGGTCCCCGTGGTGATCAACCCCGGGGCGTTCACGCACTACTCGTACGGGATGCGGGACGCGGCCGCGCAGCGGACCGCCCCGCTGATCGAGGTGCACATCTCGAACCCGTACGCCCGCGAGGAGTTCCGGCACACCTCGGTCGTCGCGGCCGTGGCGACCGGGACCGTCGCCGGGTTCGGCATCGGCTCCTACCGGCTGGCGCTGCGGGCGCTCGCCGAGGAGCTGGAGCGGTCGGCCGGCTGAGACGCGCCGCGCCCGGGGGCCGCCGGGCGGGCTCCGGGGCACCCGGTTTGGTGCGACAGGGGCCGGGGCAGGCGGGTGGGGGCGGTACCCGGCCCGACTCGCGACGTCCCCGGCGGGCGGCCCCGAGGCCGGTACCGGCGGGCTCCGGGGCCCCCGATCGGGCCGGGCGGGCACGTGGGAGCGGTCCCGTCCGTTCCCCCTGTGGGGGGCCGGGGCGGTAACGTTCCGCCGACCCCGGGAAAGCCGGGAGACCGGAAACAGCAGTCGTACGGGACGGAGTGGCGCCGGATGCAGCACGCAGTGGGGGGTCCGCTGCCACCGCCCGAACAGCAGGGCAGCGCGAGCGGGGCGGCGGGCGGCGCGCCGCAGGCCGGAGCGCGGCTCGGCGTGCACCCCGCACTCCAGCCGGGCGGCCACCGGCCCCCGCACGCGCCCCCGCCCCCTCCGCCGTCCGGCGCGCCGAGCCCCGGCGCGCCCGGCTGGGGCGCCCCCGGAGCCGTACCCCCGGCGGCACCGCCCGCCGTTTCTCCGGTAGCGCCGCCGTCCATGCCGCCGCACCACGCCGACGTCGTGACGGGCCAGGTCCCGGCGGCTCCGGGACCGCTGACGCCCCCCGTCGAGCACGGCGCGGGCACCGGGAGCGCCACCCTCGCCGTCCTGCTCATCGGCCCCGCCGGGGCGGGCAAGACGACCGTCGCCCGGCACTGGGCCCAGCGGCGGCGCGTCCCCACCGCGCACGTCAGCCTCGACGACGTCCGCGAATGGGTCTGCTCCGGCTTCGCCGACCCCCAGTCCGGATGGAACGAGAACTCCGAGGCGCAGTACCGGCTCGCCCGCCGCACCTGCGGCTTCGCCGCGCGCAACTTCCTCGCCAACGGCATCTCCTGCATCCTCGACGACGCCGTCTTCCCCGACCGGCCCGTCGTCGGCCTCGGCGGCTGGAAGCGGCACGTCGGCCCCGGCCTGCTCCCCGTCGTGCTCCTGCCCGGCCTGGAGATCGTCCTGGAGCGCAACGCCGAGCGCAGCGGCAACCGGCGCCTCTCCGACGAGGAGGTCGCCGCGATCCACGGCCGGATGGCCGGTTGGTACGGCTCGGGCCTGCCGATCATCGACAACTCCACGTACGACGTCGAGACCACCGCCCGCGTCCTCGACGAGGTCCTGGCCCGCGCGATAGCGAGCCCGCCCGCCTGGTGAAGCGCTCCGTCCCCTCCGTCCCCGTCCGGCCGCGTCGGCCGGGCGGGCCCGGTCGGCCCCGTAGAACAGGCCGGAGCGGGCGGCGGCTCGTAGGCTCGAAAGCATGTCAGAGGTGTATGCGGACCGCCGCGTACGGCTGCGCGACAGGTGCGCGGCCGCGGGCAGCCCGGCGGCCCTGGTCTCCCGCCCCGCCAACGTCCGCTATCTCGCGGGCGGTTCGCCCCCCGGGGCCGTCCTCCTCGTCGGCCCCGAGCCCGACGCGGACGTGCTGCTCTGCCCCACCGCCCCCGGCGGCGAACCCGCCGACGGACGGCTCGACGAGATGCTCCGGCAGCAGGTGATCCCCCTCGGGGGAGGGGACCCGGCCGTCGCCGCCGTCGACCTCGCCCGGCGGGCGGGCGCCGACGCCCTCGCCGTCGAGGAGCACGACCTCACCGTGGCCCGGCACCGCGCCATGGGCGCCGTCGTCCCCGCCCTGCGCCTCGCCGACCTCGCCTGCGCCGTCGAGCAGCTGAGGATCGTCAAGGACGAGGACGAGATCGCCTGTCTGAGGATCGCCGCCGAGATCGCCGACCAGGCCCTCGGTGAACTCCTGGAGTCCATCCTCGTCGGCAGGACCGAGCGCCACCTCGCCCTGGAGCTGGAGCGACGGCTCGTCGACCACGGCGCGGACGGCGCCGCCTTCCCCACCTCCGTCGCCACCGGCCCGCACTCCGGCCGCCGGGGCCACCGGCCCACCGACCGGCGCGTCGAGGAGGGCGACTTCCTCTCCGTCTGCCTCGGCGCCGACTACCGCGGCTACCGCTGCGAGATCGGCCGGACCTTCGTCATCGGCACGGCGCCCGCCGACTGGCAGATCGAGCTGTACGAACTCGTCTTCGCCGCTCAGCGGGCCGGCCGGGAGTCCCTCGTGCCGGGCGCCGGATACCGCGACGTGGACCGCGCGGCCCGGCAGATCCTCGACGCCGCGGGCCACGGGGAGACGGCGGTCCCGCTCACCGGGCACGGTGTGGGGCTCGAAATCGACGAGGACCCGCAGCTCTCACCCTCGGCCATGGGTAAACTGGACGCTTGTGTGCCGGTCACCGTCGAACCGGGGGTCCACCTCCCGGGCCGGGGCGGGGTCCGGATCGATGACACGCTCGTCGTACGCCAGGAGGCGGACGGCGGACCCGAGCTACTCACCATTACGACCAAGGAGCTGCTCGCGCTGTAAGGCGCGCACGCCTCCCCGGTCCCACGTCAGTCCAGGAGATTCCGCAACCGTGGCTTCCACGAACGACCTCAAGAACGGCATGGTGCTCAAGCTCGAAGGCGGCCAGCTCTGGTCCGTCGTCGAGTTCCAGCACGTCAAGCCCGGCAAGGGCCCGGCCTTCGTGCGCACCAAGCTCAAGAACGTCATGTCCGGCAAGGTCGTCGACAAGACCTTCAACGCGGGCGTGAAGGTCGAGACGGCCACCATCGACCGCCGCGACATGCAGTTCTCCTACATGGACGGCGAGTACTTCGTCTTCATGGACATGGAGACCTACGACCAGCTGCACGTCGACAAGAAGGCCGTCGGCGACGCCGCCAACTTCCTCATCGAGGGCTTCACCGCGTCGGTCGCGCGCCACGAGGGCGAGGTGCTCTACGTCGAGCTCCCGGCCGCCGTCGTCCTGACGATCGAGCACACCGACCCGGGCGTCCAGGGCGACCGCTCCACCGGTGGCACCAAGCCCGCCAAGCTGGAGACCGGCCACGAGATCCAGGTCCCGCTCTTCGTCACCACCGGTGAGAAGGTCAAGGTCGACACCCGCACCAGCGACTACCTCGGCCGGGTGAACGACTAACCGTGGCCGCCCGGAGCAAGGCCCGCAGGAGGGCCTTCCAGATCCTGTTCGAGGCCGACCAGCGCGGTGCCTCCGTGCAGGAGGTCCTCGCCGACCAGGTGCGGCACGCGCGGTCCGACGACCGCCAGCCGCCGGTGAACGAGTTCACCATGCAGCTGGTCGAGGGGTACGCGTCGCACGTCGCGCGCATCGACGAGCTCATCGCCACCTACGCGGTGGACTGGGAGCTCGACCGGATGCCGGTCGCCGACCGGAACATCGTGCGCCTCGGCGCGTACGAGCTGATCTGGGAGGACGGCACGCCGGACGCGGTCGCGATCGACGAGGCCGTGCAGCTCGCCAAGGAGTTCTCCACGGACGAGTCCCCGACCTTCGTCAACGGTCTGCTGGCGCGCTTCAAGGACCTGAAGCCGCGTCTGCGCCGGGACGTCGAGGCCTAGTCCTCCACCGCCACCGGCAGTCGAAGGGGCCCACAGCACTCGGGGTGCTGCGGGCCCCTTCGTGTGTCCGGATGCGCGAACGGGGACGGAAAAGGCGCCGGGCCCGTGGCGTCGGATGACGTCCACGGGCCCGGCGGCACGTTTCTGCAGAGGAACCGCGGGGCGGTCAGCCCTCCTCGTGGGTGACCGCGCGACGCGCGTCCGCGTCGAGCACGCCCCAGCTGATCAGCTGCTCGGTCAGGACCGAGGGCGACTGGTCGTAGATGACGGCGAGCGTGCGCAGGTCGTCCTGGCGGATCGACAGCACCTTGCCGTTGTAGTCGCCGCGCTGCGACTGGATCGTCGCGGCGTAGCGCTGGAGGGGGCCGGCCTTCTCCTGCGGGACGTGGGCGAGGCGCTCCAGGTCCAGGACCAGCTTCGGCGGCGGCTCGGCGGCGCCGCCCGGGGTCGTGCCCGGCAGCAGCTCCTGCACCGGCACCCCGTAGAAGTCCGCGAGCTCCGCCAGGCGCTGCACGGTCACCGCGCGGTCGCCGCGCTCGTACGAGCCGACCACGACGGCCTTCCAGCGGCCCTGGGACTTCTCCTCCACCCCGTGGAGGGAAAGACCCTGCTGGGTGCGGATGGCGCGGAGTTTGGCCCCGAGCTGCTTTGCGTATTCGCTGGACATAACGCTCCCGGACGCTGTGACGACATGCGGCTGCGCCGCGCGGCTGGTAACTCACTGTGAGGTTACGCAGCGTTACTCTTTCCCGTCAAGCCGAACGGTCGGTACCGCCCCCTCCCGGGGGACGGCACACCGCGCGGCGACGGGGGTGTGACCAGGGCACTCGTCCACCCCTGGTAGAGTCGAGGACGCAATTCCGACGTCCTTTAAGATCCGTCCCGTGAGGCGGAGAAGGAGGTCCGTTTTCACATGGACGCACAGCAGCACACCGATGTGGCCAGGCCCGTTCTCGAGGCCCCCGACATCGCGCGGGTTCTCACCCGCATCGCCCACGAGATCGTCGAGCGCGCCAAGGGCGCCGACGACGTGGTCCTCCTCGGCATTCCCACCCGCGGCGTCTTCCTCGCCCGGCGGCTCGCCGACAAGCTCGCATCGATCACCGGCGCCACGATCCCGGTCGGCTCGCTCGACATCACCATGTACCGCGACGACCTGCGGATGAAGCCCGCCCGCGCCATCGGCCGCACCGAGATCCCCGGTGACGGCGTCGACGGCCGCCTCGTCGTCCTCGTCGACGACGTGCTCTTCTCCGGTCGCACCATCCGCGCCGCCCTCGACGCCCTCGGCGACATCGGCCGCCCCCGCGCGGTCCAGCTCGCCGTCCTCGTCGACCGCGGCCACCGCGAACTCCCGATCCGCGCCGACTACGTCGGAAAGAACCTCCCCACGTCGCTGCGGGAGACGGTCAAGGTGCAGCTCGCCGAGGAGGACGGCCGCGACACCGTGCTGCTCGGCAGCAAGCCCGCCTCCTCCTAGCCGGACCGGCCATCCCGCCGGGGCCCGGGGCACCCCCGCGCCCCCGCACGCCCGCACACTCCCCACTCCGGAGAGAAACCCCGATGATGCGTCACCTCATCTCGGCCGCCGACCTCACCCGCGACGACGCCGTCCTGATCCTCGACACCGCCGAGGAGATGGCCCGGGTGGCCGACCGGCCCATCAAGAAGCTCCCGACCCTGCGCGGCCGGACCATCTGCAACCTCTTCTTCGAGGACTCCACCCGGACCCGGATCTCCTTCGAGGCCGCCGAGAAGCGCCTCTCCGCCGACGTGATCAACTTCGCGGCCAAGGGCTCCAGCGTCTCCAAGGGCGAGTCCCTCAAGGACACCGCGCAGACCCTGGAGGCCATGGGCGTCGACGCGGTCGTCATCCGGCACAGCGCCTCCGGCGCCCCGTACCGCCTCGCCACCTCCGGCTGGATCGACGCCCCCGTGATCAACGCGGGCGACGGCACCCACCAGCACCCCACGCAGGCGCTCCTGGACGCCTTCACCATGCGTCGCCGCCTCGTCGGCCGCGACGCCGGCCTCGGCCAGGACCTCACGGGCAAGCGCATCACGATCGTCGGCGACGTCCTGCACAGCCGCGTCGCCCGCTCCAACGTCGACCTGCTGCACACCCTCGGCGCCGAGGTCACCCTGGTCGCCCCGCCCACCCTCGTCCCCGTCGGCGTCGAGACCTGGCCGTGCGAGATCTCGTACGACCTCGACAGCGTGCTGCCGAAGTCCGACGCGGTGATGATGCTGCGTGTGCAGCGCGAGCGGATGAACGCCGCCTTCTTCCCGACCGAGCGCGAGTACTCGCGCCGGTACGGGCTCGACGGCCACCGGATGGCGAAGATGCCCGAGCACGCCGTCGTCATGCACCCCGGTCCCATGGTCCGCGGCATGGAGATCACCGCCGAGGTCGCCGACTCCGACCGCTGCACGGTCGTCGAGCAGGTCGCCAACGGCGTCTCCATCCGCATGGCCGTCCTCTACCTGCTGCTCGGTGGCTCCGAGCCCGCCCACGTCACCCGTACCGAGGAGAGCAAGTAACCATGAGCAAGATCCTTATCCGCGGTGCGCAGGTGCTCGGCGGCGACGTCCAGGACGTCCTGATCGACGGCGAGACCATCGCGCAGGTCGGCACAGGCCTCTCCGCCGAGGGCGCCACCGTCGTCGAGGCCGAGGGCCAGATCCTGCTGCCCGGCCTCGTCGACCTCCACACCCACCTGCGCGAGCCCGGCCGCGAGGACTCCGAGACCGTCCTCACCGGCACCCGCGCGGCCGCCACCGGCGGCTTCACCGCCGTCTTCGCCATGGCCAACACCTTCCCCGTCGCCGACACCGCCGGCGTCGTCGAGCAGGTCTACCGGCTCGGCAAGGAGTCCGGCTACTGCGACGTGCAGCCCATCGGCGCCGTCACCGTCGGCCTGGAGGGCAAGAAGCTCGCCGAGCTCGGCGCCATGCACGACTCCGCCGCAGGCGTCACCGTCTTCTCCGACGACGGCAAGTGCGTCGACGACGCCGTGATCATGCGCCGCGCCCTGGAGTACGTGAAGGCCTTCGGCGGCGTCGTCGCCCAGCACGCCCAGGAGCCCCGCCTCACCGAAGGCGCCCAGATGAACGAGGGCGTCGTCTCCGCGGAGCTCGGCCTCGGCGGCTGGCCCGCCGTCGCCGAGGAGTCGATCATCGCCCGCGACGTCCTCCTCGCCGAGCACGTCGGCTCCCGCGTACACATCTGCCACCTCTCCACCGCCGGCTCCGTCGAGATCGTCCGCTGGGCCAAGTCCCGCGGCATCGACGTCACCGCCGAGGTCACCCCCCACCACCTCCTCCTCACGGACGAGCTGGTCCGCTCGTACAACCCCGTCTACAAGGTCAACCCGCCGCTGCGCACCGAGCGTGACGTCCTGGCCCTGCGCGAGGCTCTCGCCGACGGCACCATCGACATCGTCGCCACCGACCACGCCCCGCACCCGCACGAGGACAAGGACTGCGAGTGGGCCGCGGCCGCCATGGGCATGGTCGGCCTGGAGACCGCCCTCTCCGTCGTCCAGCAGACGATGGTCGAGACCGGCCTCCTCGACTGGGCCGGCGTCGCCGACCGGATGTCCTTCGCCCCCGCGCGGATCGGACGGGCCACCGGCCACGGCCGCCCCGTCTCGGCAGGTGAGCCCGCGAACCTGACGCTGGTCGATCCGGCTTACCGTGGTGTCGTGGACCCCGCGGGCTTCGCCTCCCGCAGCCGCAACACCCCCTACGAGGGCCGCGAGCTGCCGGGGCGCGTCACCCACACCTTCCTGCGGGGCAGGGCAACGGTCATGGACGGGAAGCTGGCGTGACACCACTCATCACCATCGCCGCAGACGCTGCGGACCAGAAGTCGGCGGAGGTGACCGACTGGGCCGCGCGGCTCGGCTGGGTCGCCGGACTGCTCCTCTTCATCGCCTTCGTCTACTGGCTCATGCGCCAGGGATGGAAGTGGCGCGGCAGCCTCCAGTCGGACCTGCCCGAGCTCCCCACCGTGCCGGAGACGACCGGCGCGGCGACACTGACCCTCAGCGGGCGCTACCACGGGTCCACGACCGCCGGGCAGTGGCTCGACCGGATCGTCGCCCATGGCCTCGGCACCCGCAGCCGGGTCGAGCTCACGCTCACCGACGCCGGGATCTCGGTCGTACGCCCCGGGGCGAACGACTTCCTCATCCCGGCCGCCGCCCTGCGCGAGGCCCGCCTCGACAAGGGCATCGCCGGCAAGGTCCTCGCCGAGGGCGGACTGCTGGTCGTGACCTGGGCGCACGGCGACAAGCTGCTCGACTCCGGCTTCCGGTCCGACCGCGCGGCCGAGCACACGGCCTGGGTCGAGGCCATCAACTCCACGCACACCGAAACCACGACGGAAGGCATCGCGCGATGACGACCTCCACCAGGGGAGCCAGCAAGGTTCCCGCCGTACTCGTCCTGGAGGACGGCCGCACCTTCCGCGGCCGCGCCTACGGGGCCGTGGGGGAGACCTTCGGCGAGGCCGTGTTCTCCACCGGCATGTCCGGCTACCAGGAGACCCTCACCGACCCGTCGTACCACCGCCAGGTCGTGGTCATGACGGCCCCCCACGTCGGCAACACCGGCGTCAACGACGAGGACCCCGAGTCCGGCCGCATCTGGGTCTCCGGCTACGTCGTCCGCGACCCCGCCCGCGTCACCTCCAGCTGGCGCGCCACCCGCACCCTCGACGAGGAGCTGGAGCGCCAGGGCGTCGTCGGCATCTCCGGCATCGACACCCGCGCCCTCACCCGGCACCTCCGCGAGCGCGGCGCCATGCGCGTCGGCATCTTCTCCGGCGAGGCCGTCGCCCCCGACGGCGAGCTGCTCGCCCGCGTGCAGGCACAGCCCCAGATGAAGGGCGCGAACCTCTCCGCCGAGGTCGCCACCAAGGAGACGTACGTCGTCCCCGCGATCGGCGAGAAGAAGTTCACCGTCGCCGCCGTCGACCTCGGCATCAAGGGCATGACCCCGCACCGCATGGCCGAGCGCGGCATCGAGGTCCACGTCCTGCCCGCCACCGCCACCGCCGAGGACATCTACGCGGTCGACCCCGACGGCGTGTTCTTCTCGAACGGCCCCGGCGACCCCGCCACCGCCGACGGCCCCGTCGCCGTCATGCAGGCCGTCCTGGAGCGCCGGACGCCTCTCTTCGGCATCTGCTTCGGCAACCAGATCCTCGGCCGCGCCCTCGGCTTCGGCACCTACAAGCTGAAGTACGGCCACCGGGGCATCAACCAGCCCGTCCAGGACCGCACCACCGGCAAGGTCGAGGTCACCGCGCACAACCACGGCTTCGCCGTCGACGCGCCCCTCGACAAGGTCTCCGACACGCCCTACGGGCGCGCCGAGGTCTCCCACGTCTGCCTGAACGACAACGTCGTGGAGGGCCTGCAGCTGCTCGACCAGCCGGCCTTCTCCGTCCAGTACCACCCCGAGGCGGCCGCGGGCCCGCACGACGCCGCGTACCTCTTCGACCGTTTCGTATCCCTGATGGAGGCCGAGCGTGCCTAAGCGCACCGATATCCAGTCCGTCCTGGTCATCGGCTCCGGCCCGATCGTCATCGGCCAGGCCGCCGAGTTCGACTACTCCGGCACCCAGGCGTGCCGCATCCTCAAGGCCGAGGGCCTGCGGGTGATCCTGGTCAACTCCAACCCGGCCACGATCATGACCGACCCGGAGATCGCCGACGCCACCTACGTCGAGCCGATCACCCCCGAGTTCGTCGAGAAGATCATCGCCAAGGAGCGCCCCGACGCCCTCCTGCCCACCCTCGGCGGCCAGACCGCGCTCAACACCGCGATCTCCATGCACGAGCAGGGCGTCCTCGACAAGTACGGCGTCGAGCTCATCGGCGCCAACGTCGAGGCCATCCACAAGGGCGAGGACCGCGACCTCTTCAAGGGCGTCGTCGAGGCCGTCCGCGCCAAGATCGGCCACGGCGAGTCCGCCCGCTCGGTGATCTGCCACTCCATGGACGACGTCCTCAAGGGCGTCGAGACGCTCGGCGGCTACCCCGTCGTCGTCCGCCCCTCCTTCACCATGGGCGGCGCCGGCTCCGGCTTCGCCCACGACGAGGAGGAGCTGCGCCGCATCGCCGGCCAGGGCCTCACGCTCTCCCCGACCACCGAGGTGCTCCTGGAGGAGTCCATCCTCGGCTGGAAGGAGTACGAGCTGGAGCTGATGCGCGACAAGAACGACAACGTCGTGGTCGTCTGCTCCATCGAGAACTTCGACCCGATGGGCGTCCACACCGGTGACTCGATCACCGTCGCCCCGGCGATGACCCTCACCGACCGCGAGTACCAGCGCCTGCGCGACATCGGCATCGCGATCATCCGCGAGGTCGGCGTCGACACCGGCGGCTGCAACATCCAGTTCGCCGTCAACCCGGACGACGGCCGGATCATCGTCATCGAGATGAACCCGCGCGTCTCCCGCTCCTCGGCCCTCGCCTCCAAGGCCACCGGCTTCCCGATCGCCAAGATCGCCGCCCGGCTCGCCGTCGGCTACACGCTCGACGAGATCCCGAACGACATCACGGAGAAGACCCCGGCGTCCTTCGAGCCCACCCTCGACTACGTCGTCGTCAAGGCCCCCCGCTTCGCCTTCGAGAAGTTCCCCTCCGCCGACTCCACGCTGACCACGACCATGAAGTCGGTCGGCGAGGCCATGGCGATCGGCCGCAACTTCACCGAGGCCCTCCAGAAAGCCCTGCGCTCCCTGGAGAAGAAGGGCTCGCAGTTCGCCTTCACCGGCGAGCCCGGCGACAAGGCCGAGCTGCTCCGCGAGGCGGTCCGCCCCACCGACGGCCGCATCAACACCGTCATGCAGGCCATCCGCGCGGGCGCCACGCCCGAGGAGGTCTTCGACGCCACCAAGATCGACCCCTGGTTCGTCGACCAGCTCTTCCTGATCAAGGAGATCGCCGACGAGCTGGCCGCCGCCGACAAGCTGGAGCCGGAGCTGCTCGCCGAGGCCAAGCGCCACGGCTTCTCCGACGCCCAGATCGCCGAGATCCGCGGCCTGCGCGAGGACGTCGTCCGCGAGGTCCGCCACGCCCTCGGCGTCCGCCCGGTCTACAAGACGGTCGACACCTGCGCCGCCGAGTTCGCCGCCAAGACCCCGTACTTCTACTCCTCGTACGACGAGGAGAGCGAGGTCGCGCCGCGCGAGAAGCCCGCGGTGATCATCCTGGGCTCCGGCCCGAACCGCATCGGCCAGGGCATCGAGTTCGACTACTCCTGCGTCCACGCCTCCTTCGCGCTCAGCGACGCGGGCTACGAGACCGTGATGGTCAACTGCAACCCCGAGACCGTCTCCACCGACTACGACACCTCCGACCGGCTCTACTTCGAGCCGCTCACCCTGGAGGACGTCCTGGAGATCGTCCACGCCGAGTCCCTCGCGGGCCCGATCGCCGGCGTCGTCGTCCAGCTCGGCGGCCAGACCCCGCTCGGCCTGTCGCAGGCGCTCAAGGACAACGGCGTGCCGGTCGTCGGCACCTCCCCTGAGGCCATCCACGCCGCCGAGGACCGCGGCGCCTTCGGCCGCGTCCTCGCCGAGGCGGGCCTGCCCGCCCCCAAGCACGGCACCGCGACCACGTTCGCCGGCGCCAAGGCCATCGCCGACGAGATCGGCTACCCCGTCCTCGTGCGCCCCTCGTACGTGCTCGGCGGCCGCGGCATGGAGATCGTGTACGACGAGGCCCGCCTGGAGTCGTACATCGCCGAGTCCACCGAGATCAGCCCCACCCGGCCGGTCCTGGTCGACCGCTTCCTCGACGACGCCATCGAGATCGACGTCGACGCCCTCTACGACGGCGAGGAGCTCTACCTCGGCGGCGTCATGGAGCACATCGAGGAGGCCGGCATCCACTCCGGCGACTCGGCCTGCGCCCTGCCCCCGATCACCCTCGGCGGCTACGACATCAAGCGGCTGCGCGCCTCCACCGAGGCCATCGCCAAGGGCGTCGGCGTCCGCGGACTGATCAACATCCAGTTCGCCATGGCCGGTGACATCCTCTACGTCCTCGAGGCCAACCCGCGCGCCTCCCGGACCGTCCCCTTCACCTCGAAGGCGACCGCCGTGCCGCTCGCGAAGGCCGCCGCCCGCATCTCGCTCGGCGCCACCGTCGCCGAGCTGCGCGCCGAGGGCCTGCTGCCGAAGAACGGCGACGGCGGCACCCTGCCGTTCGACGCGCCGATCTCCGTCAAGGAGGCCGTGATGCCGTGGTCGCGCTTCCGCGACATCCACGGCCGCGGCGTGGACACCGTCCTCGGCCCGGAGATGCGCTCCACCGGCGAGGTCATGGGCATCGACTCGGTCTTCGGCACGGCCTACGCCAAGTCGCAGGCCGGCGCCTACGGCCCGCTGCCCACCAAGGGCCGCGCGTTCATCTCCGTCGCCAACCGCGACAAGCGCTCGATGATCTTCCCGGCCCGCGAGCTGGTCGCCCACGGCTTCGAGCTGATGGCCACCTCCGGCACCGCCGAGGTCCTCAAGCGCAACGGCATCAACGCCACCGTCGTCCGCAAGCTCAGCGAGGGCGAGGGCCCGAACGGCGAGAAGACGATCGTCCAGCTGATCCACGACGGCCAGGTCGACCTGATCGTCAACACCCCGTACGGCACCGGCGGCCGCCTCGACGGCTACGAGATCCGTACGGCGGCGGTCTCCCGCGGCGTCCCGTGCCTCACCACGGTCCAGGCGCTCGCCGCGGCCGTCCAGGGCATCGACGCCCTCAACCACGGAGACGTGGGCGTCCGCTCGCTCCAGGAGCACGCGGAGCACCTCACCGCGGCCCGCGACTAGCATCCCGTACGAGGAGGGGGACACCGGCAGACCTGCGGTGTCCCCCTCGTCATGACCTGGAGCGACAGCATGTACAAGTTCTTCTTCGACCTCGTCTTCAAGCGCATGGACCCCGAGAAGGCCCACTACCTGGCCTTCCGCTGGATCCGGCTCGCCGCCCGCACCCCCGTGCTGCGGACCTTCGTCGCGGCCGTCCTCGCCCCCCGGTACCGGGAGCTGCGCACCGAGGCCCTCGGCCTGCGGATGCACGGCCCCTTCGGCCTCGCGGCCGGCTTCGACAAGAACGCGGTCGCGATCGACGGCATGGCGATGCTCGGCTTCGACCACGTCGAGATCGGCACGGTGACCGGCGAGGCGCAGCCCGGCAACCCCAAGAAGCGGCTCTTCCGGCTGGTGCCGGACCGCGCCCTGATCAACCGCATGGGCTTCAACAACGAGGGCTCCGCCGCCGTCGCCGCCCGGCTCGCCGCCCGTACGCCGGTCTTCCGGACCGTCGTCGGCGTCAACATCGGCAAGACCAAGGTCGTGCCGGAGGCCGAGGCCGCCGCCGACTACGTGAAGTCCACGGAGCGGCTCGCCGCCCACGCCGACTACCTCGTCGTCAACGTCTCCTCGCCGAACACCCCCGGCCTGCGCAACCTCCAGGCCACCGAGTCGCTGCGTCCGCTGCTCACCGCGGTGCGCGAGGCCGCCGACCGCACGGTCACCGACCGCCGCGTCCCCCTCCTGGTCAAGATCGCCCCCGACCTCGCCGACGAGGACGTGGACGCCGTCGCCGACCTCGCCCTGGAGCTCGGCCTCGACGGCATCATCGCCACCAACACCACCATCGCCCGCGAGGGCCTCGGCCTCACGTCCGACCCGGCCCTGGTCAAGGAGACCGGCGGCCTCTCCGGGCGCCCCGTCAAGGAGCGCTCCCTGGAGGTCCTGCGCCGCCTGTACGCGCGCGTGGGCGACCGTCTGGTGCTCGTCGGCGTCGGCGGCGTCGAGAACGCCGAGGACGCCTGGCAGCGCATCCTCGCGGGCGCCACCCTGGTCCAGGGGTACAGCGCCTTCATCTACGAGGGACCGTTCTACGCCCGGGCGATCCACAAGGGCCTCGCCGCGCGCCTCGCGGCCTCGCCGTACGCCACGCTCGCCGAGGCCGTCGGCGCCGACCACCGAAAGGCCACCGCATGACCGTCCTCCCGTCGTCCGGCCAGCACCCCGCGCCGACGTCCTTCGGCGCCCGCCTGCGCACCGCCATGGACGAGCGCGGCCCGCTGTGCGTCGGCATCGACCCGCACGCCTCCCTCCTGGACTCCTGGGGCCTCGGCGACGACATCGCCGGCCTGGAGCGCTTCACCTTCACCGTCGTGGAGGCCCTCGCCGGCACCGTCGCCGTCTTCAAGCCGCAGGCCGCGTTCTTCGAGCGCTTCGGCTCGCGCGGCATCGCCGTCCTGGAGCGCGCCGTGGCCGACCTGCGGGCCGCGGGCGGTCTGGTCGTCATGGACGCCAAGCGCGGCGACATCGGCTCCACGATGGCCGCCTACGCCGAGACGTTCCTGCGCAAGGACGCCCCGCTCTTCTCCGACGCGCTCACGGTCTCCCCGTACCTCGGCTACGGCTCCCTGAAGCCGGCCGTCGACCTGGCCCGCGAGTCCGGCGCCGGTCTCTTCGTCCTCGCCCTCACCTCCAACCCGGAGGGCGCCGAGGTCCAGCGGGCCGTGCGGGAGGACGGGCGGACGATCGGCGCGACGATGCTCGCCCACCTCGCCGAGGAGAACGCGGGGGAGACCCCCATGGGCTCCTTCGGCGCGGTCGTCGGCGCCACCCTCGGCGACCTGTCCTCCTTCGACCTGGACATCAACGGTCCCCTCCTCGCCCCCGGCATCGGCGCCCAGGGCGCGACCCCGGCCGACCTCCCCGCCGTCTTCGGCGCGGCCGTCCGCAACGTCGTCCCGAACGTCAGCCGGGGCGTCCTGCGCAGCGGCCCGGACGCGGCCGCGCTCCGCGACGCCGCCGAGCGGTACGCGGACGAGATCCGGGCGGCCGTCGGCGCCTGATCGGCCGTCCGCGCAATCCCGCAGGTCGGAGCGGATCGGCCGGGTGCGGAGTGGTCCGTCTCACTCCTTGACGAAAACTTGGCCCAAAACCCGGTCGTTATGCCGGAAAAGTCCTGGTCGGTCGATGCTGACCAGGACTTTTCCGCTGTTCTCGCTGACTGGAGCGGCCTCGGCCGCTAGTCTCCGGGGCAGAGCAGGCGTTCAGCGGTCACACCGTTGGACGTCGCTCCAGTGGTGCGGGGCGACCAGGTCCCCACCGGTCCGTATCCGACAGTTCGACATCCGAGGTGACGTAGGCGTGGCTCTTCCGCCCCTTACCCCTGAACAGCGCGCAGCCGCGCTCGAAAAGGCCGCCGCGGCTCGCCGGGAGCGGGCCGAGGTCAAGAATCGACTCAAGCACTCCGGCGCCTCCCTCCACGAGGTCATCAAGCAGGGCCAGGAGAACGACGTCATCGGCAAGATGAAGGTCTCCGCGCTCCTGGAGTCCCTGCCGGGCGTCGGCAAGGTCCGTGCCAAGCAGATCATGGAGCGCCTCGGCATCTCCGAGAGCCGTCGCGTCCGTGGTCTCGGCTCCAACCAGATCGCCTCGCTCGAGCGCGAGTTCGGCAGCACCGGAGCCTGAACCGGGGCACACGTCCCGGGCACACCGGTAATGCTGGAATAATCGCCCCATGGCAGCAGAGGTACGTCCGCGACTGACCGTGCTCTCCGGCCCCTCAGGGGTCGGCAAGAGCACGGTCGTCGCTCATATGCGCAAGGTCCACCCCGAGGTCTGGCTCTCGGTGTCGGCCACGACACGAAAGCCCCGCCCCGGCGAGAAGCACGGCGTCCAGTACTTCTTCGTCACGGACGACGAATTCGACAAGCTCGTCGCCAACGGTGAACTCCTCGAATGGGCCGAGTTCGCGGGCAACCGCTACGGCACGCCCCGCCGGGCGGTCCTCGACCGCCTGGAGGCCGGGGAGCCGGTGCTCCTGGAGATCGACCTCCAGGGCGCCCGCCAGGTCAAGGAGTCCATGGCCGACTCGCAGCTGGTCTTCCTGGCCCCGCCGAGCTGGGAGGAGCTGGTCCGCCGGCTCACCGGCCGCGGCACCGAGTCGCCCGAGGTCATCGAGCGCCGCCTGGCGGCCGCGAAGGTCGAGCTGGCCGCCGAGTCGGAGTTCGACACCACCCTCGTCAACACCTCCGTCGAGGACGTCGCACGCGAGCTGCTAACGTTGATGCACGTTGTCTGATCTTTTTTCCATCTTCGGAAGGTAGAGCGTGTCCTCTTCCATCACCGCGCCCGAGGGCATCATCAACCCGCCGATCGACGAGCTGCTCGAGGCCACGGACTCGAAGTACAGCCTCGTGATCTACGCGGCCAAGCGCGCGCGTCAGATCAACGCGTACTACTCGCAGCTCGGTGAGGGCCTGCTCGAATACGTGGGTCCGCTCGTCGACACCCACGTGCACGAGAAGCCGCTCTCCATCGCCCTGCGCGAGATCAACGCGGGTCTGCTGACGTCCGAGGCCATCGAGGGCCCGGCCCAGTGAGCATGCACGGCATGCACGGCGTGTAACGCTTGTCACCAGAGGCCCGGCGGACCAACCGCCGGGCCTCTGGTGTCTCATGGAGTCGTACGCATCCGAGTGCGGGGAGACGTGGAAGTCGTGACCGAGCCGAAGGTCGTCCTGGGCGTGAGCGGCGGCATCGCCGCCTACAAGGCGTGCGAGCTGCTGCGCCGACTGACCGAGTCCGGCCACGACGTGCGCGTGGTCCCCACCGACTCCGCGCTGCACTTCGTCGGCGCGGCCACCTGGTCCGCGCTCTCCGGGAACCCCGTCTCCACCGAGGTGTGGGACTCCGTCCACGAGGTA
Source organism: Streptomyces sp. NPDC003327 (assembly GCF_053589515.1). Lineage (NCBI taxonomy): Bacteria > Bacillati > Actinomycetota > Actinomycetes > Kitasatosporales > Streptomycetaceae > Streptomyces > Streptomyces sp. NPDC003327. The sequence goes on along the minus strand of NZ_JBSFSA010000010.1, from coordinate 21,148 downwards.
CCGCACGTCCGCATCGGCCAGGCCGCCGACCTCGTCGTCGTCGCCCCCGCCACCGCCGACATGCTCGCCAAGGCCGCCCACGGCCTCGCCGACGACCTCCTCACCAACACGCTGCTCACCGCGCGCTGTCCGGTCGTCTTCGCCCCCGCCATGCACACCGAGATGTGGGAGCACCCGGCGACGCAGGAGAACGTGGCCACCCTCCGCCGCCGCGGCGCCGTCGTCATCGAGCCCGCCGTCGGCCGGCTCACCGGCGTCGACACCGGCAAGGGCCGGCTCCCCGACCCCGGCGAGATCTTCGAGGTCTGCAGGCGGATCCTCGCCCGCGGCGTCACCACCCCCGACCTCGCCGGCCGCCACGTCGTCGTCAGCGCCGGCGGCACCCGCGAGCCCCTGGACCCCGTCCGCTACCTGGGCAACCGCTCCTCCGGCAAGCAGGGATACGCCCTCGCCAGGGCCGCCGCCGCCCGCGGCGCCCGCGTCACCCTCGTCGAGGCCAACACCGGCATCCCCGACCCGGCCGGCGTCGACGTCGTCCACGTCGGCACCGCCGTCCAGCTCCGCGAGGCCGTCCTCAAGGCGGCCGCCGACGCCGACGCCGTGGTCATGGCTGCGGCCGTCGCCGACTTCCGGCCCGCCGTCTACGCGGCCGGGAAGATCAAGAAGACCGACGACGGGGGCGCGCCGACCGTCGAACTCGTCCGCAACCCCGACGTCCTCGCCGAGCTCTCCGCCGACCGCGCCCTGCCCGGCCAGGTGGTCGTCGGCTTCGCCGCCGAGACCGACGACGTCCTCGCCAACGGCCGCGCCAAGCTGCGCCGCAAGGGCTGCGACCTCCTCGTCGTCAACGAGGTCGGCGAGCGCAAGACGTTCGGCTCCGAGGAGAACGAGGCCGTCGTCCTCGCCGCGGACGGCGCCGAGACCCCCGTACCGTACGGTCCGAAGGAAGCCCTCGCGGAGACGGTCTGGGACCTCGTCCTGCCGCGCCTGCGACCCGCGACCTGACGGATCGGGCCGCCCGGAGCCGAAAGGCCGGATCGGAGCGCTCGCCGCGCGCCCCGGCACGGCCCGCGCAGGGGCGCGAACCGCCGGGACGCATGTGATCTGCGCCCCATCGCGCGCCCCCTCGCGCGGCCCGCCCGGGGACGGGCCCGGCGCGCCCGCGGCCGGATTCACCCGCACAGGGCATTCGCCAGGCGAGACACCTGGTCCATCGCCCGACCACGACCGATAGACTGTCCGCTGGAACGTCGCGGGGCGCAGCCCCCTGCCGGTCCGCTCAACGAATAGCCAGCAGCCGCTGCAACCCCAGGGAGCGTTGTGTCCCGTCGTCTGTTCACCTCGGAGTCCGTCACCGAGGGCCACCCCGACAAGATCGCTGACCAGATCAGCGACACCATCCTCGACGCGCTGCTGCGGGAGGACCCCACCTCTCGCGTCGCCGTCGAGACGCTGATCACCACCGGCCTCGTGCACGTCGCCGGTGAGGTGACCACCAAGGCGTGGGCGGACATCCCGACCCTCGTCCGGAACAAGATCCTCGAGATCGGCTACGACTCCTCGAAGAAGGGCTTCGACGGCGCCTCCTGCGGCGTGTCGGTGTCCATCGGATCGCAGTCCCCGGACATCGCCCAGGGCGTGGACACCGCGTACGAGAAGCGGGTCGAGGGCGACGAGGACGAGCTGGACAAGCAGGGCGCCGGCGACCAGGGCCTGATGTTCGGCTACGCGTCGGACGAGACCCCCGAGCTGATGCCTCTGCCGATCCACCTCGCGCACCGGCTCTCGCGCCGCCTGACCGAGGTCCGCAAGAACGGGACCATCCCCTACCTGCGCCCCGACGGCAAGACCCAGGTCACCATCGAGTACGACGGCGACAAGGCCGTCCGCCTCGACACGGTGGTCGTCTCCTCGCAGCACGCCTCCGACATCGACCTCGAGTCGCTGCTCGCGCCCGACATCCGCGAGTTCGTCGTCGAGCACGTGCTGAAGCAGCTCGTCGAGGACGGCATCAAGCTCGACACCGACGGCTACCGCCTCCTGGTGAACCCGACCGGCCGCTTCGAGATCGGCGGCCCGATGGGCGACGCCGGCCTCACCGGCCGCAAGATCATCATCGACACCTACGGCGGCATGGCCCGCCACGGCGGCGGCGCCTTCTCCGGCAAGGACCCGTCCAAGGTCGACCGCTCGGCCGCCTACGCCATGCGCTGGGTCGCCAAGAACGTCGTCGCGGCCGGCCTGGCCGCCCGCTGCGAGGTCCAGGTCGCCTACGCGATCGGCAAGGCCGAGCCCGTCGGTCTCTTCGTCGAGACCTTCGGCACGAACACGATCGAGACCGAGAAGATCGAGAACGCCATCGCCGAGGTCTTCGACCTCCGCCCGGCCGCGATCATCCGCGACCTCGACCTGCTCCGCCCGATCTACTCCCAGACCGCCGCCTACGGCCACTTCGGCCGCGAGCTGCCGGACTTCACCTGGGAGCGCACCGACCGCGTCGACGCCCTGAGGAAGGCCGCCGGCCTGTAGGCCGCCCGGCTCCCGACGAGCTCCGCACGCACGAGGCCCGGTACCCCCCAGGGGGTGCCGGGCCTCGCGCTGCCCCGCTGTCGGTGCCGTCTGGTAGGTATGGGGCTGTGAGCAGCGAGAACGAGAGCCCCGAGGAGACGGCCGAGCCCGAGCAGCTCGCGCTCATCCGGGAGACCGTGCGCAGGGCGAAGGTGCCGCGGGCCAAGCCGCGGACCTGGCGCGGGGCCGCGCTGGCCAAGGAGCTGCCCGTCGCCCGGGTCGTCGTGAACAAGGGCACGCTCCACCTCGACCAGTTCTTCGACTACGCGGTCCCCGAGGAGCTGGACGCGGCGGCGCGGCCCGGCGTCCGGGTCCGCGTGCGGTTCGGCGCGGGCGCGCACCAGGTGCGCGACGGGCGGCGCGAGGGCGGGCGGCTCATCGACGGCTTCCTCGTCGAGCGCCGCGCCGCCTCCGACTACTCCGGCCCGCTGGCCGCGCTCGCCGACGTCGTCTCTCCCGAGCCCGTCCTCGGCCCCGAGCTGCTCGGGCTCGCCCGCGCGGTCGCCGACCGGTACGCCGGAAGCCTCGCCGACGTCCTCCAGCTCGCCGTGCCCCCGCGCAGCGCCAAGGCCGAGTCCAAGCCCTCGCCCGCACCGCTGCCGCCGCCCCGGCCGCCCGAACCGGGCACCTGGACGCGGTACGACCAGGGGCCCGCCTTCCTGGACTCCCTCGCGCGCGGCGGCGCGCCCCGGGCGGTGTGGAACGCGCTGCCGGGGCCGTACTGGGCCGAGGAGATCGCCCGCGCCGTCGCCGCGACCCTCGCCTCGGGCCGCGGCGCCCTCGTCGTCGTCCCCGACGGGCGGGCCGCCGGACGGGTCGACGCCGCCCTCACCGCCGTCCTGGGGGAGGGCCGGCACGCCCTGCTCACCGCGGAGGCCGGTCCCGAGAAGCGGTACGGCCAGTGGCTCGCCGTCCGGCGCGGCGCCGTCCGGGCCGTCGTCGGCACCCGCGCGGCGATGTTCGCCCCCGTGCGCGACCTCGGGCTCGCCGTCATCTGGGACGACGGCGACGGCAGCCACAGCGAACCCCACGCCCCGCAGCCGCACGCCCGCGAGGTGCTGCTGCTGCGCGCCGCCCACGACCGCTGCGCCTTCCTGCTCGGCTCCACCAGCTGCACCGTCGAGGCCGCCCAGCTCGTCGAGTCCGGCTGGGCCAGACCGCTGGCGGCCGGCCGCGACCAGGTCCGCAGGGCCGCCCCGCTCGTCCGGACCGTCGGCGACGGTGAACTCGCCCGCGACGAGGCCGCCCGCGCCGCCCGGCTGCCCTCGCTCGCCTGGCAGGTCGTACGGGACGGGCTGAAGACCGGCCCGGTGCTCGTCCAGGTGCCCCGGCGCGGCTACGTGCCGCGACTGGCCTGCGAGCGCTGCCGCACCCCCGCCCGCTGCCGCCACTGCGCGGGTCCGCTGGAGGCCCCCGACCAGCAGGAGCTGCGCTGCGGCTGGTGCGGCCGCGGGGCCCCGGACTGGCACTGCGCGGCCTGCGGCTCGACCCGGCTGCGGGCGCAGATCGTCGGGGCCCGGCGGACGGCGGAGGAGCTGGGCCGGGCGTTCCCCGCCGTTCCCGTGCGCACCTCCGGACGCGACCACGTCCTGGACGCCGTGCCCGGCCGCCCGGCGCTCGTCGTCTCCACCCCGGGCGCCGAGCCCGTCGCCGAGGGCGGCTACGCGGCGGCGCTCCTCCTCGACGGCTGGGCCATGCTCGGCCGGCCCGACCTGCGCGCGGGGGAGGAGGCGCTGCGGCGCTGGATCGACGCGGCCTCGCTGGTGCGGGGCCAGGGCGAGGGCGGCACGGTCGTCGTGGTCGCCGAGCCGACCCTCCGGCCCGTCCAGGCGCTGGTCCGCTGGGACCCCGTCGGCCACGCCCAGCGGGAGCTCGCGGAGCGGGCCGAGCTGGGCTTCCCGCCCGTCTCCCGCATGGCGGCGGTGACCGGGGCCCCCGAGGCCGTCGAGGGCTTCCTCGCGGCGGCCGGGCTGCCGCCGGACGCCGAGGTCCTCGGACCCGTCCCGCTGCCGGTGGTCCGGCCCGGCGGCCCCCGGCGCCCCGGCGACCCCCCGCCGGGAGAGCAGTGGGACCGGGCCCTCGTCCGCGTCCCGCCGGGCAGCGGAGCGGCCCTCGCGACGGCCCTGAAGCAGGCCCGCGCGGCCCGCCTGGCCCGTGGCGGCGGCGACCCGGTCCGCGTTCGGGTCGACCCGCCGGACATCGGCTGACGCGCCCGCCCGGAGCGCCGGAGTCAGGACGTGTGCACGCCGCCCGGACCCGGACGCGCGAAGGCCGCCCGGCCCGGGGACGGGACGGGCGGCCTTCGCGAGGTGCCGTTCGGCGCGGGGAGCCGGAGGCGGTCAGCCGTTGCGCGGGCCCGGGAAGGCCGAGGTGCGCGGCTCCTCGCGGAGGGTGGCGCTGCCCGAGGTGGGCTGCGGGGGCATCGACCGGGCGGCGGGGACCGTCGGGAGCGTGCGGGTCGCGCCGGGGTCGGCCGCGGCGGCGCGGTCCTGGTCGGCGGGAGCGGCCTGCTGGGGCGCGCGGCGGGCTCCGTAGCGGCGGTGGACGGCCTGCTTGGTGACGCCGAGCGCGGAGCCCACCGCGTCCCAGGAGAACCCGAGGGACCGGTCGAAGTCGACCGCGGCGGTCACCAGCGTCTCGACGCTGTCCCGCAGCTCCTGGGCGAGGCGGACCGTCGGGGCGGGGGCGCGTCCGTAGACGACGAAGCCCGTGGACGGGCCGGAGCGGCGCGGGCGGTAGACGTTGCCCAGCTGGGCCGTGAGCGTGCGCAGTGCGTCCACCTGCCGCCGGACCCGCTCGATGTCCCGCACCAGCAGGTGCAGACTCGCCCGGGCTTGGGCGTCGTGGGTTGCGTGGTCGGCCATGGAAGAGCCTCTCGAACCGGCGTCGGGGGAGCGGGCGCCGCAGGGGGACGGCGACCCGATTCGGTCAATCTCTCTTGACCAACGCGCCACGGGGAGTTGGGTCACGCTGCGGGGGCGTACACGCATATGCGCGGGGCGCTCGTCCGTCCGTACGCCCCCCTAGACTGGTGTGCTGCTCGCAACGCCCCCGGACAGACAGGCCATCGCCACCCATGAAGCTCGTCTTCGCAGGCACCCCCGAGGTCGCCGTTCCCGCCCTGGACGCCCTGCTCGCCTCCGGGCGGCACGAGGTGGCCGCCGTCGTCACCCGCCCGGACGCCCCTGCGGGACGCGGACGCAGGCTCGTCGCCAGCCCCGTCGCCCAGCGCGCCGAGGAGGCCGGGATCGAGGTCCTCAAGCCCGTCCGCCCCCGCGACGAGGACTTCCTCGCCCGGCTCCGGGAGATCGCCCCGGACTGCTGCCCGGTGGTGGCCTACGGCGCGCTGCTGCCGAAGGCCGCGCTCGACATCCCCGCCCACGGCTGGGTCAACCTGCACTTCTCGCTGCTGCCCGCCTGGCGCGGCGCCGCTCCCGTGCAGCACGCGCTGATGGCGGGCGACCAGGTCACCGGCGCCTCCACCTTCCAGATCGAGGAGGGGCTCGACTCCGGGCCGGTCTACGGCGTCGTCACCGAGGACGTCCGCCCCACCGACACCAGCGGCGACCTGCTGACCCGGCTCGCCTTCGCCGGCGCCGGGCTGCTCGCCGCCACCATGGACGGCATCGAGGACGGCAGCCTCAAGGCCGTCCCGCAGCCCGCCGAGGGCATCACCCTGGCCCCGAAGATCCAGGTCGAGGACGCCCACGTCGACTTCGCCGCCCCGGCCCTGCGGGTCGACCGGGTGGTCCGCGGCTGCACCCCCGCGCCCGGCGCCTGGACCGTCTTCCGCGGCGAGCGCCTCAAGCTGATCCAGGTCACCCCCCTCCCGGACCGCACCGACCTGGCCCCGGGCGAACTCGTGGTCGGCAAAAACAACGTGTACGCGGGCACCGGCTCGTACGCCGTCGAACTGCTGTGGGTCCAGCCCCAGGGCAAGAAGCCGATGAAGGCCGCCGACTGGGCCCGGGGCGTGCGCATCGCCGCCGGTGAGCGACTGGGGACCTGACGGGAGGGACCGCACGGCCGGGGACGTAGGCTGAGGGGGTACGACCCTCTTCATTCGTCACGCGGAGCACCTTTGAGCGAGCAGGCACGCCGTCGTCCCCCCAAGCCCTACCGGAAGCCCCAGAAGGACCCGGTCCGGATGCTCGCCTTCGAGGCGCTGAGGGCGGTGGACGAGCGCGACGCCTACGCCAACCTGGTGCTGCCGCCGCTGCTGCGGAAGGCGCGGGAGAAGGGCGACTTCGACGGGCGGGACGCGGCGCTCGCCACCGAGCTCGTCTACGGGACGCTGCGGCGGCAGGGCACGTACGACGCGATCATCGCCTCCTGCGTCGACCGGCCGCTGCGCGAGGTCGACCCGCCCGTCCTCGACGTCCTGGCGCTCGGCGCGCACCAGCTCCTCGGGACCCGCATCCCGACCCACGCCGCCGTCTCCGCCAGCGTCGACCTGGCCCGCGTGGTCCTCGGCGACGGCCGGGCCAAGTTCGTGAACGCGGTGCTGCGGAAGATCGCGCACCAGGACCTCGACGCCTGGATCGAGGAGGTCGCCCCGCCGTACGACCAGGACGCCGAGGACCACCTCGCCGTCGTCCACTCCCACCCGCGCTGGGTCGTCTCGGCGCTCTGGGACGCCCTCGGCGGCGGCCGGGCCGGCATCGAGGACCTCCTGGAGGCGGACAACGAACGGCCCGAGGTCACCCTCGTCGCCCGCCCCGGACGCGCCTCCACCGAGGAACTCCTCGGCGACGACACGGTCGCGGGACGCTGGTCGCCGTACGCGGTCCGGATGACCGAGGGCGGCGAGCCGGGCGCCATCGAGGCCGTGAAGGAGGGCAGGGCCGGCGTCCAGGACGAGGGCAGCCAGCTGGTCGCGATCGCCCTCGCCGACGCGCCGCTCGACGGACCGGACGCCCGCTGGCTCGACGGCTGCGCCGGCCCCGGCGGCAAGGCCGCCCTGCTCGGCGCGCTCGCCGCCGAGCGCGGGGCCTTCCTGCTCGCCTCCGAGAAGCAGCCGCACCGCGCCCGGCTCGTCGAGCGCGCCCTCGCCGGCAACCCCGGCCCGTACCGGGTCATCGCCGCCGACGGCACCCGCCCGCCGTGGCGCCCCGGCACCTTCGACCGGGTCCTGATGGACGTGCCCTGCTCGGGGCTCGGCGCCCTGCGCCGCCGTCCCGAGGCCCGCTGGCGCCGCCGCCCCGAGGACCTGGACGGCTTCGCGCCGCTCCAGCGCGGGCTCCTCACCGAGGCGCTGCGGGCCGTCCGCGTCGGCGGGGTCGTCGGCTACGCGACCTGCTCGCCGCACCTCGCCGAGACCCGGGTCGTCGTGGACGACGTCCTGAAGAAGGTCGGCGGCGCCGAGCTGATCGACGCCCGGCCCCTGATGCCGGGCGTGCCCGCGCTCGGCGACGGCCCGGACGTCCAGCTGTGGCCGCACCTGCACGGCACGGACGCCATGTACCTCGCGCTGATCCGCCGCACCGCCTGAGGCGCGGTGCCCCCGAGGCGGGACCGGCGGCCGGAATATCCCGGTCCGTACCGGTCCCGCACTCGTCGCTTCGTACCGAAAAAGGTCCGGACCGGGCCCGAAACCGCTCGGCGGCAAAGAAGTACCCAAGAACGTGGGAGGCTTGGCACATGGCGCAGATCAACCCCAGCATCCTGTCCGCAGACTTCGCCCGTCTCGCCGATGAGGCGAAGGCCGTCGAGGGTGCCGACTGGCTGCACGTCGATGTCATGGACAACCACTTCGTGCCCAACCTGACGCTGGGCGTGCCGATCGTGGAGTCCCTGAGCCGGGCCACGGACACGCCGCTCGACTGCCACCTCATGATCGAGGACCCCGACCGCTGGGCGCCGCAGTACGTGGAGGCGGGCGCGGGTTCCGTCACCTTCCACGTCGAGGCCGCCGCCGCCCCCGTCCGGCTGGCGCGCGAGATCCGCGCCAGGGGCGCCCGGGCGTCGATGGCGCTCAAGCCGGCCACGCCCATCGAGCCGTACGAGGACCTGCTCCCCGAGCTCGACATGCTGCTGATCATGACGGTCGAGCCCGGCTTCGGCGGCCAGGCCTTCCTCGACATCATGCTCCCCAAGATCCGCCGCACCCGTGAGCTGATCTCCAAGCACGGCCTCGAACTGTGGCTCCAGGTCGACGGCGGCGTCGCCGAGTCCACCATCGAGCGGTGCGCGGAGGCCGGCGCGGACGTCTTCGTGGCCGGTTCGGCCGTGTACGGGGCGGCCGACCCGGCCGCCGCCGTCGCCTCGCTCCGGACCCGCGCGGAGGCCGCCACGGCCACCGCCGCGTGGGCATGTGGACACTGAGCCTCCGGTGGATGAACGCGGTCCGTCGGGCCGCCGACAGGACTGATCAAGGCGCGCCGGATCTGACAGGATGAGACGGCGGGTCCAGAGGGTGAACGACATCGGTACCGGCCCCCGGTACCTGGACAGCGGTACGTGAACAGCAGTGAGGAGAGCGCGGTGGCGGGAATGTCGGCGGGACGGTCAGCCCTGCGGATGGGCCCCGCGGAGCTGGTGCAGGCGGCGGCCATGGCCCGCCGCTTCTACCTGGAGGGCAAGTCCAAGATCCAGATCGCCGAGGAGTTCGGCGTGAGCCGCTTCAAGGTGGCCCGGGTCCTGGAGACCGCCCTGGAGCGCGACCTCGTGCGCATCGAGATCCGCGTACCGGCCGAGCTGGACGCCGAGCGCTCCGACGCGCTCCGCGCCCGCTACGGGCTCCGCCACGCGGTCGTCGTCGAGTCCCCGGCGGAGGGCGACGAGGAGTCGCCCGACCCGGAGAACCTCGGCGAGGTCGCGGCCGATCTCCTCGGCGAGCTGGTCACGGAGGGAGACGTCCTCGGCCTCGCCTGGGGCCGCTCCACCATCCACATGGCGGCGGCCCTCGACCGGCTGCCGCCCTGCACGGTCGTGCAGCTCACCGGCGTGTACGACGCCGGCACCGCCGAGCGCGGCTCCGTCGAGGCCGTCCGGCGCGCCGCCCAGGTCTCCGGCGGCGAGGCCCACCCCATCTACGCGCCGATGCTGCTGCCCGACCCGGCCACCGCGGCGGCGCTGCGCAGCCAGACGGGCATCGCGCGGGCCTTCGAGTACTTCGACAAGGTGACGGTCGCCTGCGTCTCCATCGGCTCCTGGGAGCCCGGCATCTCGACCGTGCACGACATGCTCTCCGACGAGGAGCGCGCCCACTACGCCTCCCTCGGCGTCGCCGCCGAGATGTCCGCGCACCTCTTCGACGCCGAGGGGCGCCGGGTCGGCCGCGACCTCGGCGAGCGCTGCATCACTGTCGAGGCGGACCGGCTGCGCCGCATCCCCGAGGTCGTCGCCATCGCGGGCGGCCAGCGCAAGGCGGCCGCGATCGGCGCGGTGCTCCGCTCCGGCCTCGTCACCAGCCTGGTCACCGACCGCTCGGCCGCCGACTTCCTCCTCACCGAGTTCAGCCCGGGCATCCGGCCGGCCCTGGACCGCACGGACCCGGACGGCCGCTGAGCCCGTAGCGGCGCCGGTCCCGGCGCGGCGGCCCTGGGGCGGCGGTCCCGTGGTGGCGTGGACCTCGTAGCGGCGCCGGTCCCGGGGCGGTGCTGATTCCGGGGCGGCGCGGCGGCGTGGCCGGACCGCGCCGCCGCGGGCACGGTGGCAGCATCGGGCCCATGATCCTCAAGGGCGCGCGGCTCGCGCTCGCGCTGTTCGCCGGAGTCTCGCTCCTCCTCACCGGGTGCGCGGACGGCGGGACCGACCCGGGACCGCCGCGCGCCGCGACCACCGCCACCTCCGCCGCCTCCTCCCCGGCGGCGACGAGCCGGGCCTCCACCCTGCCGGTCGTCCGCGTCGCGGACCTGCCGCCCGAGGCCCGCGAGACCCTCGCACGCATCGTGCGCGGCGGGCCCTTCCCGTACGCCAGGGACGGCGCCGTGTTCGGCAACGTCGAGCGGCTCCTGCCGCGACGGCCGCGCGGCCACTACCGCGAGTACACCGTCCGCACCCCCGGCGAACGCGACCGCGGCGCCCGGCGCATCGTCACCGGCCGGGGCGGGGAGACGTACTACACCGACGACCACTACCAGAGCTTCCGGGAGGTGGTCGGTCCATGAACCCGGCCCACCGCGCGGGCCACGGGGCCCCCGACCTGTCCCGCCCCGTGCTCCTCGACCTGCACGGGGTCACCGAGAAGACCGCCTTCATGAACCGCTGCGTCCGCGCCCTCCCGCTGCCCGTCTGGTTCGGCCGCAACTGGGACGCCCTCGCCGACTCCCTCGCGGACATGCGCGAACCCATGGCGATCGTGGTGACGGGGTGGCAGGCTTATGCCGAGGCCCGCCCGGACGAGTGGGCGACCGCCGAGGAGGTGTTCTCCGCGGCGGTCCGCGCCAGCGCCGAGGGCCTCGCTGTCCTCCTGGCGCTCGGCCACTTGGAGGATCTGCCAGGCACCTCCCCGCAAGGCTCGGACGATCCGCCCACAGCGTCCCCCGCGCCCGGCGTGGGAGAATGAACTACGTGCTTTTTCCCCTGGCTGAAATGCCTAGGGGCCGATCCGAACGACTGGGATGTCAGCACGTGCGTTTCCTCAATGACGTCAAGCCGCCGTACGACCTCACGTACGACGATGTGTTCATGGTGCCGAGCCGCTCGGCCGTCGGTTCCCGCCAGGCCGTGGACCTCTCCTCGCCGGACGGAACCGGTACGACGATCCCGCTGGTCGTCGCCAACATGACCGCCATCGCCGGCCGCCGCATGGCCGAGACCGTCGCCCGCCGCGGCGGCCTGGTCGTCATCCCCCAGGACATCCCGATCGAGGTCGTCACCGACGTCATCGGCTGGGTCAAGAGCCGTCACCACGTGCTCGACACCCCGATCGTCCTCGAACCCCACCAGACCGTCGCCGACGCGCTCTCGCTGCTGCCCAAGCGCGCCCACGACGCCGGTGTCGTCGTCGACGAGAACCGCCGCCCGGTCGGCGTCGTCACCGACGCCGACCTCTCCGGCGTCGACCGCTTCACGCAGCTCTCCGAGGTCATGTCCAAGGACCTGCTGCTCCTGGACGCCGACATCGACCCGCGCGAGGCGTTCCACACCCTGGACGCCGCCAACCGCCGCTACGCCCCCGCCGTGGACGCGGAGGGCAAGCTCGTCGGCATCCTCACCCGCAAGGGCGCCCTGCGCGCGACCCTCTACAGCCCGGCCGTCGACAAGGACGGCAAGCTGCGCATCGCCGCCGCCGTCGGCATCAACGGCGACGTGGCGGGCAAGGCCAAGCAGCTGCTCGACGCGGGCGTGGACACGCTCGTCATCGACACCGCGCACGGTCACCAGGAGTCGATGATCTCCGCCATCCGCACCGTCCGGGCGCTCGACCCGCAGGTCCCGATCGTCGCGGGCAACATCGTCGCCGCCGAGGGCGTCAAGGACCTGATCGACGCGGGCGCCGACATCATCAAGGTCGGCGTCGGCCCCGGCGCCATGTGCACCACCCGCATGATGACCGGCGTCGGCCGCCCGCAGTTCTCGGCCGTCCTGGAGTGCGCCGCCGAGGCGAAGAAGTACGGCAAGCACGTCTGGGCCGACGGCGGCGTCCGTCACCCGCGCGACGTCGCCATGGCGCTCGCCGCCGGCGCGTCCAACGTCATGATCGGCTCCTGGTTCGCCGGTACGTACGAGTCCCCCGGCGACCTCCAGCACGACGCCAAGGGCCGCGCGTACAAGGAGTCCTTCGGCATGGCCTCGGCCCGCGCCGTCCGGAACCGGACCTCGGACGAGTCCGCCTACGACCGCGCCCGCAAGGCGCTGTTCGAGGAGGGCATCTCCACCTCGCGCATGTTCCTCGACCCGGCCCGCCCGGGCGTCGAGGACCTGATCGACTCGATCATCGCGGGCGTCCGCTCCTCCTGCACCTACGCCGGCGCGGGCTCGCTCGCCGAGTTCGAGGAGAAGGCCGTCGTCGGCATCCAGTCCGCCGCGGGCTACGCGGAGGGCAAGCCGCTGCACGCCAGCTGGAGCTGACCCGCACAGCGACCGTCGGGCCCCCGGGACACCCGTCCCGGGGGCCCACGTCGTACCCGCCCCAGAGGCCCGCTCAGGGCCCCGGGGCGCCCGTGGGGACGTACGGGCGCAGGGCCTCCGCCACCGCGGCGGCGATCCGGGCGTGGCCCGTGTCGTTCGGGTGGAGGCCGTCCGCCAGGTGCTCGGCGGCGAGCAGGGGGCGGCCCGGCAGGAGGAGCAGGTGGGGATCGCCCTCGGCCGCCAGGTCGCGGGCCGCCCGTTCCATCGCGCGGCGCAGCTCCGTGAGGGTGGCCCCGAGCGCGTTGCGGGAGTGCTCGGCCTCCGGGCGCAGCACCGGCGAGACGACCAGCAGCGGGGTCCGGGGATGGCCGCGGCGGACGAGCCCGACGAAGGCCCGCACGGTGGCGTACAGCCAGTCCGCCGTCGCCGGCACGCGGGACCAGCAGTTGGTGCCGAAGGCCAGGGTGATCAGGTCCCCCGGGAGCCGCGCCAGGTGCTCGGCGAGGGGCAGCTCGCCCCTGGCGCCGCCCGCGTACCCCAGGTTCACCGCATCGACGTCGAGCAGCCGCCCCGCCGTCGCGGGCCAGGAGTGCGCCGGGCGGGTCGACCACCAGCCCTCGGTGATCGAGTCGCCGTGGACCAGCCAGCGCGGCCGCGGCGGGGCGGGGGAGAGGGAGCCGCCCACGGCTCGCAGGGCGAGCGGGACGGGCTCCTGGCCCTCAGGGAGGTGGACGCTGAAGACGGCGCCCTCCGGGGGCAGCGGCGGCAGCGGGAGGGTCACGGTGGCCTCCGCCGCCGGGGCCACGCAGGTCTCGCCGACGAGCCGCGTCCCGCACCAGAGGGCGAAGCAGTGGCGCAGCCCGTGCCAGGGGTCGTCCGGTCCGGGGACGGCCGCGCGGTAGCGCAGCCGCACCGCCCGCGTGCCGGGCGCGGCCGCGAACTCGATCCGTACGCCGATGGGCAGCGCGGCCCGCGCGGCGATGTCCCGGGGCAGCCGCTCCAGGTCCGCGGGGTCCGCCCGCACCGCTCGCGTGCCGTCCAGCCAGGCCGTGCCGCGCAGGAACGGCGCCGGGTCGAGCCAGCCCGCCCGGTCCTCCGCTCGCGGGGTCGTCAGGGGCTCGAAGCGAGGTTCAAGGGCCATGAGGAGTCCATACGCGTGCGCGCCCCGGTTCACACCCCGATGTGTCGATTCATGCGGGGGCGCGCAATGTTTCCCCGTCCGGGTCGGAAGCGCGCAATGATCATCCGGCACTGCGCAACAACCCTGCATTACGGATGCGAACGCCAAGGACCTAGGGTGAACCCTCGTACCAGGAGTGGCGGCGACCGCCTGCTCGGCGGTTCCCCTTCCCCCGTGGGCTCGACGTGTCGTGCCTCCGTACCGCCGCGGTCGTCCTCGCATCTACAGGCAGCGATAAGGAGCCTCCGCAGTGCTGGACCACGGCGCAGCCCCGCCGGTCGACGACACGACCCCCCGCAAGACCTCCGCTCTCAGCGCCCTCACCCGCCGCAAGCCGGTGGAACGCCTGGTCGCGGAGGGTGGACAGGGTGAGGGCGGCAACCTCCGTCGCTCGCTCTCGATGTGGCAGCTGACCATGATCAGCATCGGCGCCACGCTCGGCACCGGCATTTTCGTGGTGCTCGGCGACGCCGTCCCGAAGGCCGGCCCCGCCGTCACGATCGCCTTCGTCATCGCCGGGCTCACGGCGCTGTTCTCCGCCCTGTCCTACGCGGAGCTGGCCGGCTCCATACCGGTCGCCGGCTCCTCCTACTCGTACGCGTACGCAACGATGGGTGAACTCGTCGCCTGGGTCTGCGGCTGGTGCCTCGTCCTCGAGTACGGCGTCTCCGTCGCGGCCGTGGCCGTCGGCTGGGGCGAGTACCTGAACGAGCTGCTCGACGGAACCATCGGCGTCACCATCCCCGCGGTGCTCTCCTCCGCCCCGGGCGAGGGCGGCGTGATCAACCTGCCCGGTCTGATCGTGGTGCTGCTCGCGATGGTGTTCCTGCTCGGCGGCGCCCGCGAGTCCGCGCTCGTCAACACGATCATGGTGTTCGTGAAGATCGCCGCGCTCGTGCTCTTCTGCGCCATCGGCTTCATGGGCTTCAAGTCCGGCAACTACAAGGACTTCATGCCGCTCGGCATGGCGGGCGTCAGCGCCGCCGGCGCCAGCCTCTTCTTCTCGTACATCGGCTTCGACGCCGCCTCCACCGCCGGTGAGGAGGCCAAGGACCCGAAGCGCGACCTGCCCCGCGCGATCATGCTCTCCCTGCTGATCGTCACCGTCCTCTACGTCCTCGTCGCCGCCGTCGCCGTCGGCGCCTGGAACTGGAAGGACTTCGAGGGCTCCGAGGCCAGCCTCGCCGCGATCATGAACGACGTCAGCGGCCAGACCTTCTGGGGCACCCTGCTCGCCCTCGGCGCCGTCATCTCCATCGCCAGCGTCGTCCTGACCGTCCTCTACGGCCAGACCCGCGTCCTCTTCGCGATGTCCCGCGACGGCCTCGTCCCCAAGGTCTTCGCCAAGGTCAGCGGCAAGACCGGCACCCCGCGCGTCAACACGGTCATCGTCGCGCTCTTCTGCGGCGCCCTCGCCTCGGTGATCCCGCTCGGCAAGCTCGTCGACGCCACCAGCATCGGCACGCTGTTCGCCTTCGCCCTGGTCAACATCGCGGTCCTCGTGCTGCGCCGCACGCGCCCCGACATGCCGCGCACCTTCAAGGTGGCCCTCGGCCCGGTCTTCCCGGTCCTCGGCTTCGGCTTCTGCGTCTACAACATGTTCAGCCTGGACACCGTCACCTGGGTGGTCTTCGGTTGCTGGATGGCCGCCGGGCTCGTGTTCTACTTCCTGTACGGCATGCGCCGCTCCCGACTGGCTTCCGAACAGAAGTGATCCACCCGTAGTGCGACTCAACGACCTCGACGAACGCATCGTCCACGCCCTCGCGGAAGACGCCCGCCGCAGCTACGCCGACATCGGCTCGCTCGTCGGACTCTCCGCGCCCGCCGTCAAACGGCGCGTGGACCGGCTCCGGGCCGAGGGCGCGATCACCGGGTTCACCGTCAGGGTGGACCCGGCCGCGCTCGGCTGGGAGACCGAGGGGTTCGTCGAGATCTACTGCCGCCACAACACCTCGCCGGACGACATCCGGCGCGGTCTCGAGCGGTACCCCGAGGTGGTGTCCGCGTCGACCGTCACTGGCGACGCGGACGCCGTCGTCCAGGTCTTCGCCTCCGACATGCGCCACTTCGAGCGCGTCCTGGAGCGCATCGCGGGCGAGCCCTTCGTGGAGCGCACCAAGTCCGTCCTGGTGCTCTCGCCGCTGCTGCGGCGCTTCTCCTCCGGCTCGCCCGCGTAGCCCATTCGCCCGCGGCCGCCGCCCCGAGCCCCGCGCCCCGAGCCCCGCGGCCCCCGCCCCGAGCGCCACGCCTCAGGACCCGTCGCGGGGGCATCCGCGCCCCGGGCGGAGCCGTACGCAACAAATCGCCGCCCTGCCCGACGAGCGCGCAACGGTTCGACGGTCGGTCCGCAACGCTCCAGCCTTGTCCCGGCAGAGTGCGAAACCGTACCGTTTTTGACGTCTTCCCCCTCCCCTCCGACCTCCGAGGACCGCCGATGCCCGCGCTGCGCACCGCCCTGCTCCAGAGCTCCGGTGAGCTCGGTGACGTGGCCGCCAACCTCAAGATCCTCGACGAGGCCGCCGCCCGCGCCGCCGAGGCCGGCGCCCGGGTGCTGCTCGCCCCCGAGCTGTTCCTCACCGGCTACGCCATCGGCGCGGACCTCGCCCGACTGGCCGAGCCCGCCGACGGCCCCTCCGCGCGCGCCGTCGCCGCCATCGCCGTACGCCACGGCCTGGCCATCGGTTACGGCTACCCGGAGCGCGACACCGAGCGCCACGGCGTCCTCTACAACGCCGCCCAGCTCATCGGCGCCGACGGCGAGCCGCTGCTCCGGTACCGCAAGACCCACCTCTTCGGCGACTTCGAGCTGAAGTGGTTCACCCCCGGCGACCTGGCCGTCGTCCAGACCGAGCTCGACGGTCTCACCGTCGGCCTGATGATCTGCTACGACGTCGAGTTCCCTGAGAACGTCCGGGCGCACGCGCTGGCCGGTACGGACCTCCTCCTCGTACCGACGGCGCTCATGCACCCCGCCGAGATCGTGCCGCTGTCCGTCGTGCCCGTCCGCGCCTTCGAGAACCAGCTGTACATCGCGTACGCCAACCGGACCGGGCCCGAGGGCGGCTTCGAGTTCGTCGGCCTCTCGACGCTCGCCGCGCCCGACGGCACCGCCCGCGCCCGCGCCGGACGGGGCGAGGACCTCGTCGTCGGCGAGGTCGACCCCGCGGTCCTGGCCGCCTCGCGCAAGGAGAACCCCTACCTCCGCGACCGGCGCCCCGGCCTCTACGGCTCCCTCGTCTGAGCCGTCCCCCTCCCCGAACCTCCCCGTTCCGCTTTTCCGTGCAAGGAGTCCGTACCCCATGACGTCCACGGTGCCCACCGCCGTCCAGCACACCGACGCGCAGCCGCCGATCACCATGTTCGGTCCGGACTTCCCGTACGCCTACGACGACTTCCTGGCCCACCCGGCCGGCCTCGGCCAGATACCGGCCACCGAGCACGGCACCGAGGTCGCGGTCATCGGCGGCGGCCTGTCCGGCATCATCGCCGCGTACGAGCTGATGAAGATGGGCCTCAAGCCCGTCGTCTACGAGGCCGACCAGATCGGCGGCCGGCTGCGCACCGTCGGCTTCGAGGGCCCGGAGACCGAGGGGCTGACCGCGGAGATGGGCGCCATGCGCTTCCCGCCCTCCTCGACCGCCCTCCAGCACTACATCGACCTGGTGGGCCTGGAGACCAAGCCGTTCCCGAACCCGCTGGCCGAGTCCACGCCGTCGACCGTCGTCGACCTCAAGGGCGAGTCCCACTACGCGGAGACCATCGCCGACCTGCCCCAGGTCTACCGCGACGTCGCCGAGGCCTGGAACAAGTGCCTCGACGAGGGCGCCGACTTCTCCGACATGAACCGCGCGATGCGCGAGCGGGACGTCCCGCGCATCCGCGAGATCTGGGCGAAGCTCGTCGAGAAGCTCGACAACCAGACCTTCTACGGCTTCCTCTGCGACTCCGAGGCCTTCAAGTCCTTCCGCCACCGCGAGATCTTCGGCCAGGTCGGCTTCGGCACCGGCGGCTGGGACACCGACTTCCCCAACTCCATCCTGGAGATCCTCCGCGTCGTCTACACCGAGGCCGACGACCACCACCGCGGCATCGTCGGCGGCTCCCAGCAGCTGCCGCTGCGCCTGTGGGAGCGCGAGCCGGAGAAGATCGTCCACTGGGCGCAGGGCACCTCCCTCCAGACCCTGCACGAGGGCGGGCAGCCGAAGCCGGCCGTGACCCGGCTGAACCGCACCGCGGGCAACCGGATCACCGTCACCGACGCGTCCGGCGACATCCGCACGTACCCCGCGGCGATCTTCACCGCCCAGTCGTGGATGCTGCTCTCCAAGATCGCCTGCGACGACACGCTCTTCCCGATCGACCACTGGACGGCCATCGAGCGCACCCACTACATGGAGTCCTCGAAGCTCTTCGTGCCGGTGGACCGGCCGTTCTGGCTGGACAAGGACGAGGAGACCGGCCGTGACGTCATGTCGATGACGCTCACCGACCGGATGACCCGCGGCACCTACCTCCTCGACGAGGGCCCGGACAAGCCGGCCGTCATCTGCCTCTCGTACACGTGGTGCGACGACAGCCTGAAGTGGCTGCCGCTCTCCGCGAGCGAGCGGATGGAGGTCATGCTGAAGTCGCTCGGCGAGATCTACCCGAACGTCGACATCCGGAAGCACATCATCGGCAACCCGGTGACGGTCTCCTGGGAGAACGAGCCCTACTTCATGGGCGCCTTCAAGGCCAACCTGCCGGGCCACTACCGCTACCAGCGCCGCCTGTTCACGCACTTCATGCAGGACCGGCTGCCCGAGGACAAGCGGGGCATCTTCCTGGCGGGCGACGACATCTCCTGGACGGCCGGCTGGGCCGAGGGCGCGGTGCAGACGGCGCTCAACGCGGTGTGGGGCGTGATGCACCACTTCGGCGGCGAGACCGACGCCACCAACCCGGGTCCGGGCGACGTCTACGACGAGATCGCGCCGGTCGAGCTGCCGGAGGACTGACCCTCCGCGGGGGTCAGGGCCTGGTGAGCGGCGTGAGCAGCATCCGCCCCACCAGGCCCACCGAGCGGTCCAGGCGTTCGGTGAACTCCGTGGCCAGCTCGGGCAGTGCGCGCAGCCCCCAGAGGGAGCGCGCGGCGAGCCAGGCCCCGTCGCGGGCGCGGTCGAGGCTCCAGCTGCCGAGCAGGTGCGTCAGCGGGTCCGCGATCTCCAGGAGGTCAGGGCCCGGCATCAGCTCCTCGCGGATGCGCTCCTCCAGGAGGACCAGGATGTCCCCGACCCGGTCGAACTCGTCCTCCAGCTCGGCGGGGGAGCACTCCAGGTCCCGGCAGGTGTCGACGACGGCGAGCGCCAGGTCGTGGCCGATGTGCGCGTTGATCCCGGCGAGCGCGAACTGCAGCGGCCGTACGCCGGGATGGCGCCGGTAGTGGAAGAGGGGCCGCCAGCAGGCGGGCGCGGGAACGCCGGCGGCGAGCGCGTCGACCGCCGCGAGGTAGCGCTCGGCGAACCGTACGTCGAGGGTGGCGGCGGCCCTCCGGTCGGTGAAGGTGCCCGCCTCGATGGCGTGGCCGATCTCCTCGGTGACGGTCAGGTAGACCCGGTTGAAGACGGCGACCCCGTCGGCCGGATGCCAGGCCGAGCGGAGGTTCCGCATCCGGTCGACCACGGGGTCGACCGCCATGAACTGCCCGATCCGCTCGCCGGTCCGCTGGGTCTGCGCCATGGGTGCAGGTTCGCAGTCGCCGGGCCCGGGAGGGAACTCCCCGGGCCCCGCTTCCCCAGAACGGGCGAATCCCTCAGTTCTTCGACGCGCCGTCCCCGCCCGTCTCGTACGAGCTGGTGCCGGAGTCCAGGAGGGGCTCCTGCGTCTTGAGGTGCGCCGGGGCGAAGGCGCGCAGCACGTGGTAGCCGGTGATGACGACGATCGTGCCGAGCGCGATCCCGCCGAGCTCGAAGGTGTCGGTGAAGGTGAGCTTCACGCCGCCGACGCCGATGATGATGCCGGCGGCGGCCGGGACGAGGTTGAGCGGGTTGCGCAGGTCGACCTCGGCGTTGATCCAGATCTGGGCGCCGAGCAGGCCGATCATGCCGTAGAGGATCACGGTGATGCCGCCGAGGACACCGCCCGGGATGGCGGCGACGACCGCGCCGAACTTCGGGCAGAGGCCGAAGAGCAGCGCGAAGCCGGCGGCGGCCCAGTAGGCGGCGGTCGAGTAGACCCGGGTCGCGGCCATGACGCCGATGTTCTCGGAGTACGTGGTGTTCGGCGGGCCGCCGACCGCGGTCGACAGCATCGAGGCGGCGCCGTCGGCGGCGATCGCGGTGCCCAGCTTGTCGTCGAGCGGGTCGCCGGTCATCTCCCCGACGGCCTTGACGTGCCCGGCGTTCTCCGCGACCAGCGCGATGACGACGGGCAGGGCGACGAGGATCGCGGACCACTCGAAGCTCGGGCCGTGGAAGGAGGGCAGGCCGATCCAGTCGGCCTTGGCGACGCCCGAGAGGTCGAGCCGCCAGTGGTCGGTGACCTGGCCGCTCGGGGACATCGAGTGGATCCTGCCGAAGACCAGGTCGAGGACCCAGGAGAGCGCGTAGCCGAAGACCAGACCGAGGAAGATCGCGATGCGGGACCAGAAGCCGCGCAGACAGACCACCGCGAGGCCGGTGAAGAGCATCACCAGGAGCGCCGTCCACTGGTCCTGCGGCCAGTAGGTGGCGGCGGTGACCGGGGCGAGGTTGAAGCCGATCAGCATGACGACGGCGCCGGTCACGATCGGCGGCATCGCGGCGTGGATGATCCGCGCGCCGAACCGGCGCACCGCGAGGCCGACGAGGAAGAGGGCGGCGCCGACGACGAGGACGGCGCCGGTCACGGTGGCGCTGCTGCCGCCGGAGGCCCGGATGGCGGCGGCGACGCCGACGAACGAGAGCGAGCAGCCGAGGTAGGACGGCACCGTTCCGCGGGTCGCGAGCAGGAAGATCGCGGTGGCGACGCCGGACATCATGATCGCCAGGTTCGGGTCGAGACCCATGAGGACCGGGGCGACGAACGACGCCCCGAACATCGCGACGACGTGCTGGGCGCCGAGTCCGGCCGTACGCGGCCAGGAGAGCCGTTCGTCCGGGCGGACGACGGCTCCCGGAGCGGGTGTCCTCCCGTCGCCGTGCAGGGTCCAGCGCACGCCGAGGTCCATGTGGTCGCTCCCGTTCTCCGGTTCGCCACGGCCGCGTCGGGGCCGTGGAAGATCAGCCACATGCTATGCGCCGCCGTCGGCCGGGCCCCTCGGGCCTCGGGGGTCCCCGCCGACCGGCCCGGGCCGCGGCGGGGGGGGGCGCCGGCGGGGCCCCGCGACCCCCCCGCGGGCGCGGCCCCCCGCAGACGGCGGGC
>NZ_JBSFSA010000009.1:0-228906 GCF_053589515.1 Streptomyces sp. NPDC003327 | reverse complement strand
TGTGTTTTTTCTTCAAAGGAACCTCGACCATCCGAAGATGGACGGGGTATCAACTAATCTGGCGTTGATTTTTGGCACGCTGTTGAGTTCTCAAGGTGCGGACGCTTCCTTCGTTCCTGTTTCCAGGCCCTCCGGGCGCTTCCTTCGTTTCCGACTCTATCAGATCCTTTCGGCGTCTGATTCCCGGTCAGCGGGATTTGTCTTTCCGGCCGTTGGGCCGTTCCGACGAGTGAGACTTTAGCGGATTCCCCGCCCCCGACGCTAATCGGGGACTCGCGTCCAAACCTTCGAACGCGGATTCCTCATTTCGCAAAAACATTCAGAGGCACAACGGCACGACAAAGCACCGTCGGCTTCTGAGGATCTTGCGGAATCGCTGTCCGGGGCCGACCGGAGTCGGTGCTCACGTCGGACAACTCGGAGAACACTACGTACGCGTCAATCCCGTGTCAACTCCGGTCCGGGGGCGTAGCCTGTGGGCATGACGACGCATGCGCACACCACCCAGTGGTGGGCCGCCTGACCGGCGGCCCGTACTCACGCATGCGACAGACGGCCGCCTCCGGGCGGCCGTTCGCGTATCCCCTCCGGGAGCCGTGGCCGCCGGGCCGGCGGCACGGAGAAGAGGGAGAACGTACGCGATGGCAAGGATCTTCAGCGGGGTCAAGCCGACAGGGCACCTGACGCTGGGCAACTATCTCGGGGCCGTACGGCGGTGGGTCGAGGTCGACCAGCGGCAGTCGGAGGCGCTGTTCAGCGTGGTGGACCTGCACGCGCTGACCGTGGAGCACGATCCGGCGCGGGTGACACGGCTGAGCCGGCAGGCGGCGACGCTGTTGTTGGCGGCGGGGCTCGATCCGAAGGCGTGCACCCTGTTCGTGCAGAGCCATGTGGACGAGCACGCCCGGCTCTCGTACCTCCTGGAGTGCACGGCGACCGACGGGGAGCTGCGGCGCATGATCCAGTACAAGGAGAAGAGCGTCCGGGCGCGGGCGGCCGGGGAGGGCGTGCGGCTGTCGTTGCTGACCTATCCGGTGCTGATGGCGGCGGACATCCTGGCGTACGGGACCGACGAGGTGCCGGTGGGCGAGGACCAGACGCAGCACGTGGAGCTGACGCGGGACCTGGCGGTGCGGTTCAACCAGCGGTACGGGCACGTGTTCACCGTGCCGCGGGCGACGCAGCCGAAGGTGGCCGCGCGGGTCATGGACCTGCAGGACCCGACGTCGAAGATGGGGAAGTCGCACGAGAACGGCGCGGGGATCGTCTATCTCCTGGACGACGCGGACACCGTGCGGCGGAAGATCATGCGGGCCGTGACGGACAGCGGGCGCGAGGTCGCTTACGACCGTGAGGCCAGGCCGGGGCTCGCGAACCTCCTCGATCTGATGGCGGCCGCGACGAACGGGAACCCGGAGGAGCTGGCCGGTGTATACGAGTCGTACGGAGCATTGAAGAAGGACACGGCGGACGCGGTGGTCGAGCTGCTGAGGCCCGTGCGGGAGCGGCATGCCGAGCTCGCGGCGGACTCCGGCTATGTGGATCAGGTGCTACGGGACGGGGCCCGGCGGGCCCGGGAGCTGGCGCGGCCGTTGGTGGACCGGGCCTATCGCGCGATCGGGCTGTTGCCCGCCGGGTGACGGAAGGCGTTGCGGTAGTCGCGTGGGCTGGTGGCGAGGTGCGAGGCGAAGTGCTGGCGCATCGTGACCTCGCTGCCGAAGCCCGCGCGGCGGGCCACTTCGGGGAGGGGATGGTCGGTGAGTTCGAGGAGTTTCTGGGCGGCGGCGACGCGTTGGGTGATGAGCCAGTGGAGGGGGGTGGTTCCGGTGGTGGCCTGGAAGTGGCGGGCGAAGGAGCGGGGGGACATGCCGGCGTGGGCCGCGAGGCTCGCGACGGTGTGGGGCTGGTCGATGTGGGCGAGCGCGTGGGCTCGTACGGCGGCGAGGGCGTCCTCGTCGCGGTCGGTCCGGGGGGTGGGGCGCTCGATGAACTGGGCCTGGGTTCCGGTGCGGAAGGGGGCGGTGACCATGGAGCGGGCGATGGTGGCGGCGGCCTCGGCGCCGTGGGCGGTGCGGACGAGGTGGAGGCAGAGGTCGATACCGGCGGCGGTGCCGGCCGAGGTCCAGATACCCGTGTCCTCGACGTAGAGCGCCTCGGGTTCGACCTGGACCTGTGGGTGGCGGGCGGCCAGGACGGGGGCGAGGTGCCAATGGGTGACGGCGCGGCGGCCGTCGAGGAGTCCGGCGCGGGCGAGGACGAAGGCGCCCGCGCACAGGGAGGCGACGGGGATGCCGGTGGTGTGGGCGCGGCGGAGGGCGTCGAGGACGGGGCTGGGCACGTCGGCGGCCGGGTCCTCGATGCCGGGGACGAGGACGAGGTCGGTGGGGGTGAGTGTGTCGATCCAGTCAAGCGGGCGGTCGGGGGTGAGGCTGAGGCCTCCGCGCAGGGGGATGGAGGCGGTCGGGTCGGCGGCGACCCGGCGGAGCTCGAAGGGCGGGACGCCTCGTTCGCGGCGGTCGCTGCCCCAGACCTCGGTGACGACGGAGACGTCGAAGGCGCGGACGCCGAGGAAGGAGAGGAGGGCGATGCGCTGAGGGGCTGCCATGGATGGCAGTAAACCATCGATCGATGTCATTTCTCCCGCTGGGACGGGGGCCGCGGCGGCGGAAGGATCGTGGTCATGGAGATCAACGAGAACGCTGCGCTGGTGGTCGTCGATGTGCAGAAGGGCTTCGAGTCCGAATTCTGGGGGCGGCGGAACAATCCGGAGGCCGAGGGGAACATCGCGGCCCTGATCGACGCCTGGCAGGGGACGGGGCGGCCGGTCGTCTTCGTCCGGCACGACTCGTCGCAGCCGGGTTCGCCGCTGGAGCCGGGGACCGAGGGGAACGCGTTCAAGGACGTCGTCGAGAAGCGGCGCGGGAAGGGGGCGGGGCCGGAGCTGCTGGTCACGAAGAGCGTGAACTCGGCGTTCTACGGGGAGCCGGACCTGGACGCCTGGCTGAAGGGGGCGGGGATCGGACAGATCGTGGTCGTCGGCATCCAGACGAACATGTGCAACGAGACGACGGCCCGGATGGGCGGGAACCTCGGGTACGACGTGGTGTTCCCGCTGGACGCGATGCACACGTTCGATCTGGCGGGGCCGTTCGGCTGGACGCGGACGGCGGAGGAGCTGACCCGGGCGACGGCGGTGTCGCTGCACGGCGGGCGGTTCGCCCGGGTCGTGTCCACGGAGGACGTGCTGAAGGGCGCGTCCGGCCGGTCGGTGTAGGGATCGGCCGGCGGAGGGGTCAGCCCGTGCCGGAGGCGAGTTCGCGGCTGCGGTCGCGGGCGGCTTCCAGGGCGGCGATGAGGGCGGCCCGCACGCCGTGGTTCTCCAGCTCGCGGATGGCGCTGATGGTGGTGCCGGCCGGGGAGGTGACCGCCTCGCGGAGCTTGACGGGGTGTTCGCCGCTGTCGCGGAGCATCACGGCGGCGCCGATGGCGGCCTGGACGATCAGGTCGTGGGCCTGGGCACGGGGCAGGCCGAGGAGGATGCCGGCGTCGGTCATGGCCTCGACGAGGAAGTAGAAGTAGGCCGGGCCGGAGCCGGAGAGGGCGGTGGCCGCGTCCTGCTGGGACTCGGGGACGCGGAGGGTCTTGCCGACGCCGCCGAAGATCTCCTCGGTGTGGGCGAGGTGCTCGGGGGTGGCGTGACTGCCGCCGGAAATGACGGACATGCCTTCGTCGACGAGGACGGGGGTGTTGGGCATGACGCGGACGACGGGGGTGCCCGGGCTGAGGCGCTCCTCGATGAAGGAGGTGGGGATGCCCGCGGCGGCGCTGATGACGAGGCGGTCGGCGGCGACCTGCGGGGCGAGTTCGTCGAGGAGGCGGCCCATGTCCTGGGGCTTCACGGCCAGGATGAGGGTGTCGGCCCGCTTGGCGGCCTCGGCGTTGGTGACGGCCTCGACTCCGTAGCGGGTGCGGAGCTCCTCGGCGCGTTCGGCGCGGCGGGCGGTGACCAGGAGGTCGGCGGGGCGCCAGCCGGCGCGGATCATGCCGCTGAGGAGCGCTTCACCGATCTTGCCGGTGCCGAGGACTGCGACGGTCTGGGTCATGGCTCTGTTCACCTCGACG
Organism: Streptomyces sp. NPDC003327; assembly: GCF_053589515.1. Lineage (NCBI taxonomy): Bacteria > Bacillati > Actinomycetota > Actinomycetes > Kitasatosporales > Streptomycetaceae > Streptomyces > Streptomyces sp. NPDC003327. The sequence goes on along the minus strand of NZ_JBSFSA010000009.1, from coordinate 224,784 downwards.
GAGGGGGGTACGTGTCGTCATCCTCGCACCGGCGGGCTCGGGGGTGCGGGGATGTCCGAGGGGCGGTCACGGGGTGCGGCGGCGGAGGGTGGCGGCGCCGAGGGCGAGGACGAGGACGGCGCAGCCGGCGACGACGAGGGCGTCGCGGACGAAGGCGGCGGTCATGTCGGTGTGGCGGAGGACCTCGTTCATGCCGTCGACGGCGTACGACATGGGGAGGACGTCGGAGATCGCTTCGAGTGCGGGGGCCATCCGGTCGCGTGGGGTGAAGAGGCCGCAGAGGAGGAGCTGGGGGAAGATCACGGCCGGCATGAACTGGACGGCCTGGAACTCGGAGGCGGCGAAGGCGGAGACGAAGAGGCCGAGGGCGGTGCCGAGCAGGGCGTCGAGGAGGGCGACGAGCAGGAGGAGCCAGGGGGAGCCGACGGTGTCGAGGCCGAGGAACCAGAGGGCGAGGCCGGTGGCGAGGGCGGACTGGACGGCGGCGAGGAGGCCGAAGGCCAGGGCGTAGCCGGCGATGAGGTCGCCCTTGCCGAGGGGCAGGGCGAGGAGGCGTTCCAGGGTGCCGGAGGTGCGTTCGCGCAGGGTGGCGATGGAGGTCACCAGGAACATGGTGATCAGCGGGAAGATGCCGAGGAGCGAGGCGCCGATGCTGTCGAAGGTGCCCGGGCTTCCGTCGAAGACGTAGCGGAGCAGGAAGAGCATCACGCACGGAACGAGGAGCATCAGGGCGATCGAGCGGGGGTCGTGGCGCAGCTGGCGCAGGACGCGGGCGGCGGTGGCGAGGGTGCGGTCCGCGTTCATGAGTGGGGCTCCTCGGGGGTGGCGTGGGCGGCGGCGGCCCGGCGGGCGCGGGTGGCGGCGGCGTCGACCAGGTGGAGGAAGGCCTCCTCGACGGTGGGGGTGTCGTTGCGGCGGCGGAGGGCCTCGGGGGTGTCGTCGGCGAGGAGCTCGCCCTCGCGCATGAGGAGGAGGCGGTGGCAGCGCTCGGCCTCGTCCATGACGTGGGAGGAGACGAGGAGGGTGGTGCCGCGGTCGGCGGCGATGCGGTGGAAGAGGTTCCACAGGTCGCGGCGGAGGACCGGGTCGAGGCCGACCGTGGGTTCGTCGAGGACGAGGAGGTCGGGGGTGCCGAGGAGGGCGACGGCGAGGGAGACGCGGCTGCGCTGGCCTCCGGAGAGGCGGCCGGCGAGGGAGTCGGCGTGGGAGGTGAGGTCGACGTCGGCGAGGGCCCGGTCCACGAGTGCGCGGCGCTCCTGGCGTCGGGTGCGGCCGGGGAGCAGGACGGCGGCGAAGTAGTCGAGGTTCTGGCGGACGGTGAGGTCGTCGTAGACGGAGGGGGCCTGGGTGACGTAGCCGATGCGGGCGCGGAGGGCGGGGTCGCCCGCGGGGCGGCCGAGGACCTGGAGGGTGCCGCCGACCTTGGCCTGGGTGCCGACGATCGCGCGCATGAGGGTGGTCTTGCCGCAGCCGGAGGGGCCGAGGAGGCCGGTGATGCGGCCGGCGGGGACGGTGAAGTCGAGGCCGTGGAGGACGGTGCGGGTGCCGCGGACGGCGGTGAGGCCGTGGGCGGCGACGGCCGGGCCGGGAGTCCCGCCCGCTGAGTAATTCATCATGTGATGAATAGTGCGCCTGGGGGTGCCGACCGTCAAGGACGCGAACAGAGGAGCCGGGGGCGGGAGGCGGGGCCTGGTCAGCCGCGCTTGGGCTTCTTCTTACGGGCGGCCGGGTTGCCCGTGCGGGTGCCGCGGCGCTTCTCGAAGCGCGCGCGGGCCGTCTCGTACTCCTCGCGGCGCAGCTTCTCGCCCGGGGCCTCGACGAAGCAGCGGAGGAAGTAGGCGAGGAGGGAGCCGATGAAGCCGATCGTCTTCAGGCTGCGCAGGGACTCCTCGCGGGCCGGATCGGCCGGGCGGCGGACGAAGCCCTCCCACGTCCTGCGGAAGGCGATGGCGCTGCACACCGCGAACATGACGACGACCAGGGCGTTGACGAAGCCGCCGACGTCGGCGATCTCCAGGCCCTGGTAGGCGAAGCGCAGGAGGAGGCAGGCCGCGGCGGCGGCGAGCAGCGATCCGGCGGCGAGACCGGCCCGGCGCAGCGCGTAGTGGCCGCTGTGGTCGACCCAGGTCGTGCCGAAGAAGCGGATCTCCTCGGGCCGCGGCCCGGCGGGGGTGCCGCCGGTGCCGCTCGTCGTGCGGTGGGTCTGGTCGTCGTCGCTCACAGGCTCGATTATCCCCGGAGCGGCGACGGGGGCCCGGAGGCGAAGGTCCTCAGGAGCAGCGCGGCGCCACGTAGGTGTCGCTGCCGGTCCGGACGTACGCATCGGATACGTACTCGCCGGGGGCGATGCTGTCCCAGAGGTTGGTGGTGCCGTACGGGCCGGTGACCCACTCGCCGGGCTTCTGGCAGTAGACCGGCACCGTGGAGCCGACCGGGAGCACCCGGACCAGCGGGTAGTGGGTGCCGGGGCCGGTGCGGACGTTCACGCGGTAGCCGGGGGCGATGGCGTAGCGGGTCACGGCCATCGTCGTGACGCCCTCCCTCTGCACCCCCGTCGCCGTCATCGTCGCGTCCGCGGCCGCGCTCCCGGTGGCGTCCCGCGTCGTCTCTTCCACGCCCATGGCGTCGTCCTCCCCCCGTCGGCGCAGCGAAGCGCTCCGCCGAGATTCACTCTCTGCGACGCGCAGGCTAGCAAGCCCCACCGACATCCCGGGCCCCATCGACTAGGCTCCGTCGGGTCGCGCGCGTGCGTGCGTGACCTGACGGGGAACCACACGGGGGTGGGCGATGCCGCCGTTGAGCAGCACCGGTGCCGACCGCGAGGCCGGGGGGCCCGAAGAGCCCGCGTACGCGGGTGACTACCGGCTCCAGGCCTGTCTCGGCTCCGGTGGCATGGGTGTGGTGCACCTCGCGACCTCGCCCTCCGGACTGCGGCTCGCGGTCAAGGTGGTGCACGCGCGGCACGCGGAGGACCCGGAGTTCCGGGCCCGCTTCCGCCAGGAGGTCGCGGCCGCGCGCCGGGTCAGCGGCGCCTTCACCGCGCCCGTCGTGGACGCCGACCCCGATGCCGTACGTCCCTGGATGGCGACGCTCTACGTCCCCGGGCCGACCCTCGCCGACCAGGTCAGGCGCAACGGCCCGCTCTCCCCGGCCGAGCTGCGCCGGCTCACCGCGGGTCTCGCGGAGGCGTTGCGCGACATCCACCGTGCCGGGGTCGTGCACCGCGACCTCAAGCCCAGCAACGTCCTGCTCACCGACACCGGGCCCAAGGTCATCGACTTCGGCATCTCGCGGCCGGTCGACAGCGATCTGCACACGGAGACGGGGAAGCTGATCGGCTCACCGCCGTTCATGGCGCCGGAACAGTTCCAGCGGCCCCGCGAGGTCGGGCCCGCGGCGGACGTCTTCGCGCTCGGCTCGGTCCTGGTGCACGCGGCGACGGGGCACGGCCCGTTCGACTCCGACAGCCCGTACATCGTGGCGTACCAGGTCGTGCACGACGAGCCGGATCTGACGGGCGTGCCGGAGGAGCTGGCGCCGTTGGTCGCGCGCTGCCTCGCGAAGGAGCCGGCCGAGCGGCCGACCCCGGCCGAGGTCATGACGGCGCTGCTGCCGCCGTCGTACGAGGCGGCCGCGTTCATACCGGCGCAGCGGCGCCGCCCGACCCTGCCGGAGACCGCGCCCGCGCCGTCCCCCGCGTGGGACACCGACACCCGGGTACGGGAGGCGGCGGCCGCGCCGCCCCGGCGCCGCTCGCGCCTGCGGCCCCGGCTGACGATCGCCGTCGCCGCGGCGGTCGCCCTGACCGGGACCGGGCTGTACGCGGCGCTCGACGCGCCGGCCGGGCGCGGGCCCGGGGCCGGGACCTCCGGCCGTCCCGACGAGGTGGCCACGTCCTTCGCCGGCTGGCACACCCCGCTCCAGCAGCACGGCGCCTCCGCCGCGCCCGCCTGCACCCACGCGCACGGCGGGCTGTACTGCACGGCCCGCGGCGTGGCGCTCGCGCGCCTCGACCCGGTGACCGGCAGGGTCCTGTGGTCGCGTGCGGCCCCGGTGGAGTCGGAGTCCCCGGCCGCCCCCGTCGCCCTCGGCGAGGGCGCGGCTCCGGGCGGGCTGGTGGGCGCCGCCTCGCCGACCGGGCCCCTGCGGGCCTATCCGGCGGGCGGCGGGGCGCCCGGCTGGGCCGCGGAGTCGGCGGTGCCCGAGTCGTACCGGACGGCCGGCTCCGTCGTCGTCCTCACCGACGGTTGGGGCTCGGTCCGGGCCGTCGACAGCCGCACCGGGAAGCAGCGGTGGCGCCACGGCCTCGACGGCTTCGCGGTGCCGCAGCTGGGGACGTACGACGCGCCGACCGGGATCATGTCCGTCACCGAGACCTCGGCCGACGCGACGTACACCCGGGTCGGGGCGCTGCGGCCCGACACCGGCGAGCTGGCGTGGCAGCGGACCCTGGACGGCGAACTCAGCGCGCTCGGCCGCACCGGCGACGGGACGCTCGTCCTCGCCCGGCACTACCAGGGCTCGCTCGTCGACTCGCTCGTCCTCGTGGGCCCCGGTCCCGGCTCCGGCGCCGAGGCCGGGGACGCGCCCGCGCGGGTGCTGCCGCTGCCCGGCCGGACCGAGCTCCGGGGCGTCGCCGTGCGCGGCACCGTCGTCCATCTGCTGGATCCGGACGGGCGGCTCGTCGCCCTCGACACGGCGCCGCCGAAGGGGCGGGTGCTGTGGGAGCTGGAGACGGCCGCCAGGAACGTCTCCGAACCGGTCCTCGGGCCCGGCGACCGGCTCTACTTCTCCGTCCAGGACGGGCGCCTGCTCGCCGTCGACACCGCGCGCGGCGCCCTGCTGGGCCAGACCCGGCCGCGCCTGAAGAACGGCCGCCTCGGGTACGCGACCCGGGTGCCGAGCCCCGCGATCGCGGGCGACCGCGTCTTCGGCACGGCCCCCGACGGCTCCGCCTTCGCGGTCGACGCCCGCGACCCGGCGGCCTGGTGACGCGTACGAGGAGCGGGACACCGTCTCCCGGCGGGCGGCACGGCGGCACGTCCCCGTGACGCGGCGAAGCCCGGCGCCCTCGTGGGGGGGCCGGGCTTCAACCCGGAGTCGGGGTGGGGGGTCAGCCGAGCTTCGTGACGTCGCGGACCGCGCCCTTGTCCGCGCTCGTCGCCATCGCCGCGTACGCCCGCAGCGCCGCCGAGACCTTCCGCTGCCGGTTCTTCGGGGCGAAGACGCCGCCCAGGGCCTCGCGGCGGGCCGCGAGCACGGTGTCGTCGACGAGCAGCTCGATGGAGCGGTTCGGGATGTCGATGCGGATCCGGTCACCGTCCTCGACGAGGGCGATCGTGCCGCCCGACGCCGCCTCCGGGGAGGCGTGGCCGATGGAGAGGCCGGAGGTGCCGCCCGAGAAGCGGCCGTCGGTGACGAGCGCGCAGGTCTTGCCCAGGCCCCGGCCCTTGAGGAAGGAGGTCGGGTAGAGCATCTCCTGCATGCCGGGGCCGCCGCGCGGGCCCTCGTAGCGGATGACGACGACGTCGCCGTCCTTGACCTGCTTGTTGAGGATCTTCTCGACGGCCTCGTCCTGCGACTCGCAGACGACCGCCGGGCCCTCGAAGGTCCAGATCGACTCGTCGACGCCGGCGGTCTTCACCACGCAGCCGTCGGCGGCGAGGTTGCCGTGCAGGACGGCGAGGCCGCCGTCCTTCGAGTACGCGTGGGCCGCGTCGCGGATGCAGCCGTTCGCCGCGTCGGTGTCGAGGGCCTCCCAGCGCTCGGACTGGGAGAAGGCGGTCGCGGAGCGGACGCAGCCGGGGGCCGCGTGGAACAGCTCGACGGCCTCGTCGGTCGCGGCGCCGCCGCGCACGTCCCAGGCGTCCAGCCACTCCTTGATGGAGGGCGAGTGGACGGAGCGGACGTCCTCGTTGAGCAGACCGGCGCGGTAGAGCTCGCCGAGGATGGCGGGGATGCCGCCGGCGCGGTGCACGTCCTCCATGTAGTACGTGCGGTCCTTGGCGACGTTCGGGGCGACCTTGGCCAGGCACGGCACCCGGCGCGAGACGGCGTCCATGTCCGTCAGGCCGTAGTCCAGCTCGGCCTCCTGGGCGGCGGCGAGCAGGTGCAGGATCGTGTTGGTGGAGCCGCCCATGGCGATGTCGAGGGCCATGGCGTTCTCGAAGGCCGCGCGGGTGGCAATCGAGCGGGGCAGGACGGAGGCGTCGTCCTCGTCGTAGTACCGGCGGGTGATGTCGACGACCGTGCGGGCCGCGTTCTCGTACAGCGCCTTGCGGGCGGTGTGAGTGGCGAGGAGCGAGCCGTTGCCGGGGAGGGAGAGGCCGATGGCCTCGGTCAGGCAGTTCATCGAGTTGGCGGTGAACATGCCGGAACAGGAACCGCAGGTCGGACAGGCGTTCTCCTCGATGCGGAGGATGTCCTCGTCCGAGATCTTCGGGTTCACGGCGTCGGAGATCGCGTCGACCAGGTCGAGCGTGCGGACCGTGCCGTCGACCAGGGTGGCGCGGCCGGCCTCCATCGGACCGCCGGAGACGAAGACCGTCGGGATGTTGAGGCGCAGCGCGGCCATCAGCATGCCCGGGGTGATCTTGTCGCAGTTGGAGATGCAGATCAGGGCGTCGGCGCAGTGCGCCTCGACCATGTACTCCACGCTGTCCGCGATCAGGTCGCGGGAGGGCAGGCTGTAGAGCATGCCGCCGTGGCCCATCGCGATGCCGTCGTCGACGGCGATGGTGTTGAACTCGCGGGCGATGCCCCCGGCGGCGGTGATGGCGTCGGAGACGATCCGGCCGACCGGCTGCAGGTGGGTGTGGCCGGGGACGAACTCGGTGAAGGAGTTCGCCACGGCGATGATGGGCTTCCGGCCGATGTCCGCGCCCGGTACACCGGAGGCGCGCATAAGGGCGCGGGCGCCCGCCATGTTGCGGCCGTGGGTGACTGTGCGGGACCTCAGCTCGGGCATCGTCGCTCGCTCCTCGTGACGGGTGTGCTTGTCTACGAGCGTACGCCGCCGCTCCAAGATCTGGACAGCGCGTCCGGAATGCGGGACGGGTGTTCAGCCTTCGGTCAGGTACCGCTGGAGGGTGGGGGCCACCTGCTCGACGATCCGCTCCGGGTCGGCGGAGGCCAGCGGCTCGACCTGGACGACGTACCGCAGGATCGCGATCCCGATCATGTGGGAGGCGGCCAGCTCGGCGCGGAACCTCGGGTCCGGTACGGCGAGGGCGTCGGCGATCCGCTCCAGGAGCCGGCGCAGCACGAAGCCGCGCAGCACCTTCGCGGCCGCCTCGTGGGTCAGCGCGGAGCGGAGGATCGCGAGGAGCGGGGCGCGGGTGGCCGGGTTCTCCCAGACGCCGATGAAGTAGCGGGCCAGGCGTTCGCCGATGGTGTCGCGGGGACCGCCGATGAGGGCGGGGACGACGAGCGCGGGCTCGAACGACACCTCGATCGCGGCGGCGAAGACCTCGTCCTTCGTCCCGAAGTAGTGGTGGACCAGCGCCGCGTCGACCCCGGCGGCCCTGGCGATGCCGCGCATCGACGTCTTGTCGTAGCCGCGCTCGGCGAACTGCGCGCGGGCCGCCTCCAGGATGCGTTCGCGCGCGGCGGGGGCGCTCTCGGCGGCGGTACGGGAGGGGCGGCCGCGCCGGCGGGGGGCCTCGGGCTCGGCGGACCGGCCGGGGCCGATGGCGGGCTCGTCGGGGCCGGTGGCGGGCTCGGTCGGCTCGGCGGACCGGCCGGCCCGCCTGCCGTCGGTACCGGTGGCGGAACCGGTGGGCGGCTCGGCGGGTCCGGTCATGCGCGGGGGACGCCCGTCGCGCGGCCGGTCGGCCCGCCGGTCGGCCCGCCGGCCGGGCCGCCGGTCGTCGTCCCGGTGGTCCTCGTCCCGGTGGTCACGCCGCCCGGGGCGGCCGCCGCCGAGGCGAGGTGGAGCCGGGTGAACGCCAGGGCCTCGGCGAGGTCGGCCTCGCGTTCGGCGGCTGACATGGCCCGGCGGGTGTTGACCTCGATGACGACGTGGCCGTCGAAGCCGGTGAGCGCCAGGCGCTCCAGGAGCTCGGCGCAGGGCTGGGTGCCGCGCCCCGGGACCAGGTGCTCGTCCTTGGCGGAGCCCTTGCCGTCGGCGAGGTGGACGTGTCCGAGGCGGTCGCCCATGCGGTCGACCATCGCCAGGGTGTCCGTGCGGGCGGTCGCCGTGTGCGAGAGGTCCAGGGTGTAGTGGCGGTAGTCGTCCTTGGTGACGTCCCACTCGGGGGCGTACGCGAGCATCTCGCGGTCCTTGTACCGCCACGGGTACATGTTCTCGACGGCGAACCGGACGTCGGTCTCCTCCGCCATCCGCCAGATGCCGGTGACGAAGTCCTTGGCGTACTGGCGCTGCCAGCGGAACGGCGGGTGGACCACCACGGTGGACGCGCCGAGCTTCTCGGCCGCCGTCCGCGCGCGCTGGAGCTTGACCCACGGGTCGGTGGACCAGACGCGCTGGGTGATGAGGAGGCAGGGGGCGTGCACCGCCAGGATCGGCACCCGGTGGTAGTCGGAGAGCCTGCGCAGCGCCTCGACGTCCTGGCTGACCGGGTCGGTCCACACCATGACCTCGACGCCGTCGTAGCCGAGGCGCGCGGCGACCTCGAAGGCCGTCGCCGTCGACTCCGGATAGACCGAGGCCGTCGACAGGGCGACCTTCGCATCCGGGACGCGCACCACTGGTTCTGCCACGACAGACAGCGTACGGGGCGGTACGACCGGCCGGAGGGTGGTTCCGGTCACGCGGGGCGCCCGGCGGGGGCGGCGTCCCGGTCCACGCGCGCGTGGGGGCGGGCTGGGGCGCCCGGTTCACGCGCGCGTGGAGGGGCGCGGCGGCGTCCCGGCTCACGCGCGCGTGGAGGGTGGGGAGCCGCGGGGCCTACTTCTCCGGGAGGTGGTCCAGGCGGCGGAGGATGACCCCCTCGCGGAGCGCCCACGGGCAGATCTCCAGCTCCTCGACGCCCAGCAGGTCCATCGCCCCCTCGGCGACCAGTGCGCCCGCGAGGAGCTGGGGCGCGCGGCCCTCGGAGACGCCGGGGAGCGCGGCGCGCTCGGAGACGGTCATCTCCGCGAGGCGCGGGACCCACTCCTCGAGGGACCGGCGGGAGAGGACCCGCTGGACGTGGAGCCCCTCGCCGGAGCCGGGCGCTCCGGCGATCCGGGCGAGCTGCCTGAAGGTCTTGGAGCTGGCCACCACGTGGTCGGGGCGGCCGAAGCGGCTGAACTCACCGACCGTACGGGCGATCTGGGCGCGGACGTGGCGGCGCAGCGCCTTCACGTCCTCCTGGCCCGCCGGGTCGCCCGGCAGCCAGCCCGCCGTCAGCCGTCCCGCGCCGAGGGGCAGGGAGACGGCGGCGTCGGGGTCCTCGTCGATGCCGTAGGCGACTTCGAGGGAGCCGCCGCCGATGTCGAGGAGCAGCAGCTTCCCGGCGGACCAGCCGAACCAGCGGCGGGCGGCGAGGAAGGTGAGCCGGGCCTCCTCCTCGCCGGTGAGGACCTGGAGGTCGACACCGGTCTCGTCCCTGACCCGGGCGAGGACGGCGTCGGCGTTGGTGGCCTCGCGCACGGCGGAGGTGGCGAACGGCAGGACCTCTTCGCAGCCCTTGTCCTCGGCGGCGTGGAGCGCGTCACGGACGACCGCGATGAGCCGCTCGACCCCGCCGGGGGCGATGGCGCCCCGCTCGTCGAGGAGCTCGGCGAGCCGGAGCTCCGCCTTGTGGGAGTGGGCGGGCAGCGGGCGGGCGCCGGGGTGGGCGTCCACCACGAGCAGGTGCACCGTGTTCGAACCGACGTCGAGGACTCCGAGTCTCATGGGCGGAACGCTACTGCTCCGGCCGCATACGCTTGGTGCTGTGCCAAAGACGAAAAAGGCGAAGCAGGACAAAGTCGCTGCCGACGCGGGTGTGAAGGCGGCCAGGACCGCGCACGCGGCCAAGGCCGTGCAGACGGTGAAGGCCGCCAAGGGGAAGAAGCGCGCTGCCGAGGAGCCCGACGAGAAGGGTCTCGACTTCCCCCGCGCCTGGGTGGAGTTCCCCGACCCGTCCGACGAGGAGCAGGTCTTCCGCTGCGACCTGACGTGGCTGACCTCCCGCTGGACCTGCATCTTCGGCAACGGCTGCCAGGGCATCCAGGAGGGGCGGGCTGACGACGGCTGCTGCACGCTCGGCGCGCACTTCTCCGACGAGGACGACGAGAAGCGGGTCGCGGAGCACGTGGCCCGGCTGACGCCCGCGCTGTGGCAGTTCCACGACGTGGGTACGGAGACGGGCTGGGTCCAGGTCGACGAGGACGGCGACCGGCAGACCCGCCGCTGGGAGGGCTCCTGCATCTTCCAGAACCGGCCCGGTTTCGCGGGCGGCGCCGGCTGCTCGCTGCACATCCTGGCCATGCGGGAGGGCCGGGAGCCGCTGGAGACGAAGCCGGACGTGTGCTGGCAGCTGCCGGTGCGGCGGACGTACGACTGGATCGACCGTCCCGACGACAGCCGGGTGCTCCAGGTGTCGATCGGCGAGTACGACCGGCGCGGCTGGGGCCCGGGCGGCCACGACCTGCACTGGTACTGCACGACGGCCACCTCGGCGCACGTGGGCGGCGAGCCGGTCTACGTCTCGTACCGGCCGGAGCTCGTCGAGATGATGGGCGAGGCGGCGTACGAGGTCCTGGTCGGGCTGTGCGAGGCACGGCTGGCGTCGCAGCTGCCGCTGGTCGCCCCGCACCCGGCCGACCCGGTGGCCTGACTCCGGGCAGGCCGGACGGCCGTCAGGACGAGGACGGCGGCGGCTCCTCGGTCGTGGGCTCCGGGGCGGGCGGTTCCGTCGCCGGGGGTTCCTCCGTCGTCGGCGGCGGGGTCGTGGGCTCCGTGGTCGGCGGTGGCGTCGTCGGAGGAGGCTCCTCCGTCGTCGGCGGCGGCGTGGTGGGCGGCTGCGTGGGCGGCGGGTCCGTCGGTGGTGTCGTGGGCGGCAGGGTCGGCTCGGTCGTGGTCGGCGGGGGCTCCGTCGCCGGGGGCCGGGGCGCGCCGGGGGCGGGCCGGATCGCCCGGGGCGCCTCCGGCCGTCCGTAGCCGTAGCCGTCGATCCGCACCTCCGCGCCCGAGGGGTTCACGCCGACGCGGGCGCTCCACGGCCCCTCCGGCTCGTGGGCGTGGTCGACGCGGACGGCGATGGTGACGGTCTCGCCGGGGTGGAGCGTGCCGGAGGCCCGGCTCACGTAGATCCAGGGCGCGTTCGTCCACAGTTCCCAGGCGACGGACGAGCCGCCGTGGGCGGTGAGGGTGAGCAGGGTCAGGTCGCCGTGGCTGCGCGCGCCGACCGTGATCCAGCCGGGCGCCGGTTCGCCGGGTCGGGAGGGGGTCAAGGGGCCGCTGGGGGCGCCGGGGCTGATGACCTCGACCGAGACGTCGGGGGCGCGGCTGCCCCGGGTGAAGCGGGGGTCGGGGGTGGTGTGGGCGTTGCCCGCGTTCTCGTACCGGTCGTTGGGGAGGCGGCCGTCCCGGCCGGCGGAGTCGTCGGTGTCGTGCGCGCTGATCCCGGCTCCGTCGCGGCCGCGTTCGTCGGCGAGGGGGACGCCCCGGTAGGAGGTCCACAGGGCGAGGACGGGGGCGGCGACGACGGCCGCGACGACGGTGGTGGTGACCGCGCGGGCCCGCATCCGGTCCCGGCGGGCGGCGTGGTCCTTCGGGTCCATGGGGAAGCCGGTCGGGGCGAAGCGCGGCGCTCCGACACGCGCGCGTGGGACGTGCAGCATCGCCATGTACGCGGCGGCGCGCGGCGCCTCGACGAGCGGGAGCCGTGCGGCGGCGGGGCTGGTGGCGCCGGGCCAGGGACTGGTGGCGCCGACGCGCTCGGCGGCCCTGCGGCAGCGGGGGCAGTCGTCGACGTGCCGGACGAGCTCGGCGCGCAGCGCGGCCGAGAGGAGCACCCGGTGGTCGCCGGTGAGCCGGGCGACCGTGGGGCAGCTGCCGGTCTCCACGACGGCGAGGGCGGCGCGGGTCCGCTCGACCTCGCAGGCGGCGGTGGCGAGCAGCTCGCGGGCGGCGAGCGGGTCGAGGGAGAGCACAGCGGCGACTTGGCTGCGGCTGAGGCCGTGCCGGACGGCCAGTTCGAGGGCTTCGCGCTGCTCGGGGGTGGTGCCGGCCGCTTCGGGCCAAGCGAGCCGGGCGAGTTCGGCACGGCGGCGCTCGGCGGTCTCCTCGGAGACCGGGGGCGGCTCGGGCGCGGTGACGGCGGGGCGGCCGGTGTGGGCGCCCGGGCGCTTGCGGCGCTGCTCGGCGAGGCTGCGCAGGCACGCCCAGCGCGCGAGGGCGTAGAGCCAGGCGGTGCGGCCGTCCTCGTCGGAGGGGCAGCGGGCGTGGTGGCGCTCGGCGACCGCGAGGACGTCGCCGAGGACGGCGGTGGCCGTGTCGTGGTCGCAGAGCACGGAGAGGCAGTACGTGAAGAGGCCGTCGAGGGCCGCCTCGTAGCGGGCTGGGGGGCGCTGGCCGAGCGTGCGCGGTCCCTGGTCCGCGACGGCGCGGTGCGCCCGGTGTGCGCCCGGGGTGCGTGTGGGGGGATCCAGCCTGCTGCTCGTCACTGGGAGACCGTAGGCGCGGCGCGGAGCATTCTTCGTACCGGTCGCGCTCTTTTAATTCTTACGGGTGAAGGTATCCCCCGAAAGGGGACAGGAACGAGGTGTTCCGCTGCCGTGGACGCACCGGGCCGCCGCCCCTGTGGACGACGGCGGACCGTTGTCGGTGGGGGCCGCTACGGTGTGGCACATGGCTGCCCGTACGAAAACCGCCAAGGACCGTCCGTCCTACCGCTGCACCGAGTGCGGCTGGCAGACGGCCAAGTGGCTCGGCCGTTGCCCCGAGTGCCAGGCCTGGGGGACGGTCGAGGAGTACGGCGCGCCCGCCGTCCGCACCACCGCCGCCGGCCGCGTCTCCAACGCCGCCCTCCCGATCGGCCAGGTAGACGGACGCCAGGCCACCGCCCGCTCGACCGGCGTCGACGAGCTGGACCGGGTGCTGGGCGGGGGGCTGGTGCCCGGCGCCGTCGTGTTGATCGCGGGCGAGCCGGGCGTCGGCAAGTCGACGCTCCTCCTCGACGTGGCCGCCAAGGCGGCGAGCGACGAGCACCGCACGCTGTACGTGACGGGCGAGGAGTCCGCCAGCCAGGTCCGGCTGCGCGCCGACCGGATCGGCGCGCTGGACGACCACCTCTATCTCGCGGCCGAGACCGATCTGTCCGCCGTCCTCGGGCACCTCGACGCGGTGAAGCCCTCGCTGCTGGTCCTTGACTCGGTGCAGACCGTCGCCTCCCCCGAGATCGACGGGGCGCCGGGCGGCATGGCCCAGGTCCGGGAGGTCGCCGGGGCGCTCATCCGGGCCTCCAAGGAGCGGGGCATGTCCACGCTCCTCGTCGGCCACGTGACCAAGGACGGGGCGATCGCGGGCCCCCGGCTCCTGGAGCACCTGGTCGACGTCGTGCTCCACTTCGAGGGCGACCGGCACGCGCGGCTGCGTCTGGTCCGGGGCGTGAAGAACCGGTACGGGACGACGGACGAGGTCGGCTGCTTCGAACTGCACGACGAGGGGATCACCGGCCTGGCCGACCCCTCGGGCCTCTTCCTCACCCGGCGGGACGTGGCCGTGCCCGGCACGTGCCTGACGGTCACCCTGGAGGGCCGCCGGCCGCTGGTCGCGGAGGTGCAGGCGCTGACGGTCGACTCCCAGATCCCGTCGCCGCGCCGGACCACCTCGGGCCTGGAGACCTCCCGCGTCTCGATGATGCTGGCGGTCCTGGAGCAGCGCGGCCGGATCAGCGCGCTCGGCAAGCGCGACATCTACAGCGCGACGGTCGGCGGGGTGAAGCTCTCCGAGCCCGCCGCCGACCTGGCGATCGCGCTGGCCCTCGCCTCCGCCGCGATCGACACGCCGCTGCCGAAGAACCTGGTCGCGATCGGCGAGGTCGGCCTCGCGGGCGAGGTGCGCCGGGTGACGGGCGTCCAGCGGCGGCTCGCCGAGGCGCACCGCCTCGGCTTCACGCACGCGCTGGTGCCCGGCGACCCGGGCAAGGTGCCGCCCGGCATGAAGGTGACGGAGGTCGCGGACATGGGCGACGCGCTGCGGGTCCTGCCCCGCAGCCGCCGCCCGGCCAGGACGGCGGAGGGCGCGGAGGGCTGACAGGGGGGAGCCGACCGGGCGCCGTCGGGGCGGCGCCCCGAGGCGGGCCGCCGGGAGCGGGGACGGGGTCACAGGGCCGGGGGCCGGAGCCGGGGTCGCGGGCCAGGCGCCGGGGCCGGGGTCGGGGTCGCGGGCCAGGCGCCTGGGCCAGGTACCGGGGTCGGGGCCGGGGCCGGGGTCGCGGGCCAGGCGCCGGGGCCGGGCAACCTCCGGGACGGGAGGGGCGTCCGAGGGGTGGGAGGGTGATCGCGCGGGTAAGGCCGATCAGGACCGGGCCGCTCCGGTACGGGCCCGTCCGGGCGCCCCGGACCGGCGCGACGCCCAGGGTGGCGGGGCGGTGTCGCTAGACTTTGCCCTGGTCTCGCCCATCCGTACGAGCCGGAGGAGTGCAGTGGCAGCCAAGGACGGGGCATCAGCTCCCGGAAAGTCCGGCGCGGGCTCCGGCAACGAAGCACTGATGCGCGCGGCCCTGAGCGCCGTCGCACCGGGCACCGCGCTGCGCGACGGCCTGGAGCGCATCCTCCGGGGAAACACCGGCGGTCTCATCGTCCTGGGCCTGGACAAGACCGTCGACTCGATGTGCACGGGCGGCTTCGTCCTCGACGTCGAGTTCACCGCCACCCGCCTGCGGGAGCTGTGCAAGCTCGACGGCGCGCTGGTCCTCGACAAGGACATCACCAAGATCCACCGGGCCGGTGTGCAGCTGGTCCCGGACGCCTCCATCCCCACCGAGGAGACCGGCACCCGCCACCGCACCGCGGACCGGGTCTCCCGGCAGTGCAACTTCCCCGTGGTCTCCGTCTCGCAGTCGATGCGCCTGATCGCGCTGTACGTGAACGGCGAGCGTCGGGTCCTGGAGGAGTCCGCGGCGATCCTCTCCCGCGCCAACCAGGCCCTGGCGACCCTGGAGCGGTACAAGCTCCGGCTCGACGAGGTGGCCGGCACGCTCTCCGCCCTGGAGATCGAGGACCTGGTGACCGTCCGGGACGTGACGGCCGTCGCCCAGCGCCTGGAGATGGTCCGCCGGATCGCGACCGAGATCGCGGAGTACGTGGTCGAGCTCGGCACCGACGGCCGGCTCCTCTCGCTCCAGCTGGACGAGCTGATCGCGGGTGTGGAGCCCGAGCGGGAGCTGGTGATCCGGGACTACGTGCCGGAGCCGACGGCGAAGCGTTCCCGCACGGTCGCGGAGGCCCTCACCGAGCTGGACGCGCTCTCCCACACGGAGCTGCTCGAACTGCCCGTGGTCGCGCGCGCCCTCGGTTACAGCGGATCGCCGGAGACGCTGGACTCGGCGGTGTCGCCGCGCGGCTACCGGCTCCTCGCGAAGGTGCCGCGGCTGCCGGGCGCCATCATCGAGCGGCTCGTGGAGCACTTCGGCGGGCTGCAGAAGCTGCTCGCGGCCAGCGTCGACGACCTCCAGACGGTGGACGGGGTGGGCGAGGCCCGTGCGCGCAGCGTGCGCGAGGGCCTGTCGCGTCTCGCGGAGTCCTCGATCCTGGAGCGGTACGTCTGACGGCCGCCCGGCCCGCGTCGCGCAAGGCCGGGGCCGAGCGGGCCGCGGGGCCGGGCCGAGGGTCGGGCCCGGGCCGCCGGGGTCAGTCCTTGGCGAGCCTGAACGAGGCCGGCAGCACCTTCACGCCCGGCATCTCGACCTCCAGCAGATACGTGCCGGGGCCCGCCGGACCGGCGGGCGGCGTGGCGCACCGGGGAGCGCTGCGGGCCCGGTCCCACTCCACGGTGTGGGTGACCGTGGAG
Source organism: Streptomyces sp. NPDC003327 (assembly GCF_053589515.1). Taxonomy (NCBI): domain Bacteria; kingdom Bacillati; phylum Actinomycetota; class Actinomycetes; order Kitasatosporales; family Streptomycetaceae; genus Streptomyces; species Streptomyces sp. NPDC003327. Next base: position 208,838 of record NZ_JBSFSA010000009.1, on the reverse strand, counting down.
CTCGCGGGGAGGCGCAGCAGGACCGGGTTCCCCGGGCGGGGGCAGTCCGCGGAGGACCAGACCTCGTCGTCCTGGGCGTCACTGATCGTCAGCACCGCGCTGCGAGGCCCGAAATCGGCCTTGCAGGTGGTGTCCGAGGTGTTCTTGGCGACCAGCTGGAAGCGGGGCTTCTCCCCCGGCTCGTACGCGTTCTTGGTGGTCCTGAGCGTCAACTGAAGGGTGCCGGGGGCGCAGTTGGGCAGCGGTGAGCCGACCGGGAGCTGCTGGGCCGCGCCGGTGCCCGCGCCGCCGTCGCCGCCCGCGCCGTCCGTGTCGCCGTTCTTGCCGCTGCCCCCGGTGCCGCCGTCCGCGCCGGAACCGCCGTCCGCGGCGCCGTCGGAGCCCGTCCCCGCGCTCGTACCGGAGCCGCCGTCGCCCGCGTCGCCGCCGGAGCCGGCCGAGTCGCCCGTGCCCGCCGAGTCGCCCGAGCCGTCGGACTCGTCCGACTCGTCGCGCCCGCCGGGGCGTTGGCTGATCGCCGGACCCGTTCCCGCGGGGCCGGGCGTGATCGAGGGCGCGGGCGAGGAGCCGTTGGCCGCGTCGTTCGTCTTCTTTCCGCCGCCGTCGCCCGAGGTGACGGCCCAGACGGCGAGCAGGGCGAGCAGCGCGACCAGGCACAGCGCGACCGCCCTCCGTCGCCAGTAGATGGTGGAGGGAAGCGGCCCGACCGGATTGCGCAAAGATCCCACGAGCCGAACCTTACGAGAGATCCGGCCCAACTCCCGCCCCACCCGCCGCCCGAGAACCAAGTTTTGCCGATGATCACATCCTTCGTGCGCGGGAACCCCGGAGGAACTTCCCCGTCAGGCAAGGGAGATCGGCGCCGTCCGGCTTCCGCCGGGGGTCGCACCGACCGTGGGCGCGGGGCACGGGCTTCCGGATTGCGGTTAGCGTCATCCCCCATGGACAACCTCCTCGACCTCTCCGACCGGCTGTACCTCGACGTCGCCGACTTCGCCCACGCCACCCCCCACTGGTTCCAGTGGCTCGCCGAGGTGTGGACGGAACTCGGGCTGCTGCTGTTCGGCGCCCTGTTCCTCGCCGGCTGGTGGCGTTGCAGGGAACAGCCGAGCCGGGCCATGGCCCTCGCGCTGCTCGCCCCGCTCGCGACGGCCTTCGGTTACGTGGTGAGCGAGTCCTTCAAGTCGCTGGTCGACGAGGAGCGGCCGTGCCGGGCCGTCCTGGGGGCGCCCGCGCCGCTCGTCGACTGCCCGGCCTACGGCGACTGGTCCTTCCCGAGCAACCACTCCGCGATCGCCGGCGCGGCCGCGATCGCGCTCGCCCTGTCCTGGCGCGGAATGGCCTGGCTGACCGTGCCCATGGCGCTCCTCATGGCCTTCTCCCGGGTCTTCGTCGGCGTCCACTACCCGCACGACGTGACCGTGGGTCTGCTCGTCGGCGGTCTCGTCGCCGCCCTCGTGATGCGGGCGGCCCTGCGGCCGGTGGAGTCGCTGGTGACCACGGCCAGGTCGAGCCGGAGCGGGGCCGTGGTGTGGTGTGCGGGGCGCGGACTCTCGGCGCACGCCTCCGCGCGCACCGAGCACGTCGAGCGCCCCCGGCGGGCCCGCCACGGCGCGTACTGATCGCGCACGCGGACGTGTCAGGATCGGGGGTGCGATGACTTCCACCGAACACGCCCCCGCCGACGCGTCCGCCCCCCTCTCCGCCGCGGCGCCCGCCGCCCCCGGCGAGCTCCACGGGCCCGTCCTCGCCTGGTTCGACCGGCACGCCCGCGACCTGCCCTGGCGCCGCCCCGAGGCCGGCGCCTGGGGCGTGATGGTCAGCGAGTTCATGCTCCAGCAGACCCCCGTCGTCCGGGTGCTTCCGGTGTACGAGCAGTGGCTCGCGCGCTGGCCGCGCCCCGCCGACCTGGCCGCCGACGCCCCCGGCGAGGCCGTCCGCGCATGGGGCCGCCTCGGCTACCCGCGCCGGGCGCTGCGGCTGCACGCGGCGGCCGTGGCCATAACGGAACGGCACGACGGCGACGTACCCGCCGACCACGGGCAGCTGCTCGCGCTGCCGGGCATCGGCGAGTACACGGCCGCGGCGGTGGCCTCCTTCGCGTACGGGCAGCGGCACGCCGTCCTGGACACCAACGTGCGCCGGGTCTTCGCCCGGGCGGCGACCGGCGTGCAGTACCCGCCGAACGCCACCACGGCGGCCGAGCGGCGCCTCGCCCGCGCGCTGCTCCCCGACGACGAGCCGACGGCGGCCCGCTGGGCGGCGGCCTCGATGGAGCTCGGCGCCCTCGTCTGCACGGCGAAGAACGAGGACTGCGGGCGCTGCCCGATCGCCGCGCACTGCGCGTGGCGGCTGGCCGGGAAGCCCGCGCACGACGGGCCGCCGCGGCGCGGGCAGACGTACGCGGGCACGGACCGCCAGGTCAGGGGCCGGCTCCTCGCCGTCCTCCGCGAGGCCCCGGGGCCCGTGGAGCAGGCGGCGCTGGACGCCGTGTGGGACGAGCCGGTGCAGCGGGGCCGGGCGCTCGACGGCCTGGTCTCGGACGGCCTGGTCGAGCCGCTGGACGGCGGCCGGTACCGCCTGCCCCTGACCTGAGCCGGGACCTGACCTGACCTGACCTGACCTGAGCCGGGACCTGACCTGAGCCGGGATCTGCCCTGAACAGGGGCCTGGGCCCGCGCCGTACCCCCGCCCGCCTCCGGGCCCGTCCCCGTCCCCGCCCCGTCCCCCGCTGTTACACAACCGATGGGTAGCCGTGCGGCCGTCGAGGGCTTGCGCGCACAGCGCCGTGACAAGCGCTCCGTAGCGTCGGCGACGACACGGTGACCCACGGGGATGGAGGCGGTTCGAATGAGGCACGGCGAGGTGCTCGACTTCGAGGAGTACGTGCGCACGCGGCAGGACGCCCTGCTGCGCAGCGCCCGGCGACTCGTGCCGGACCCCGTCGACGCCCAGGACCTCCTGCAGACCGCCCTGGTCCGGACGTACGGCCGCTGGGACGGCATCGCCGACAAGTCCCTCGCCGACGCCTACCTCCGACGGGTCATGATCAACACCCGGACCGAGTGGTGGCGGGCGCGCAAGCTCGAAGAGGTGCCCACCGAGCAGCTTCCGGACGGCAGCGTCGACGACCCGACCGAGCAGCACGCCGACCGCGCCCTGCTGATGGACGTCCTCAAGGTGCTCGCGCCGAAGCAGCGCAGCGTCGTCGTCCTGCGCCACTGGGAACAGATGAGCACGGAGGAGACGGCGGCGGCGCTCGGCATGTCGACGGGTACGGTGAAGTCCACGCTCCACCGCGCGCTCGCCCGGCTCCGTCAGGAGCTGGAGAGCCGCGACCTGGACGCCCGCGCCCCGGGGCGGACCGGCGGCAGGACCGGGGAGCGGACGACGACCGTGCGGGGTGGCGAGGGAGGGCAGGAGCGGTGCGCGGCCTAGACGGCTCCGGCGAAGCCGACGGCAGACGCGGAGACCTGCCCGACGGCAGACGCGGAGACCTTTCCGACGGCAGACGCGGAGACGGACAGGTCGGCGGACGCGACGACACCAGCGGCGGTGACCACCGGTACGGGACCGGGGGCCGCCGCCGGCGTCGTCGTACGGCCGGGGCGGCGGGCCTCACGGCGGCGGCCGGGCTCGTCGCCGTCGGGCTCTCGCTGGCCGCCTGTTCGACCGGGGGCACGGGCTCCCGCGACGAGGGCGCGGCCCGCACCGACGAGGGGGCCGCGGCGGCGCCCACCCCCTCCGGCTCGGCGACGACCGGTCCGCGGTCCGCCGAGCGGGTGGACCCGATCGCCCTGCTGAAGGCCGACCCCAAGATCGGCGACCGGTTCAAGGACGACCTGAAGCCGTGCGTCGCCGACGCCTACCCGGTGGACACCTCCTACGGGAACATCACGGGCGCGCCCGCCCCCGACGTCGTCGTCAACGTGATGACCTGCGGCGATGCCATCGGCATCGGCACGTACGTCTACCGGAAGCAGAACGACCGGTACGAGAACGTCTTCATGGCCGAGGACGCCGCCGTGTACGCCACGATCGACCGGGGCGACCTCGTCGTGACCAAGCAGGTGTACGCGAAGGGCGATCCGGTGGCGTATCCCTCGGGCGAGGACGTGATCACGTACCGCTGGTCGGGGAACAGGTTCACGCAGCACGACTGGGTGCACAACGACTACAGCCGGGCCCTCGGCGACGGCGGGATCGAGCCCGCGCCCGCCGCCGAGCCCACCTCGGACTGACGCCCCCTGGCCCCCCGAGCCCCCCGAGCCCCGCCAAGACGCCTCCGCGAAGACCCCGACCCCGCACAGCCGACCCGAGAGACCCCCGAAGGGCGCCCCCGATGGCCGAAACCCATGTCCTGTTCGTCGAGGACGACGACGTCATCCGTGAGGCCACCCAGCTCGCCCTGGAGCGGGACGGCTTCCGCGTCACGGCGATGCCCGACGGGCTCTCCGGGCTCGACGCCTTCCGGGCGCGCCGTCCCGACATCGCGCTGCTCGACGTGATGCTGCCCGGCATGGACGGGGTCAGCCTCTGCCGTCGGATCCGCGACGAGTCGACCGTGCCGGTCATCATGCTGTCGGCCCGCGCCGACTCGATCGACGTCGTCCTCGGCCTGGAGGCCGGGGCGGACGACTACGTCACCAAGCCGTTCGACGGGGCCGTGCTCATGGCCCGGATCCGCGCCGTCCTGCGCCGTTTCGGCCACGCGGGCGGCTCCGTCGGCGCCGAGCAGGGCGACGGGGACGCGGCCGACGGGGGGCTGCTCGTCTTCGGCGACGGTGAGCTGGAGGTCGACACCGAGGGCATGGAGGTCCGCAGGGGCGGGGAGCCGGTGGGGCTCACCCCGACCGAGATGCGGCTGCTCCTGGAGTTCTCGTCGGCGCCGGGGACCGTGCTCTCCCGCGACAGGCTCCTGGAGCGGGTGTGGGACTACGGCTGGGGCGGCGACACCCGGGTCGTGGACGTCCACGTCCAGCGGCTGCGCGCCAAGATCGGCCAGGACCGGATCGAGACCGTGCGCGGCTTCGGCTACAAGCTCAGGGGCTGACGGGCAGGTGCGTCGGTTCACCCTCCGTACCGGGGTCCGCTGGAAGATCGCCTTCGCGATCGCGGCGGTCAGCGCGCTCGTCGCCGTCACGCTCAGCGTGGTCGTGCACAACGCGGCCCGCATCTCGATGCTCGACAACGCCCGCGAGGTGCAGCTGGAGCGGCTGCTCTTCGCCCAGCGGCTGTACGAGACGTCGAAGCCGAAGGAACCCCGCTTCGGCGCGAAGGTCAACGACCCGGCGCTGCCGCCGCAGCTGGACGAGCTGATGCGGGACAACCGGCGGGGCACGTACGTGCAGGAGCACCGGGACGGCGGGCCGCCGGACGTGTGGGCGGCCGTGCCCCTCGCCAACGGCGACGTGCTGTCGCTGCACATCCCCTTCGCCGACCGCAGCGCCACGATCATGGAGGACCTGGACCGGGCGCTCGTCATCGGCTCGGTCTCGGTGGTCTTCGGCGGCTGCGCGGGCGGCATCCTGATCGGCGCGCAGCTCTCGCGGCGGCTGCGGAAGGCGGCGGCGGCCGCCGGCCGGGTCGCCCAGGGCAACACGGACGTGCGGGTGCGGGAGGCCGTCGGCGGCGTCGTACGGGACGAGACCGACGACCTGGCGTGGGCGATCGACGCGCTGACCGACGCCCTGAACGCGCGGATCGAGGCGGAGCGGCGGGTCACGGCGGACATCGCGCACGAGCTGCGGACGCCGGTGACCGGGCTCCTCACGGCGGCCGAGCTGCTGCCGCCGGGGCGGCCGACGGAGCTGGTGCGGGACCGGGCTCAGGCGATGCGGACCCTGGTGGAGGACGTCCTGGAGGTGGCCCGGCTCGACAGCGCGTCGGAGCGAGCCGAGCTCCAGGAGATCGCGCTCGGCGAGTTCGTGGAGCGGCGGGTGCGGGCGCTCGACCCGGAGGTGGTCGTCCGGGTGGTGCACGAGTCCTGGGTGAACACCGATCCGCGCCGCCTGGAGCGGATCCTCGGCAACCTGCTCGCGAACGCGGCCCGGCACGGCAGGCCGCCGGTGGAGGTCACCGTCGAGGGCCGGGTGGTGCGCGTCCGCGACCACGGACCGGGCTTCCCGGAGGCGCTGCTGAAGGAGGGCCCGAGCCGTTTCCGTACGGGTGCGAGCGACCGGGCGGGCCAGGGGCACGGGCTCGGCCTGACGATCGCGGCGGGGCAGGCACGGGTGCTCGGGGCCCGGCTGACCTTCCGGAACGTGGCCGCGGAGGGGGCGCCGGAGGGGGTCGGCGGCGCGATCGCGGTGCTGTGGCTGCCGGACCACGCGCCGACGAACACGGGGAGCTTCCCGGTGCTGCGGCTGCCGGGCTGAGCGGGCCGTACGCACGGGGGCGGGGCCGGGCCCTTCGAAAGGAACCCGGCCCCGCCCCCGTACCCCCACCCGCGTACCGGCGTACCGGTCGCGTCGCCGTGGTCAGACCGTCTCCGCGACCTTCTCGTGCTCGCTGCCGCCGTCGGTCTTCTTCTCCGCCTTCTCCGCGGCGGCCGGTCCGGCGCCGCGCAGCGCCACCTCCTTGACGGGGAAGGCGAGGAGCAGGCCGAGGACGGCGACGGCCGCGCCGACCAGGAAGGCGGAGTGGGTGCCGGCGGCGACGGCGTGCTGGTACGCCTCGCGCAGCGCGTCCGGGAGCTTGGCGAGGCTCGCCGCGTCGAGCTGGGCGGTCCGCTCGGTGAGCCCGCCGCCGCCGCGGGTCGCCATCTCGTCCTGGACGCGGCTCGTGAAGAGCGCGCCCATGATCGCGACGCCGAAGGAGGAGCCGAGGGTCCGGAAGAGGGTCGTCGAGCTGGAGGCGACGCCCATGTCCTTCATCTCGACGCTGTTCTGCGCGACGAGCATGGTGATCTGCATCAGGAAGCCCATGCCCGCGCCGAGGACCGCCATGTAGACCCCGGAGGTCAGGCGCGAGGTGCCGGTGTCCATCGTGGAGAGCAGGAAGAGGCCGGCCACCATGAGCGCGCCGCCCGCGACGGGGAAGACCTTGTACTTGCCGGTGCTGGTGGTGAAGCGGCCGACGAGCAGCGAGACGACCATCATGGCCAGCAGCATCGGCAGGAGCAGCAGGCCGGAGTTGGTGGCCGAGGCGCCCTGCACGGACTGCTGGAAGATCGGCAGGTAGAGGACGGCGCCGAACATCACGAAGCCGGTGATGAAGCCGATCAGGGACATCAGGGTGAAGTTGCGGCTGCGGAAGATGTGCAGCGGCATGATCGGGTCGCTCACCCGGGTCTCGACGTACAGGAAGGCGGCGAGCGCGAGCGCCCCGCCGACCGCGAGGCCGACGATGGTGGCCGAGCCCCAGGCGTACTCGGTGCCGCCCCAGGTGGTGACGAGGACGATCGCCGTGATGCCGACGGTCAGCAGTCCGGCGCCGAGGAAGTCGATGCGGGTGCCGGTGGCGCGCCGCTTCTTCGGGAGGTGCAGGACGGTGGTGACCATGGCGAGGGCGACGGCGCCGAGCGGCAGGTTGATGTAGAAGGACCAGCGCCAGCCCCAGTGGTCGGTGATGGTGCCGCCGACGAGCGGGCCGCCGATCATGGCGAGGGCCATCACGCCGGCCATCATGCCCTGGTACTTGCCGCGCTCGCGGGGCGGGATGAGGTCGCCGATGATCGCCATGACGCCGACCATCAGGCCGCCGGCGCCGAGGCCCTGGACCGTGCGGAAGCCGATGAGCTGGCCCATGTCCTGGGCCATGCCGCTGAGCGCCGAGCCGATCAGGAAGATCACGATCGAGGTGAGGAAGACGCCCTTGCGGCCGAACATGTCGCCGAGCTTGCCCCAGATGGGGGTGGAGGCGGCGGTGGCCAGGGTGTAGGCGGTGACGACCCAGGAGAGGTGTTCGAGGCCGCCGAGTTCGCCGACGATCGTCGGCATCGCGGTGCCGATGATCATGTTGTCCAGCATCGCGAGCAGCATCGCGATCATGAGGGCGAGGAGGACGACGCGGACGCTGCGCGGCGCCTTCGTCACCTCGCCCGGGGTGGTGGTGTTCGACTGCGCAGCCATGTCGTTTCCTTACTTGCCGCCCGGCTAGTTACTACACTGGGGACGGTAGACCGCTAACTAGCCGGTCGTCAAGTAAGTATGTGAGCAAGCGTGAGCGCGGGAGCGGAGCGGACCATGGCCAGAGGCAACACGCGGCAGCGCATCCAGGACGTGGCCCTCGAACTCTTCGCCGCGCAGGGGTACGAGAAGACCTCGCTCCGCGAGATCGCGGAGCACCTCGACGTCACCAAGGCCGCGCTCTACTACCACTTCAAGACCAAGGAAGACATCATCATCGGGATCTTCCAGGACCTCACCCGGCCCGTGGACGAGCTGATCACCTGGGCACGGGAGCAGCCGCGCACGCTGGAGGTCAGGGCGGAGATCCTGCGCCGCTACCAGGCGTCCCTGATCAGCGCCGCCCCGCTGTTCCGCTTCATGCAGGAGAACCAGGCGGCGGTCCGCGAGCTGAGCATCGGCCTGACCTTCAAGGAGCGGATGCTCGAACTGAGCGACCTGATCCAGGAGCCGGAGTTCGCCGTCAAGGACCGGGTGCGCTGTGTGAGCGCGATCTTCGCCCTGCACGCGGGGATGTTCTTCATGGACAACGTCGAGGGCGACTCCGAGGAGAAGCGCGAAGCCGTCCTCGAGGTCGCCCTCGATCTGCTCACCCAGGCGCACGGGGCGCGCTGAGGGGTTCAGCCGGTCGGATGTCAGATGCTGACGCCGTGGGACCGCAGGAAGGCGGCCGGGTTCACGGCGGAGCCGTAGTTCGGGGTCGTACGGATCTCGAAGTGCAGGTGCGGCCCGGAGGAGTTGCCGGTGTTGCCCGAGAGGGCGATCTGCTGGCCGGCGGCGACCTTCTGGCCGATCTTGACCTTGATCTTCGACAGGTGGGCGTACTGCGAGTACGTGCCGTTGCCGTGCTTCACGACGATAGCGTTGCCGTACGCGGGGCCGTCGCCGCCGCCGTTGGGGCCGGCCTTCACGACGGTGCCGAAGCCGGCGGCCTTCACCGGGGTGCCGACCGGGACGGCGAAGTCCTGGCCGGAGTGCTTGTGGGCCCACATGGCGCCGCCCTGGTTGTAGCTGGCGGTCAGGGTGTAGGAGCTGACCGGCTTGACCCAGGAGGCGGCCTTCTTGGCGGCGACGGGCTTGGCCTTGGCCTTCGCGGCGGCGGCCTTCACCTGGGCGGCCTTCGCCTTCGCGACCTTCGCCTTGGCGGCGGCGGCCTCGACCTGGGCGAGCTGGGCGGCGTGCGCCTGGGCGTCGGCCTGGGCGGCGACGGCGGCGGAGACGGTCGCGACGGCCGGGGCGGCCTTGCCCTCGGCGGCGAAGGCGGACCCTGCTCCGGCCACCATCGTCGCTCCCAGACCCGCGGCGGCGAGGGCGACGGCGGAGACACGGGCGGCGGGGTTCATGACGCGCTTCGACATACGGGGGAAAACCTCCGGGCAGAACGGGACCCGACGCGAACGGTGCGGCGCGCCGGGCTTGCTCATCCTTGGTAACCCGGACCCCCAGCCGGGCCAAAACACCCCATCTACGACATTGCGTCGTAGCGATCTCCCCCGGAATAGGACTCTTGACAGGCCCCGGGCCGCCTCGCGAAATCGGACATACCGCCGCAAGTTTTCCGGTTTACGCCCATGTCACGAGGGCCCGGAAGGGCCAGAAAGAGGGCCTGGTGCCCGGTGCGGGACCTTTGGGGGCTCCGTGCCGTTGGTTGACACCTGTACGTCCTGGTTTCACATGAAACCTCACCACTAATCCCGCTAGTACCCCTGAAAACCCCTGTGCGCCTTGTCACCGCGCCGCCCCCGTGGATGGGATCTGGGTCACGCGACCGACCCTCCCGACGCGCTCCTCCGCACTACGCTGATCACTTCGGGGACGTACGGGGGGACACACATGGAACCGGCACTCATCGGCACCCGGCTGGCCTCGGCAGCCATCGGCCCGCTGATCAAGAAACTGCTGGTCAGCGAGGCTCCGGGGGCGGGTCTCACCGGGAACGAGCGCTCCGTCCGGCTCACCTCCCTCCTCTCCTTCCGCGGCGAGAAGCGCAGTCTCACCGAGAAGGACGTCCGCAAGCTCGCCGCGACCCTCGTCGGGCGCTCCCGCGAAGGCGCCGGCTCCCGCGGAGGGTCCGGTGAGAGCCCCTTCCCCGTCGACGAGACCGAGGCCGTCGTCGACACCCTGACCGGGACCCTGCTGGCCCTCGGCGACCTCGACATGGACGACGTCCAGGCCGTACGCCTCGGGCACCGCGAGCTCGCCCGCCGCCTCCGCGCCGCCGCCCCGGCCCCCGACGGGCTCTCCACGGACTCGGTGCTCTACCTGGAGTCCCTGACCGAGTGGGCGTGCCTCCACATCCTGGAGTTCTTCACCCGGCGCTCCACCTTCGTCGCCCGCAGCCTCGTGGAGCAGAGCCGGGGCCAGGCCGAGCTGATCGCCAGGTTCGACGCCCTGCTGGTCTCGCACCCCGGCCCGGCGGCGCAGGACGCCGTCTTCGAGCGGCGGTACCTGGCGTACCTGGCGAAGAAGCACGGCCACCTGACGATCTACGGCATCGACCTGCACCACTCGGCGGACGAGTGGCCGCTGGACGTGGCCTATCTGTCGCTGGAGGCGACGGGCCAGGGGCAGCGCCAGGACCCCCACCAGGGCGAGCACCCCGGCGCCGCCGCAGGTGTCGCCGCAGGGGCCGTACGCGCCGACCTCGCCCTCGCCCGCCACGACCGGGTCCTCGTGCGCGGCCTGGCAGGCTCCGGCAAGACCACGCTCGTCCAGTGGCTGACGGTCTCGGCCGCCGCCCCGGGCCGCGGCGCGGAGGGCGCGGCCGAGGGCATGGCGCACCTCCGGGGCCGGATCCCCTTCGTCCTCCCCCTGCGCAGCCTCACCCGGCACGGCGAGCGGCTCCCCTCCGCCGACCGCTTCCTCTCCGCCACCGGCTGCCCGCTCGCCGCGCCCGAGGGCTGGGCGGACCGGGTCCTCGCCGCCGGCCGGGGCCTCGTCCTCGTCGACGGCATCGACGAGATCCCCGAGGCCGAACGCGGCCGGGCCCGCACGTGGCTGCGCGACCTGACCGACGCGTACGAGGGCAACCGCTGGCTCGTGACCTCGCGGCCCACCGCCGTGCACGACGACTGGCTGGCGCGCGACGGCTTCACCGAGCTGACCCTCTCCCCCATGTCCCGGGCCGAGGTCACCACCTTCGTACGCCGCTGGCACCGGGCCGGCGGGCCCGACGCGGCCCCGTACGAGCAGCCGCTCCTCGACGCCCTCCGCGGCACCGAGCACGTCGCCCAGCTCGCCACCAACCCCCTCATGTGCGGGCTCATCTGCGCCCTCCACCGGGACCGGCGCGGCTTCCTGCCCCGTGGCCGCAAGGCCCTCTACGAGGCCGCGCTGTCCATGCTGCTCACCCGCCGCGACCGCGAGCGGGACATGGGGACCCCGTACGGCGTCGCCCTCGACGAGGCCCCGCAGATCCAGCTGATCCAGCGGCTGGCGTACTGGCTGACCCTGAACGGCCGGACGGAGCTGGACCGCGGCCGCGCCGAGGCGATCGTCGAGCGCGCCGCGCCCTCGGTCCCGGAGGCCGCCGCCCACGATCCGGGCGCCCTGTTCACCCACCTCCTCCACCGCAGCGGCCTGCTGCGCGAGCCGACCGCCGACACCGTGGACTTCGTCCACCGCACGTTCCAGGACTATCTGGCGGCGAAGGCCCTGGTGGACGAGTGGGACATCGGCGTCCTCGTCGACCACGCCGCCGACGACCAGTGGGAGGACGTCATCCGCATGGCCGTGGGCCACGCCCGGCCGCGCGAGTGCGCGGAGATCCTGCGCGAGCTGCTGAAGGCGGCGGACGCGGCGGAGGACCACCGCTCGACGCAGCTGCGCGTCCTGGTGCTGGCGGCGACGGCGCTGGAGCACGCCACGGAGATCTCCCCGCGGGTCCGCGAGGAGATCCTGGCCCGGACGGCCGAGATCGTGCCGCCCCGTTCCTTCGAGGAGGCCCACCGGCTGGCGGCGGGAGGCCCCGCGGTGCTGCGGCTGCTCGGCGGCCCCGAGGAGCTGGACGAATGGTCCGCCTACTACAGCGTGATCACGGCCACCCATGTCACGGCCGAGGCCGCCGTCCCCTATCTGGCCCGCTTCGCCGGCCACCCGTCGCTGCTGGTCCGGTCCCAGTTGATCCATTCCTGGTCGCGCTTCGACACCCGCCTGTACGGCGAGGAGGTCGTCGCGCGGCTCGACCCCACCGACCTCCGGTACACCGTCCGCAGCGACGAGCAGGCGGACGAGCTGCTCCGGCTGGGGTTCCATCCGTCCCGGCTCGACGTCGGCGACGGGGTTTCCGCCGAGGCCCTCGCCCGGCTCCTCGCCGCGTGCGACCCGGTCGCGCTGAGGCTCCAGCGGTACGGCGAGCGGGCCGACCTCTCCGTCCTGTCCGCCCTGACGCGCCTGACCTCCCTCGTCCTGGAGACGGACGTCGACACCGTCTGGTCGGCCGGTGATCTGCCGGTGGCGACCCCGCTCGCGGACCTCGACCTTCCGGAGAGCTGGCCGGCGGAGGGTCTCGGCGGCCTCGCCCGGCTCGGTGGTCTCACCACGCTCCACCTGTGGCAGACGGACCCGCTGAAGGCCGACAGCTGGCGGACCCTCGCCACCCTCCCCGCGGTGCACACCCTCTCGGTGGCCGAAACCGACCTCCAGGGCTGTCCCGGGGACCTCGTTCTCCCGGGCGTACGGACCGTCCGGCTCACCTACTACGACGCGCCCGCGCTCGACGAGCTGGCCCGGGTCTTCCCGTCCCTGGAACAGCTCGAACTCTTCCACGAGGGGGGCTCCGCCCCGGACGTCTCTCCGCTCGCCGCCCTCCCTTCCCTGCGGTACGTCCGCACGGACAGCGACACCACGGGCGACGACGCGCTGCCGGGCTCCGTCCGGGTCGGGCGGTTCTGACGCCACCGCCATACAGAAGGGGCGGCCCCGGAACCGTCAGGTTCCGGGGCCGCCCCTTCAGCGCTGTGCGCTCAGCGCGGCGTCACGCGTCCTTCGAGAGGTTCGGGCCGGTGCCGCCCGCCGCCTCGACCGGCGGGACGTCGGGCAGGGCCGACTTCTCCTCGCCGCGGAAGGTGAACTTGCGCTCCTCGCCCTCGCCCTCGGTGTCCACGACCACGATGTGACCGGGCCGCAGGTCGCCGAAGAGGATCTTCTCGGAGAGGGTGTCCTCGATCTCGCGCTGGATCGTCCGGCGGAGCGGACGGGCGCCGAGCACGGGGTCGTAGCCCTTCTTCGCGAGCAGCTCCTTCGCGGACTGGGAGAGCTCGATGCCCATGTCCCGGTCCTTCAGGCGCTCGTCGACGCGGCCGATCATCAGGTCGACGATCTGGAGGATGTCGTCCTGCGTCAGCTGCGGGAAGACGATGATGTCGTCCACACGGTTGAGGAACTCCGGGCGGAAGTGCTGCTTCAGCTCGTCGCTGACCTTCGCCTTCATCCGCTCGTAGTTGGACTTCGTGTCGCCCTGGGCCGCGAAGCCGAGGTTGAAGCCCTTCGAGATGTCCCTGGTCCCGAGGTTGGTCGTCATGATGATGACCGTGTTCTTGAAGTCCACGACCCGGCCCTGGGAGTCGGTCAGACGACCGTCCTCCAGGATCTGGAGAAGGGAATTGAAGATATCCGGGTGGGCCTTCTCGACCTCGTCGAAGAGGACGACGGAGAACGGCTTGCGGCGCACCTTCTCGGTGAGCTGGCCGCCCTCTTCGTAGCCGACGTATCCGGGCGGCGAACCGAAGAGGCGGGAAACCGTGTGCTTCTCGCTGAACTCCGACATGTCGAGGGAGATCATCGCGTCCTCGTCGCCGAAGAGGAATTCGGCGAGAGCCTTGGAAAGCTCGGTCTTACCGACACCGGACGGACCGGCGAAGATGAACGAACCACCGGGGCGCTTCGGGTCCTTCAGACCGGCACGCGTACGACGGATCGCCCGCGAGAGGCCGATGACGGCGTCCTTCTGGCCGATGACGCGCTTGTGGAGCTCGTCCTCCATGCGGAGCAGACGCGAGGACTCCTCCTCGGTCAGCTTGAAGACCGGGATGCCGGTGGCGGTCGCGAGGACCTCGGCGATCAGCTCGCCGTCGACCTCGGCGACGACGTCCATGTCGCCGGCCTTCCACTCCTTCTCCCGCTTGGCCTTCGCGGCGAGGAGCTGCTTCTCCTTGTCGCGCAGGGAGGCGGCCTTCTCGAAGTCCTGCGAGTCGATCGCGGACTCCTTGTCGCGGCGGACGCCGGCGATCTTCTCGTCGAACTCGCGGAGGTCCGGCGGCGCGGTCATCCGGCGGATGCGCATCCGGGAGCCGGCCTCGTCGATCAGGTCGATCGCCTTGTCCGGGAGGAAGCGGTCCGAGATGTACCGGTCGGCCAGGGTCGCGGCCTGGACGAGGGCCTCGTCGGTGATGGAGACCCGGTGGTGGGCCTCGTACCGGTCGCGCAGACCCTTGAGGATCTCGATCGTGTGCGGCAGCGACGGCTCGGCGACCTGGATGGGCTGGAAGCGGCGCTCCAGCGCGGCGTCCTTCTCCAGGTACTTGCGGTACTCGTCGAGCGTGGTGGCACCGATGGTCTGGAGCTCACCGCGGGCCAGCATCGGCTTGAGGATGCTGGCGGCGTCGATCGCGCCCTCGGCGGCGCCCGCACCCACGAGGGTGTGGAGCTCGTCGATGAACAGGATGATGTCGCCGCGGGTGCGGATCTCCTTGAGGACCTTCTTCAGGCGCTCCTCGAAGTCACCGCGGTAGCGGGAGCCGGCGACCAGGGCGCCGAGGTCCAGGGTGTAGAGGTGCTTGTCCTTGAGGGTCTCGGGCACCTCGCCCTTGACGATGGCCTGCGCCAGGCCCTCGACGACGGCGGTCTTGCCGACGCCGGGCTCGCCGATGAGGACCGGGTTGTTCTTCGTGCGGCGGGACAGCACCTGCATGACCCGCTCGATCTCCTTCTCGCGCCCGATGACCGGGTCGAGCTTGGACTCGCGGGCCGCCTGGGTGAGGTTGCGGCCGAACTGGTCGAGGACCAGGGACGTCGAGGGCGTGCCCTCGGCAGGACCGCCGGCGGTGGCGGCTTCCTTGCCCTGGTAGCCGGAGAGCAGCTGGATGACCTGCTGCCGCACCCGGTTGAGATCGGCGCCCAGCTTGACGAGGACCTGGGCGGCGACGCCCTCGCCCTCGCGGATCAGGCCGAGCAGGATGTGCTCGGTGCCGATGTAGTTGTGGCCGAGCTGGAGGGCCTCCCGGAGCGACAGCTCCAGGACCTTCTTGGCACGAGGGGTGAAGGGGATGTGCCCGGACGGGGCCTGCTGGCCCTGGCCGATGATCTCCTCCACCTGCTGGCGGACCGCCTCGAGCGAAATCCCGAGGCTCTCCAGGGCCTTAGCGGCGACACCCTCACCCTCGTGGATAAGGCCCAGAAGGATGTGCTCGGTGCCGATGTAGTTGTGGTTGAGCATCCGGGCTTCTTCCTGAGCCAGGACGACAACCCGCCGCGCGCGGTCGGTGAACCTCTCGAACATCGTTAATCGCTCCTCAGAGCGGTCAGTCAGTTAGGGGTCGATCCCCTCCCTGTCCTTCCGCAGCTTAGTCCCGCAAGCGGGGACCGCTCATTCCAACTGCCGACATCCGTCCGGATCACCCCCTTGTCCGTGGGGAGACCTGCTGCCGAACAGCCGACAAATGCTCCAACCCGATGGTGCGAGACGATGTTCCCGCAGGCCAAGCAGTTACCCGCGCCATCAGTACGCCGATGGCGAACGTGAGACGCCAAAGCCCGCGAGTCGCCCCTTCCCACAAGGAATGTCTTACCCGTAGGGACTGACACTCCATGCGGCGCACCCCGGTTCCCTCCGCTACCAGCGAACACCCTTGCGCCGACGAATGCACCCGTAAGACCCATCCCGGACACCCTGCGCGTCCGGACCGGTACGGAGCGTCGTCCGCGACGGGCCGTCGGAGCCGTCTCCGGCGACGGGGGCGTAACCATCTCCGGTCCGTACCAGTTGGCCGGACATGGCCCTCACCGTCCCCTCCCCCCGCGTGCCGCTCGACGACGGCCTGGCGCGCTGGTACGAGCAGGAGCTCGGCTGGGCGACGGTTCCGGGGCCGCCGACGCAGCTGGTCACGGGACTGCTCTTCGACGTCCTCGAGCTGCCCGCGGCGGCCGGTCGTGGCGTGCTGCGCCGGATGGGCGCGGCCACGGGCCCGGTGGCCCTGATGGGGCGGCGCATGCGGTTGCTCGTGGCCGCGGGGAGCGCGGACGAGCTCCCGGGACTGCTCGACTGGCTGGAGTGGGGCGGGATCTCACTGGACCTCGCCGCACTGGGCGCCGACGGCCGGATGACCGCGCCCCTTCCCCCGGGGCGGGGCGGTTCCGGCGCGCCGGGCGCCGCCGTCTGGCTGCGGGACCCGGTGCCGGGCCGCGAGGTCGCTTCCTCGCTGCCGGCCCTGCGGTCCGCGCCCTGGGGCGTTGCGGGCGCCCCGTGCCTGGCGCGTCTCGTGGCCGCCGCCGCGGCGGAGTGCCACCGGGTGCGGCTGCTGAGTGCCCGTACCCGGGGGCCGGTGGCTCAGCAGCTGGCGCCTCAGCGGTTCGCGTCCTCGTAGGCCGCCTTGATCTCCGCGGGCACGCGGCCGCGGTCGTTGATGTTGAGCCCCTGCTCCTTGGCCCACGCCCGGATCTTGGCGGTGTCGGGGCTGCCCGCCGCGACGGCACGGCCCTTGGTGCGGCCGCCGGCCGCGCGTCCGCCGGTGCGGCGACCGCTCTTGGTGTACGGCTCGAGCAGGCCACGGAGCTTTTCCGCGTTGGCGGTGGTGAGGTCGATCTCGTAGCTCTTGCCGTCCAGCGCGAACGTCACGGTCTCGTCGGCCTCGACGCCGTCGAGGTCGTCGACAAGAAGGACCTGAACCTTCTGTGCCACCGGTTTTCCTTTCATCGAAAATGCAGTACGCGGAAAGGAAACCGCTTTTCCCGGAAAAACACAAACCCCTGGGAGAGGTTCAGAACCCCGGCAACGCGGGAAACGTGCGCGATTCGGACATAGGGCTACGGCCCGGCTTCCTCCGGGACGGCGGGCGGCTTCCCGTTCAGAGGTGCAGAAGCATCCGGCTGTTGCCCAAGGTGTTCGGCTTCACTCGTTCGAGACCGAGGAACTCGGCGACGCCCTCGTCATAGGAACGCAGGAGCTCGCTGTAGACATCTCCGTCGACCGGGGTCTCGCCGATCTCGACGAAGCCGTGCTTCGCGAAGAAGTCCACTTCGAAGGTCAGGCAGAATACCCGCCGGACCCCGAGCCATCGGGCGGTGTGCAACAACTTGTCGAGCACCTGATGACCGACGCCCGCGCCCTTGAACTCGGGATCGACGGCGAGAGTGCGGACTTCCGCGAGGTCTTCCCACATCACGTGCAGGGCGCCGCAGCCGACGACGGTGGAGTCGGTGTCGCGTTCCGCCACCCAGAACTCCTGGATGTCCTCATAAAGCGTCACCGTGGCCTTGTCGAGGAGGATGCCGCGGCGCACGAACGGATCGACGAGACGCCGGACGGCGGCGACATCGGTGGTGCGGGCCCTTCGGATGGTGACGGCATTCGCGGAAGGGGCCGGGGAGGGGACTGGGGATGCGGGCGTCGACATGGGGGGACGCTATCGCTCCGGGCCCCCGGCGCCTTCGGCGCCCTCCTCCGGCGCGGCGGGGACGGGGTTGTCGCGCTGGACGATACGGATGGCGTCGTTCAGCGACTCCCGCTGCTCCGGCGACATCATCCCGAAGAAGGCCACGAGGGCGGCGGCGGGGTTGTCGCTCTGCGCCCAGGCTTCGTTCATCAGTGCGGCCGAGTAAGCGGCGCGGGTGGAGACCGCCGTATATCGATAGGCGCGGCCTTCGACTTCCCTGCGCACCCAGCCCTTCTGATGGAGATTGTCCATGACGGTCATGACGGTGGTGTAGGCGATGGACCGTTCCTGCTGGAGGTCTTCCAGGACTTCCCGGACGGTTACCGGGCGGTTCCATTGCCAGACACGCGTCATGACGGCGTCTTCGAGTTCTCCCAAGGGGCGGGGCACAGCGCCACCCTAGTGGCAGAAACGAGACAAAGCATCCATTGACCGACATCGGCCGGGAGAAAGCAACAAAAAGGGCGCACGACCGAAAAAGGTCGTACGCCCCGGGTGGGGGGAACGCTACGAGGTGGTCGCACCGTCCGCCTGGCGGGCGGCCTCGGCGCGGGCGAGGGCGGCGTCCACGGCCTCGTCCTCCTTGGCCTTGTTGGGCCCGCCCTGGCTCTTGACGATCGTGACGACGAGGCCGATGAAGAACGCGGCCATCACGACGGGGGGCAAAAGCGCGGATACGTAGTCCATGACGACCACGATAGCTATCCGGCGGCCCGTTCCTCGGGCGGGGGCGGCGGTACGGGCCTCCGGCGCGGCGGGAACACCTCGGAGGGCTTGGGGACCGGGCGCTCGCCCGGCGCGGGCGTGGGGGCGGGCGGCGGCGTCGGCCTCGGCTCCTGGGCCGCCCGCCCGCCGGGGAGGGCGAGGAGCCGGGCGCGGGGCGCCGCGAGGGCGGGGACGGCGGCGCGCGGCGCGGGCGCGGTGGCCTGCGAGACCCGGGCCAGGCGGGCGCGCACCGAGCGCTCGGCGAGGATCTGGCAGCGGGTGAGGAGCGCTGCGGCCGTGGCGTTGCCGCGCAGGGCGCGCAGGGCGGCGAGGTCGTCGGCCCCGGGGTCGTACCCGGCGGCGAGGGCGTCCTGGAGCAGCTCCAGATAGCCGGTGAGGGCGCCGGGAAGGGCCTCCCGGTAGCGGGCCAGGTCCTCCAGGAGGAAGGCGCGCAGCCGGCCGGCCTCGCGCACGGCCTCGTCAACGGATTCGGCCAGGCGCAGGGTGTCCTGGACGTCCTCGTCCTGGAGGGGGGCAGGGTGGAGGGCGATGGCAAGGGCGCGGCGGAGCACACGCAGCTCGTCCGCGCTGAACGCCATGCCGCCGCGGGATCCGTATGGCGTGGGCATGGGCCGACGATACGCGCTAATCGGACAAATTTCGCTTACCGATCATCCGACGCGCCGTCGCCGCCCACCCCCGTCAGCCGGTCGTCCCCACCCGTCGCCGGGTGGGCGGGGCCGGGCCCCGCCCGCTCCCCCGGGCCTCACATGCGGGACGCGTTCCGCTCGTACACCAGGCGCAGGCCGATCAGCGTCAGCCAGGGCTCGTGCTCGTCGATCTCCTGCGAGTCCGCGAGGACCATCGGCGCCAGACCGCCCGTCGCGATCACCGTCACGGCGGACGGGTCGCCCTTGGGGCCCACCAGCTCGCGCTTCATCCGCGCCACCACGCCGTCGACCTGCCCGACGTACCCGAAGACGATGCCGGACTGCATGGCCTCGACCGTGTTCTTGCCGATCACGCCGCGCGGCCGGGCCAGCTCGATCTTGCGGAGCATCGCGCCCCGCACGCCGAGCGCCTCCACCGAGATCTCTATGCCCGGCGCGATCGCCCCGCCCGCGTACTCGCCGCGCACGCTCACCGCGTCGTACGTCGTCGCCGTGCCGAAGTCCACGACGATCGCCGGGCCGCCGTACAGCTCGACCGCCGCGACCGCGTTGACGATCCGGTCCGCGCCGACCTCCTTCGGGTTGTCCGTGAGGATCGGGACGCCCGTCTTCACGCCCGGCTCCACCAGGACGGCGGGCACGTCGCCGTAGTAGCGGCGGGTGACCTCGCGCAGCTCGTGCAGCACCGAGGGCACCGTCGCGCAGATCGCGATGCCCTCGATGCCGTCGCTCAGCTCGACGCCGAGCAGCGGGTGCATCCCCATGAGGCCCTGCAGCAGGACCGCCCACTCGTCGGCGGTCCGGCGCGGGTCCGTCGAGATGCGCCAGTGCTCCACGATCTCCTCGCCGTCGAAGAGACCGAGGACCGTCTGGGTGTTGCCGACGTCGATCGTGAGCAGCATCAGACGGCCGCCTCGCGCAGGTCGAGGCCGATGTCGAGGATCGGGGAGGAGTGCGTGAGCCCGCCGACCGCCAGGTAGTCCACGCCGGTCGCCGCGTACGCCGCCGCGTTCTCCAGCGTCAGGCGGCCGGAGGACTCCAGGACGGCGCGGCCCGCGACGATCGCCACGGCCTCCTCCGTCTCGATCGGGGTGAAGTTGTCCAGCAGGATCAGGTCGGCGCCCGCGTCCAGGACCTCACGGACCTGGTGCATCGTGTCGACCTCGACCTCGATCGGGACGTCCGGGAACTGCTCGCGGACGGCCTTGAAGGCCTCGGCGACGCCACCGGCCGCCACCACGTGGTTGTCCTTCACCAGCGCGGCGTCGGAGAGCGACATCCGGTGGTTGACGCCGCCGCCGCAGCGGACCGCGTACTTCTCCAGGGCGCGCAGCCCCGGCGTCGTCTTGCGGGTGTCGCGGACCTTCGCCTTCGTGCCCTCCAGGGCGTCCGCCCACGCGCGCGTGGCGGTGGCGATGCCGGAGAGGCGGCAGAGGATGTTCAGCGCGCTGCGCTCGCCCGTCAGCAGGTCGCGGGTGCGGGCGGTGACGCTGAGGAGCTTGTCGCCGGCCTCGACGCGCTCGCCGTCCTCGACGTGCCGCTCCACCACGAACTCGTCCGTGCAGACGATCGACAGGACGGCCTCGGCGACCCGCAGGCCCGCCACGACGCCGGCTTCGCGCGCGGTGAAGTCGGCGGTGGCCACGGCGTCCTCGGGGACGGTCGCCACGGTGGTCACGTCCACGCCGCCGTCCAGGTCCTCGGCGATCGCCAGGTGGGCGATGTCCTCGACCTGCACCGGGTCGAGACCGGCGTCGGCGAGCAGCTCCGCGAGCGCCGGGTCGAGCCCGCACTCGAACTCCTCGCCGTCGCCGCAGGCGCAGCCGTCGCCGCAGCCGTCGGGCTCGTCGGAGGAGACCGTGTTGATCTGGATGAGAGGGACGTCCACGGGCTCGGGACGGCTTTCCTCGGGCGTGCTCACTGCGGCTCCCTTGCGGCATCGACGGTGGGGGGAAAGGCGGGGGTGTCGGTGGTGCGGACGTCGAGGGTCCGCGCCGGGGTGAGGCGTACGACGAGGTGGCGGCGCCAGGCGGCGTCGTCGCGCTCGGGGTGGTCCTCGCGCCAGTGGCAGCCGCGGGTCTCCTCGCGTCGGGAGGCGGCCGCGACCAGGAACCGGGCCACGGCGAGCAGGTTGGTGGTCTCCCAGGACTCCACGCCGGGCTCGGCGGACTTCGGCTCGGCGGCTCCGGTTCCGGTTCCGGTTCCAGTGGTTCCGGTTCCGGCGCCGGGGGCGTGGGCGTGGGCGGGCGACGTCTGCGCGGCGGGCGGGACGTGGAGGGCGTCCAGTTCGCCCGAGGCCGTCCGCAGGCTCCCGGCGGACCGGATCACCCCCGCACCCCGCGTCATGATCCGCTGGATGCGGCGCCGGGCGCCCGGTTCGAGCAGGGGCAGGACCACCGGGTCCTCGTGCTCCACCGGAACCGCCGGGCCGCGGCCGGCGGCGCGGGCCACCACGTCCTCGGCGATGCGCTCCGCGAAGACCAGCCCCTCCAGGAGCGAGTTCGAGGCGAGGCGGTTGGCGCCGTGGACGCCCGTGCAGGCGACCTCGCCGCACGCGTACAGGCCCGGCACCGTGGTCCGGCCGTGCAGGTCGGTGCGGACGCCGCCGGAGGCGTAGTGGGCGGCGGGGGCCACCGGGATCGGCTCCGTCACCGGGTCGATGCCGTGCGCCCGGCAGGCCGCGAGGATCGTCGGGAAGCGCTCCGCCCACATCGTGGGGCCGAAGTGGCGGGCGTCGAGGTACATGTGCTCGGTGCCCTGCTCGTGCATCCGCCGCGTGATCGCCTTGGCGACGATGTCCCGGGGCGCCAGCTCGGCCAGCTCGTGCTGCCCCAGCATGAAGCGGACCCCGTCCGCGTCGACCAGGTGGGCGCCCTCGCCGCGTACCGCCTCGGAGACCAGCGGCTGCTGGCCCTCGGAGTCGGCGCCCAGGAAGAGCACCGTGGGGTGGAACTGGACGAACTCCAGGTCGGAGACCTCGGCACCGGCCCGCAGCGCGAGCGCCACGCCGTCGCCGGTGGACACCGACGGGTTCGTCGTCGCGGAGAAGACCTGGCCCATGCCGCCGGTCGCGAGGACCACGGCCGGGGCGTGGACGGCGCCGACGCCGTCGTGCTGGCCCTCGCCCATGACGTGCAGGGTGACGCCCGCCGTACGGCCCTCGGCGTCGGTCAGGAGGTCGAGGACGAGCGCGTGCTCGATGGTCCGCACGCCCCGGTCCCGTATCGCCTCGACCAGGGCGCGGGAGATCTCGGCGCCCGTCGCGTCCCCGCCCGCGTGCGCGATCCGGTCGCGGTGGTGCCCGCCCTCGCGGGTCAGGGCTATCTCGCCGCCGGGGGTCTTGTCGAAGTCGGCGCCCGTCGCGATCAGGCGCCGCACCGCGTGCGGGCCCTCCGTGACGAGCAGCCGCACGGCGCTCTCGTCGCAGACGCCCGCCCCGGCGACGAGCGTGTCGTCGAGGTGCTGCTCGGGGGTGTCGCCCTCGCCGAGCGCGGCGGCGATGCCGCCCTGGGCCCAGCGGGTGGAGCCGTCGTCGAGGTTGGCCTTGGTGACGACCACCGTACGGAGCCCGGCGGCGGTGCAGCGCAGGGCGGCGGTCAGCCCGGCGACGCCCGAGCCGACCACGACGACGTCGGCGTCGATGGCCCAGCCCGGCGCGGGGGCGTGCAGCCGTATTCCGGTCACTTTGCGGCTCCGAAGGTCAGCGGGACGTTGTCGATCAGCCGCGTGCTGCCCACCCGCGCGGCCACGGCGAGGATCGCCTCGCCGTCGTGGTCGTCGGCGACCTCCGTGAAGTCGGCCGGGTCGACCAGGGCCAGGTAGTCCAGGGTGAGCGGCGGTTCCGCCTTGGCCGCGTCGTCCAGGACCGCGCGGGCCGCCGCCCGGGCGGCCTCCGCGCCACCGGCCTCGGCGGCCTGCGCGACCGCGTGCGCGTCGGCGGCGGCACGGGCCTCGCCGAGCCGGGACAGCGCCTCGGCCCGGGTCTCGGCCCGCCCCTGCGCGCCGGGCAGGGAGGCGGCACGCGCGCGCAGCGCCTCCTGGGCGGCGAGCCGGTCGCGCGCCGCGAACAGCGCGCGCGAGAGGGCGAGGGCCGTACGGCGCTCGCCGGCGGACAGGTAGCGGTTGCGGCTGGAGAGGGCGAGGCCGTCGGTCTCGCGGACCGTCGGCACCCCGACGATCTCCACCGGGAAGTTCAGGTCGCGGACCATGCGGCGGATCAGCGCCAGCTGCTGGGCGTCCTTCTGGCCGAAGAACGCCAGGTCGGGCGCGGTGAGGTGGAGCAGCTTGGCGACGACGGTCAGCATGCCGTCGAAGTGCCCGGGGCGGGAGGCGCCTTCGAGCCGCTCGCCCATGGGGCCCGCGGTGATCCGGACCTGGGGCTCGCCGCCCGGGTAGACCTCGTCCACGGAGGGCGCGAAGACGGCGCTCGCGCCCGCGTCGAAGGCGAGCGCCAGATCGGCGTCGAGGGTGCGGGGGTAGCGGTCGAGGTCCTCGCCCGCGCCGAACTGCAGGGGGTTGACGAAGACGGTCACGACGACGAAGCCCTCGGCGCCGACGCGCGCGCGGGCGGCGCGGACGAGGGTGGCGTGGCCCTCGTGCAGGGCGCCCATGGTCATGACCACGGCGGTCCGACCGGGCACGCCCCAGCGGCCGACGGCCTCCCGCAGGCCCTCGACCGTGGGGAGCAGCTCGGCCGGGCGGTACGTGACCGGGCGGCCCCCGGCGGGCCGAGGCCGGGCAGGGTGGTCCCCGGCGGAGGGGGCCTGGGACGGGCGGTCCTCGGAGGGACGGTCCCCGGCGGGGCGGTGCCGGGACGGGGGGTCCTCCGACGGGCGGTCCCCGGCGGGGCGGGCGGGCAGGGTCATCGGTCGTCGTCTCCTTGCGGCCCGTCGGCCTGCGGTCCGTCGGCCCGGGGCTCGTCCGCCTGCGGTCCGGCGGCGGGGTCTGCGGGGTGGGCGGCCGTGCCCGGGGGCTCGGCGAGCACGCCCAGCAGGTCCTCGGCCAGCTCGGGCTTGAGCAGGCCGTGGGAGAGAGCGCGGTCGGCGGTGGTGCGGGCCATCGCCAGATAGCCGGCGACGGTGCCGGGGGCGTGCTTGCGCAGCTCGGCGACGTGCGCGGCGACCGTGCCGGCGTCGCCGCGCGCCACGGGGC
Source organism: Streptomyces sp. NPDC003327 (assembly GCF_053589515.1). Taxonomy (NCBI): domain Bacteria; kingdom Bacillati; phylum Actinomycetota; class Actinomycetes; order Kitasatosporales; family Streptomycetaceae; genus Streptomyces; species Streptomyces sp. NPDC003327. The sequence continues at coordinate 184,532 of NZ_JBSFSA010000009.1, read as the reverse complement.
CCGTGAGGGCCGCGTCCCCGGACCGCAGGGCGTTGTCGAGGGCGGCGCCGAGGAGGGGGCCGAGCATCCGGTCGGGCGCGGCGACCCCGGCCGTGCGGAGCAGCTCCATCGACTGGGCCACGAGGGTGACCAGGTGGTTCGCGCCGAGGGCCAGGGCCGCGTGGTACAGCGGCCGGGCCTCCTCGCGGATCCACTCGGGCTCGCCGCCCATCTCGATCACCAGGGCCTCGGCGGCCAGCCGCAGCTCCTCGGGCGCGGTCACCCCGAAGGAGCAGCCGGCCAGCCGCTGCACGTCCACGGAGGTGCCGGTGAAGGTCATGGCGGGGTGCAGGGCCAGCGGCAGGGCGCCGGCGCGGCGCGCGGGGTCCAGGACCCCGACGCCGTACCGCCCCGAGGTGTGGACGATCAGCTGTCCCGGGCGCACGGCCCCGGTCCCGGCGAGCCCCTCGACGAGACCCGGCAGGGTGTCGTCGGGGACGGTGAGCAGGACCAGGTCGGCAAGCGCCAGCACCCGCGCGGGCTCGACGACCGGCACGTCGGGCAGGAGTTCGGCGGCCCGGCGCCGGGAGGCGCTGGAGACCGCAGAGACGGCGACGGGGCGGTGTCCGGCGAGCCGGAGCGAGGCGGCGAGGGCGGGTCCGACCCTCCCGGCGCCGACGACTCCTACGGAGAGCCGGGCGGGCCGGTCCTCGGCTCTGGGCTCGGGCGCTGCTGGTGCGTTCACGGTGGGGACGGCCTTCCGTTCCAGTCCTCGGCGGGTACCGGACGATTTCTGGTCATGCTACGCCAGCGTTTCGCGGCTCTCCGTGGCTGTCCACAGGGGGTGGATGGCGGTGTGATGATCGGTCCATGAAACCTGTGACTGCCGCGGGCACCTCCGTCGACACCACCGACACCGCCGCCGACACCGCCACTGCCACCGCCCCGGAGTCGGCCGTGGACCCGGCCGGGGACGAGGAGGCGGCCCGGGCGTACCGGGCGAAGGTCTGGGGCGGGGCGCGGCGCAGCCTGTGGGACACCTCCGTGGACGGGACGGTCGGGGCGCGGCTGCGCGAGCTGCTCGACTGGGCGGAGGGCGCCGGGCACGGCGCGGCGGCGGTCGACACGTACGGGAACGGGCTCGTGGAACTCCTCGAACGGCGGGTCGCGGACGTCCTCGGGTTCCCGGGCGCCGTGTTCTTCCCGACCGGGACCATGGCCCAGCAGGTGGTCCTGCGCTGCTGGGCCGGGCGCACCGGGAGCCCGGTCGTCGCCCTGCACCCGCTCGCGCACCCCGAGGTCCACGAGGGCGGGGCGCTCGGGGCCGTGTCGGGGCTCCGGACGGTGCATCCGACGGACGCGCCGCGGCTGCCGACCGCCGAGGAGGTGCGGGACCATCCGGAGCCGTTCGGGACGCTGATGCTGGAGCTGCCCCTGCGGGACGCCGGCTTCGTCCTGCCGTCCTGGGAGGAGCTGACGGGGGCCGTGGAGGCGGCCAGGGAGCGGGACGCGGTCGTCCACTTCGACGGGGCGCGGCTCTGGGAGTGCCCGACGTGGTTCGGCCGGGACCTCGCCGAGGTCGCGGGGCTCGCCGACAGCGTGTACGTGTCGTTCTACAAGTCCCTCGGGGGCCTGTCCGGCGCCGTGCTCGCCGGGCCGGACGAGCTCGTGGACGAGGCGCGGGTGTGGCGGCACCGGTACGGCGGGCTCGTCTTCCAGCAGTACCCGGCGGCGCTCGCGGCGCTGCGCGGCCTGGAGGTCGAACTGCCCCGGCTGCCCTCGTACGTGGCGCACGCGCGCGTGGTGGCCGACGCGCTGCGGGAGGCGTTCACGGAGGCGGGGGTGGGGTGGTCCCGCGTCCACCCGGAGGTGCCGCACACGCACCAGTTCCAGGTGTGGCTGCCGTACGACCCCGAGGTCCTGACGGCCGCCGCGCTCGCCCTGACGGAGGAGACGGGCACCGCCCTCTTCCGCCGCTGGTCCGCCCCGGGCGCGGGCGGCCCGCCGGGCGTCGCGGTCACGGAGGTAACGGTGTCGGGACCCGGTCTGGAGTGGGCACCGGAGGACGTACGGGCGGCGGTACGGGAGTTCCTGGCGCGCGTGCGCGGCTAGCCGGGGCCGGGCGGCTTCCGGAGGTGGCGCGGGGCCGCCCGGAGGCGGAGACGGAGCCGGAGGCGGAGAGGGGGGCGGAGAGGGGGGCGCGAGGGAAGGCCGTCGTCGGTGGGGCGGGACGCCGTCAGCCGTTCGAAGCGGCGGCGGTCCAGGGCGGCCCTCAGCACGGCGACGTCGTACGTGCCGGGGGCCGGGGGCGGGGGCTCGCCGAGGCGGGCGGCGCGGTAGGTGTCGAAGAGGTACTGGTGCAGCGCGTTCATGGCCTCACCGTGCGCCGCACCGCCGGGCCGTGGCCCGCGGATTGACGACCCCCGTCAAACGGGGCGACGGGCCCCCGCGCCACCCCGCACCATGGTCGGGTGAGCGTGACCATCGACATCACCGGCCTGCCGCGGGAGCGGATCGCCTTCTGCCCCTCGCCCCTGGCGGAACTGGGCTCCGCCCTGCACGCCCTGTCCGTGCCCGCGCACCATCCGCGGCTGCACGCCTGGACCACCACGACGACGGCGGCGCTGAAGCCGGAGCTCGCGGACCGGCTCGTCGAGGCCGACTTCATGTGGAACACCACCCGCTCGGACATCCTGCTGCCGGCGCGGCCCCGGGAGAGCCTGACGGAGGAGCTGGACGACCTCGACCGCATGGACGACGAGAAGTTCGTGGGTTCCGCCCTGGAGATCTCCTGCAACAGCAAGTACACGCACGGCGCCCCCTCGCCGCTCGTCGACGCGCGGATGCGCCGCCGCGCCCTCGACCTGGCCGCGGCGCGCGGGCCCCGTCAGACGGCGTTCGTGGAGCGGATGCTGGCCGACCCGCCCGGCACGCGCGCGTGGCTCAGGCGGCTCCTGGAGGACTGCGACGAGGCGTTCTTCGCCGACACCTGGCGCCGGGTGCGGATCCAGCTGGCGGCCGACGCCCGCCACAAGACGGAGCTGATGCGGCGCAAGGGCCTCGCCGAGGCCGTCGCGGCCACCTCCCCGGCAATGAGCCTGGAGGAGGACGAGCACGGGTCCCGGATCGTCGTCGACAAGCTGGTCCAGGGCCGGACGAGCGCCGAGGGATCGGCGGTGACGTTTCTGCCGACGGCGTTCGGCTGGCCGCACGTCTTCGCGCTCTACACGCCGGGCTGGCAGCCCGTCGTCCAGTACCCCGTCGCCGACCGCGATCTCGGCGGCGCGGCCTCCGTCGAGGCGGTCGTCCTGCGCCTGGAGGCCGTCTCCCATCCCATGCGGATGCGCCTGTGCCGGAGCCTGGCGCGGGGGGCGAGCACGACGAGCGAGCTGGCCGACGCGTACAACATCACGGCGCCCGAGGTGTCCCGGCACCTCGCCGTCATGAAGAAGGCCGGGCTGATCACGACGCGGCGGCGCGGCCGGTACGTCCTCCACGAACTCGACGTCTCGGTCGTCGCCCGCCTCGGCAGCGACTTCCTGGAGTCGGTCCTGCGCTGACCGCCTCCCCGCGCTGACCGGCTCCCGGCGCTGACCACCTCCCCGGCCGGAGCGCGGGCGGGCCGGAGCGGCGCGGGCGCGGCTGGCGCGGCGCGGCTAGACGGGCCCGCCGCCGCCCGCCCGGACGAGGCCCGTCTCGTACGCGAGGACCACGACCTGCACCCGGTCGCGCAGGCCCAGCTTGGTGAGGATGCGGCCGACGTGCGTCTTGACCGTCGCCTCGGAGAGCACGAGCCGCGCGGCGATCTCGCCGTTCGACAGGCCCTGGGCGACGAGCATCATGACCTCGCGCTCGCGGTCGGTGAGGCGGTCCAGCTCCTTGTGCCGGGGCTCCTGGCCCGACGACGGCAGCATCGGCGAGAAGCGGTCCAGGAGGCGGCGCGTCGTCGAGGGGGCGACGACCGCGTCACCGCTGTGCACCGAGCGGATCGCGGCGAGCAGCTCGCCCGGCGGCACGTCCTTCAGCATGAAGCCGCTCGCGCCCGCCTTGAGGCCCGAGAACGCGTACTCGTCGAGGTCGAAGGTGGTCAGGATCAGCACCTTCGGCGCGTCGGGCCGGCCGCAGATCCGGCGGGTCGCCTCCACCCCGTCCAGCTTCGGCATGCGCACGTCCATCAGCACGACGTCCACCGCCGTGGCGCGCAGCACCTCCAGGGCCTCGACGCCGTCGCCCGCCTCCGCCACGACCTCCATGTCCGGCTGGGCGGCGAGCACCATGCGGAAACCGGTGCGCAGCAGCACCTGGTCGTCGACGAGCATCACGCGGATGGACATGCGGGGAGTTCCTCTTCTCGGGGGGGGGGACGAGCGGGTCAGTGGGCGGGCTTGAGGGGGAGCAGGGCGCTGATGCGGAAGCCGCCGCCGGGGCGCGGGCCCGCGTCGAGGGTGCCGCCGACCATCCCGACCCGCTCCCGCATGCCGATCAGGCCGTGGCCGCGGCCGTCGGCGCCCCCGTCCTCGTACATCTCCTGCGGCGCCCCGCGGCCGTCGTCCTCGACGAGCAGCCCCAGGCCGTCGTCGAAGTACACCAGCCGGACGCTGGCGCCCACGTCCGGCCCGCCGTGCTTGCGGCTGTTGGTGAGGGCCTCCTGCACGATCCGGTACGCGGTGAGCTCGACGCCGCTGGGCAGCGGGCGCGGGGTCCCCTCCACGGTGAAGTCGACGGTGAGGCCGGCGCCGCGGACCTGTTCGACGAGGTCCTCGATCTGCTCGACGTCCGGCTGGGGCACGTACTCCCCGGCCTCCTCGTGTTCGCCGGTGCGCAGGATGCCGAGCAGCCGGCGCATCTCGGCGAGCGCCTGCCGCCCGGTGGTGGAGATCGTCTCCAGGGCCTGCTTGGCGGTCTCCGGGGAGGAGTCCATGACGTAGGCGGCGCCGTCCGCCTGGACGACCATCACCGACACGTTGTGCGCGACGACGTCGTGCAGCTCGCGGGCGATGCGGGCGCGTTCGGCGGCGACGGCGACCTTGGCCTGCGCCTCGCGCTCCTGTTCCAGGCGGGTGGCGCGCTCCTCCAGCTGCGCGAAGTAGGCGCGGCGGGTGCGCAGCGAGTCGCCGAGGACCCAGGCGAGCGCGAACGGCACGGTCATGATGACGGTGAAGAAGATCGTGGCGGCGCCGGACCGGGTCTCCTCCATCGGCCATCTCAGCTGCGAGAGCGTGGAGGCGCACAGTCCGCCGACCAGGGCGAGGCGGGAGGCCCAGCGGGGCCCGTCGTGCGCGGCGACCGTGAAGATGACGACGAGCATGGCGAAGTCGGCCACGAACGGCTCGATCCCGAAGCCGAGCTGGACGAGCCCGAGGGCGACGGCGAGCAGCAGCATCTTCTCGGGTGCGCGGCGGCGCAGGGCCACGACCAGGGAGAACAGCGCGGCGACGGTTCCGTGGGCGGCGGGCTCCCCGACCGCCGGGTAGACCGTGCCCACCCACAGCACGGAGAACCCGAAGAGGACGACGGCCCAGAAGGTGTCGACGCCCGTGGGGTGTCTGCGGAGGAAGTCGTAGAGGCGCTGCACGTGACCCAGCGTAGGGAAGGGGGCAAGGTGCCCGGATCAACCGTGCGGTCGATCCTTGGCGCGGGGACCGTACTCCCCGAGGTGGAGACTGGGGCACGTGACGGATGAGACGTGTCAGTGGCAGGGGTGGCGGGACGCCACGGAGCGGGCGCTGTACGGCCCCGGGGGCTTCTACCTGCGCCCCGAGGGCCCCGCGGGCCACTTCCGTACCTCGGTGCACGCCTCGCCGCTCTTCGCGGGGGCCGTGGCCCGGCTCCTGACGGAGGTGGCGCGGGAGCTGGACGCGGAGGAGGTCGCCCTCGTGGACGTCGGGGCGGGGCGGGGCGAGCTGCTCACCGGCGTCCTCGCGGCGGTCGGCCCCTCGCTCGCGGTGCGGGCGTACGCGGTGGAGCGCGCGGCCCGGCCGGCCGGGCTCGATCCCCGGATCGTCTGGACGGACCGGGTGCCGGAGGGGGTGCGGGGGCTGCTCTTCGCCAACGAGTGGCTGGACAACGTGCCCGTGGACGTCGCCGAGGCGGACGGCGAGGGCGTGGCGCGGTACGTGGAGGTGGCGCCGGACGGCACGGAGCGGCTCGGGGCGGTCGTGTCGGGCGCCGACGCGGAGTGGCTGGCGCGGTGGTGGCCGCTGGCGGAGCCGGGCTCCCGGGCGGAGATCGGGCGGCCCCGGGACGAGGCGTGGGCGGCGGCGGTGGCGTGCGTGGCGGCGGGGCGCGCGGTGGCCGTCGACTACGCGCACGTACGGGACGCCCGGCCGCCCTTCGGGACGCTCACCGGCTTCCGCGAGGGCCGCGAGGTGCCCCCGGTCCCAGACGGCTCCCGCGACCTCACCTCCCACGTGGCCCTGGACGCGTGCGGGGGGCGGGCGGCCTGCGCGGGCCCGGTGCCCGAGCTGGTCACGCAGCGCGAGGCACTGCGGCGGCTGGGGGTGTCGGGCGAGCGGCCGCCGCTCGCGCTGGCCTCCACCGATCCGGCCGGTTACGTCCGTGCGCTCGCCTCGGCGGGCGAGGCGGCCGAACTCACCGCCCGGGGCGGGCTCGGCGACTTCCTGTGGCTGATCCAGCGGGTCCCGCCCGCCGGCCGCTGACCCGGCACGCCCCTGCACGGCACGGGCGGCGGGCGGCGCGGTGGGGGGCCGTACCGGCAGGGGATACTGGCCGCATGACGGAGACGACGGTCGGAATCGGCGGGGCGGCGGAGAGCACCGACATGGTGCTGAACATCGGGCCGCAGCATCCTTCGACCCATGGCGTGCTCCGGTTGCGGCTCGTGCTCGACGGCGAGGTGGTGCGGCAGGCCGAGCCGGTCGTCGGCTACATGCACCGGGGCGCGGAGAAGCTGTTCGAGGCGCGGGACTACCGGCAGATCGTGATGCTGGCGAACCGCCACGACTGGCTGTCGGCGTTCTCGAACGAGCTCGGGGTCGTCATGGCCGTCGAGCGGATGCTCGGCATGGAGGTCCCGGAGCGGGCCGTGTGGACGCGCACGCTCCTCGCGGAGCTGAACCGCGTCCTCAACCACCTCATGTTCCTCGGCTCGTACCCGCTCGAACTCGGCGGCATCACCCCGGTCTTCCACGCGTTCCGCGAGCGCGAGGAGCTGCAGACGGTGATGGAGGAGGTCTCCGGCGGCCGGATGCACTACATGTTCAACCGGGTCGGCGGCCTCAAGGAGGACCTGCCGGCCGGGTGGCTCGGGCGGGCGCGGCAGGCCGTCGCGGACGTGCGGTCGCGGATGGACGTGTACGACCGGCTGGTCCTCGGCAACGAGATCTTCCGGGGCCGGACGCGCGGCGTCGGCGTCCTGAGCGCCGAGGCCGTCCACGCCTACGGGGTCTCGGGGCCCATCGCCCGCGCGTCCGGGGTCGACTTCGACCTGCGGCGCGACGAGCCGTACCTCGCGTACGGGGAGCTCCGGGACACGCTGCGGGTGGCGGTCCGCCGGGACGGCGACTGCCTGGCCCGCTTCGAGTGCCTGCTCGACCAGACGCACAACTCCCTGGAGCTCGCGGACGCCTGCCTGGACCGGCTGGCGGAGCTGCCGCCCGGGCCGATCAACCAGCGGCTGCCGAAGGTGCTGAAGGCCCCCGAGGGGCACACGTACGCCTGGACCGAGAACCCGCTCGGCATCAACGGCTACTACCTGGTGTCCAAGGGCGAGAAGACGCCGTACCGGCTGAAGCTGCGCTCGGCGTCGTACAACAACATCCAGGCGCTGGCGGAGCTGCTGCCGGGGACGCTCGTCGCCGACATGGTGGCGATCCTGGGGTCGCTGTTCTTCGTCGTCGGTGACATCGACAAGTAGGGCGCCACGGAGGCGGGGAACGGCGGAGGGCGGCGGGTCTCAGCCGTCGCGGCGCATCACGACGTAGTCGCGGCCGTCCCCTTCCGGGCGGCGCCGGTCCACGACGGTCCAGCCCCAGCGCGCGTAGCGGCAGGTCAGCTCCGGGACGTCGAGGGTCATGAGCAGAGCGGGTCCCGGTGCGGTCCGCACGCCCGCCGTCCCGAGCAGCGCGTCGTGGAGCGCCCGGCCGATGCCCCGGCCCTGGTGGGCCGGGGCCACGACGAGTTCGGCGAGTTCGAAGGCGGGCGCGGCGCCGGACAGGGCGGTATCGGTCCAGCCGGCCGCGAAGCCGAGCAGCGCGCCCCCGGCGTACCCGCCGCCGCCCTTGGTGTCCTCGGTGCCGGGCGCGAGCGCGGCGACGACGTGGAGGCCCGGCCGGTCGGCCGCGGCCCGGCCGAGCAGTCGGTCCACGGTCCGTACGGCGCCGAGCGGTGGTTCGTGCCAGGGCGGACCGACGAAGGCCTGGGCGCACAGGGCGATCAGCTCGTCGCGGCGCCGGACGGCCTCCTCGGCCGGGAGCCCGACGAGCCGGTGGGTCGCAGGCCGGTCGGTCAGGGGCCGGTGGGTCACGGGCCGGTGGGTCTCGGGCCGGTGGGTCTCGGGCGGACGTCCGGTCGCGATCTCCCGGCGGGTCACGAGTTGACGGCGCCGCGCAGTTCCGCCACGTCCAGCTGCTCGGTCTCGTCGTGCGCGGTCAGGTCGATGACCTGACCGATGGTGCGGGGCGGCGCGGGGGCGGGCGGGACGGGGCGCGGGAGGCCGGTGGCCAGGGCCTCCTCGAGGACCTCCTCGCCGACGACGTCGGCCAGGTCTGTGTGCTGCACGGCCTCGATGGCGGCCGCCGCCTTCTGCGTACCGAAGAAGTCGAAGCCGCCCTCGGGGCGTGCCACGGGCCTGCGGGCCGCGTACGGGACGATCGCCGCGGCGATCGGGACGGCGGGGACGGACGCGGTCCCGGCGGGGGAGGGGCCGGCGGCCGGCGTGCCGGCGGGGAGTGCGGCCGGGGTGGCGGCGGGCCCGAGGGCGGGGGCGGCCGTACGGGTGTGCTGCTCGGTCCCGGCGGCCGCCGCGTGCTTCCCCTGCGGTTCCTCCGTCTCCCGTGCGCGCTCGGCGAGGTCGCGGGCGCGGGCCGCCTCGGCGGTCCGGCGGGCCTGCTGGGCGGCGGCGTTGCGCGGGAGGTCGCGCAGGGCCTGCGCGGCGCGGCGATACGCCTCGGGGGTGGGCGTGGACCCTGCGGCGGGCAGGGCCTTCGCCCCGGAGGCGGAGCCGTTGCCGGAGCCGCCCGCCGCGGCGCCGTTCGCCTGGGCGAGGACGCGGCGGCCTTCGAGGGCGCTGGCCCGCTCGGTCTCGGCCGTGGCGTAGCGGCGGAGCAGGTCGGCGTGCTCGCCGCGGAGCCCGGCGAGTTCGAGGCGCTTGGCGCGGAGCTTGGCGTCGAGGCGGGCCCGCAGCGCGCGGGACTCCTCCAGATCCGCCTCCAGCTCGGCGGTCCGCTCCTCGGCCTTCCACTGGTCGGCGGTGCGGGCGCGGTTGAGCTCGGCGACCTGTCGGCCGGCGCTGCGGTCCCAGCCGCGCATGAGGACGGCACCGGTGACGGCCGCGGCCGCGGCGGCCGCCGCGAGGAGCCGTACGACCACCAGGTCACCGGGGAGCCAGGCCGCCGCGGCGCACACGACCGCGGCGCCGGCGACCGCGGAGGGCGGAAGCAGCTTGTGCAGAGGCGGGGAATGGCGGTGGCGTCCACGTGGCATGGCCTGAAATTTACCGTGAGTAGGCGCCATGTGGGGTGTCGGCCCGGCAATCTCTTGGCCACTTCTCACCGGCGGGCGGAGGGACGAACCGTTCCGGTTCCGCTTGCGGCCGACACCCCCCGGCGGGGCCCTACTTGCTGAGCAGCCCCTTCTCCGTCAGATACGCCTTCGCCACGTCCTGCGGCTTCGCGCGCTCGGCGTCCACCTTGCGGTTGAGTTCGGCGAGATCCGCCGTGCTGAGCACCTTGGTGATCTTGTTCAGGGCGGCGGCTATCTCCGGCGCCCCGGCGTCCTTCGCGTTCACCACGGGAAGGACGTTGTCGGCGTTCTGCAGCTTCTTGTCGTCGGCCAGGAAGACGAGCCCGAAGCTCTCGATCGTGGCGTCCGTCGTGGTCGTCAGGACGAGCTGGTCCACCCCGTCCTTGACGGCCTGCTTGGCCTGCGGAGTCCCGACGCCCTTGGGGTCGATGCCCGCCACGTCGATGCCGTACGTCTTCTTCAGGCCCGGCGCGCAGAAGGGCCGCACCGCGCATTCGTCACCCGCCGCGATCTTCACCTTCAGCTTCGATCGGCCGAGATCGGAAAGGGTCGTCAGCTTGTTCTTCTCCGCGAATTCCCGGGAGACCGCGAACGCGTTCTGGTCGACCGCCTCGCCCGCGTCGAGGACCTTCAGTCCGCGCGGTTCCGCAAGCTTCCGCAGCGCCTCGACGGTCGCGGCGGCGTCACCGGAGGCGACCGGCTTCTCCTCGGGCGCCTTCGGGCCGTTCACCTTCGCGTTGAGGAATTCCGCGACCGTCGCGGCGTATTCCGGTACGACGTCGATCTCGCCCTTCTCCAGGGACGGTTCGTACAGTTCCCGGTTCTTCACCGTGGTGATCGAGACCGCGTATCCGGCGTCCTTCAGGACCTGGGCGTACAGCTCCGCCAGCACCTTCGACTCGGTGAAGGCCGCCGCGCCGACGACCAGCGTCCCCTTCCCGCCTCCCCCGCCGCCGGAACCCGCCCCTTCCCCGGCGCCCTTGCTGCCCTCCAGGCTGTCACCGCCGCACGCCGTGAGGGAGACGGCGAGGGCCGCCGCACTCAGCACCACACCCGCGCCACGCGAGATCCTGTTCACCGAACCACCCATTTCATCGTCGAGTACGTCTGTGGGGCACGGGCCCCGCCAACAGCCGGTCCGCGCCCACGAGGAGCCCTTCCACCAGGAGGGCGAGGAGCGCCACGAGGACGGCTCCCGCGACGACCTGCGCCGTGTCGTAGAGGGCGAAGCCGGCCGTGATGATCCGCCCGAGACCGCCCTGGCCGACCATCGCGGCGACCGTCGCCGTCGCCACCACCTGCACCGCCGCCGACCGCACGCCGGTCATCAGCACGGGCCGCGCCAGCGGCAGTTCGACCCGCAGGAACAGCTGCCCGCCCGTCATCCCCATGCCCCGGGCCGCCCGCACGGCCGCCCGGTCGACCTCCCGCACCCCCACGTACGCATTGGTGAGCAGTGGGGGGATCGCGAAGAGGACCAGGGCGACGACCGTCGGCACGTAACCGGCGTTGCGCAGGGGCGAGACCATGAAGAGCGCGAGGACCGCGAAGACGGGGACGGCCCGGCCCACGTTCGACACGTTCACCGCGAGGGCCCCGCCGCGGCCGAGGTGCCCGAGCCAGAGCCCCACCGGCAGCGCGACCGCGGCGGCGAGCAGCAGGGCGAGCCCGCTCACGTACACGTGCTCCGTGAGCCGCTGCCCGATCCCCTCCGGGCCGCTCCAGTGGTCCTCGGTGGTGAGCCAGGCCCACGCGCCCGTCACGATCCCCATGTCACCCGCCTCCCGGCGCGGTCCGTAGGCGGGCCCAGGGCGTCAGCAGCCGCTGGAGCCCGAGGAGCAGCAGGTCGGCGACGACGGCCAGCAGCACGCACAGCACCGAGGCGGCGAGCACCTGCGCCTTGAAGAAGGTCGGCAGGGCGTCCTCGATGAGGTTGCCGAGCCCGCCCCGGCCGACGACCGAGCCGACCGTCGTCAGGGCGATCGTGGAGACCGTCGCCATGCGTATGCCGGCCATCAGCACGGGCAGCGCGAGAGGCAGCTCGACCTGCCAGAGCAGCCGCCACGGCCCGTACCCCATGCCGCGGGCGGCCTCGCGGGTCTCCGCCGGCACGGCGTCGAGCCCCGCGAGCGCGTTCCGCACGAGGATCGTCAGGGCGTAGAGCACGAGGCCGGTCACGACGAGCGCGGCGGACAGGCCGAAGACCGGCAGCAGCAGCGAGAACATGGCGAGCGACGGCACCGTGTAGAGCAGGGTCGTCAGGCCCAGGACCGGGGCCGCGAAGCGGGGCCTGGCCCGCACGAGCAGCGCCAGCGGCAGGGCGACGCCGAGCGCGATCAGCACGGAGGCGACGGTGATGCCCACGTGCTCCATCAGGGCGCTCGTCAGCTCGGGAGCGCGCGTGCGGAGGTACTCGCCGCAGACCCAGTCGTTCGTGACGAGACAGTTCGGCGCACTCATCCACCCACCCCCCCCGGGTCGTCCACCTTCCGAACGCTTGTGTGGTGACGACCCTAACCCCCGCCACCGACAACGCCCGGATTCCGCCACCCGGCGGCAACACACCCTTCACACAACCCCGGTGGCCAGGGGCCAGAATGGGACCCATGATCCGGTTCGAGCACGTGACCAAGCGGTACGCCGACGGCACGACCGCCGTGGACGACCTCTCCTTCGAGGTCGCCGAGGGCGAACTCGTCACCCTCGTCGGCCCGTCGGGCTGCGGCAAGACGACCACGATGATGATGGTGAACCGGCTCGTCGAACCGACCGCCGGCCGCGTCCTCGTCGACGGCCGCGACGTCGCCGACGTCGACCCGGTCGCCCTGCGCCGCAAGATCGGCTACGTCATCCAGCAGGTCGGCCTCTTCCCGCACCGCACCGTGCTCGACAACACCGCGACCGTCCCCGCGCTCCTCGGCTGGAAGAAGGCCGCCGCACGCGCGCGTGCCGCCGAACTCCTCGACCTTGTCGGCCTCGACCCCGCCACCTACGGTTCCCGCTACCCCGCGCAGCTCTCCGGCGGGCAGCGCCAGCGCGTCGGCGTCGCCCGCGCCCTGGCCGCCGACCCGCCGGTCCTCCTCATGGACGAGCCGTTCGGCGCGGTCGACCCGGTCGTCCGCGAACGCCTCCAGAACGAGTTCCTGGACCTCCAGGCCACCGTCCGCAAGACGGTCCTCCTCGTCACCCACGACATCGAGGAGGCCGTCCGCATGGGCGACCGCATGGCCGTCTACGGACAGGGCCGCATCGAGCAGTTCGACACCCCGGCCACCGTCCTCGGCTCCCCCGCCACCCCGTACGTCGCGGACTTCGTCGGCGCCGACCGCGGCCTCAAGCGGCTCGCCGTCACCCCCGTCACCGACGCCGACCTCGACCCGCTCACCGACCTGGCCCCGCTCACCGACGGTGCCCCGGAGGAAAGCGGCGCCCCCGCGGAGAACGGCGCCCCCGCCCCCGTACCCCTCGGAACCTCCCTCAAGGACGCCCTCGCCGTCCTCCTCCAGCACGACACCGGCCGCCTCACCGTCACCGGCGAGGACGGCCGGCCCCTCGGCGTCCTCACCCCCGCCGGCGTCCACCGCGCGCTGCGCCGGGCGAGCACGCCGCGGTGAGCGCCGTACCCCGGGCGCCTCAGGTCGCGCTGAGCTTGCCGCTCAGCCACACCATCCCCGGCGGGATCTCCCGGTTCCACGTGTTGAAGTTGTGGCCACCGCTCTCCAGCGTGATCGACGAGACCCGCGCCGGACTCTTCACCTTCCTGATGAACTCCAGCGTCGCCTTCCGGTTGTCCTCACCCCGCTTCGACGTCGTCACCAGGAACGACGACTTCCCCTGCGGCAGGTGGTCCAGGCTCCACAGCAGGTCCGCCCGCTTCCGCAACCGGTCGTCCCCGTGGAACAGGTCCCCCGTCGTCACGTCCTCCGCCGCCCGGTAGTACGCCGAGAAGCCCGCCCCCGCCGCGAACCGGTCCGGATGGTGCAGCGCGATCTTCAGCGCGCAGTACGCCCCCGTCGAGTTCCCCATGAACCCCCAGTTCCGCGGCTCCGTCCCCACCCGGTACGTCTCCGAGACAGCCTTCGGCAGGTCCTCCGCGAAGAACGTCTCCGTCTGCGGCCCGCCCGGCACGTCCACGCACTCCGTGTCCCGCGGCGGCGCCACCGTCGGCCGCAGCATCACCAGGATCATCGGCTGCATCCGCCCCTCACGGGCCTGCACGAACGCCGTCCTGGGGTACTTCAGCCCCTTGATCAGGTTCTCCGCCGTCCCCGGATACCCCGTCAGCACCACCGACGCCGGGAACGTCCGCCCCTCGTACCGCTTCTGGAAGTACTCCGGCGGCAGGTACACGTACGCCGGCGAGGTGATCCCCGAACGCTCCCCGGCTATCACGACCTTCTGTATCTGGCCGCCCACCGAAGGACGGCCGCCGCCCGGCACGTCGAGCGCCTGCGTCCCCACCACCCGCACGTCCTTCGAATCCGCCGCGTGGTCCACCACCACGCCCATCTCCTGCTCCTGGCCGAAGAGGTCCGCCCACGAGCCGTAGAAGAGGAACGACCGGTTCGCCGCAAGACCCACCGCCGCGAACAACGCCACCTGCGTCACGAACAGCAGGCCGACCCGACCCACCACCGCGCGCCACCCGCGGCGCGCGAGCCGCGGCCAGCACAGCACCGTGGCCAGGAACAGCACCACCGCCAGGACCACGGCCGAGGCGAGGACTGTGTTGCTGGTGAGACCCATGGGACTACCGAGCCTTCTTTCCGAGAATTTCGAGTGACCGAATGAACCCGCCTCCCCACAGCTCCGTCCTAGAAGGCGCACGAGCCGGGACGGCCCGCCGCACCACGCCGCGGAGCCGGAACCGGCCACACACCCCTCGTAGGACCACGGGAAGCACGGGAAGCCATGTCTGTCACGGTAGATGGGGACAAATCACGATTGGTTCCGGTTCGGATACGCCGGATTCTCCGCGGCCCCCGACCCGAGAACGTCCCCTCCCTCGTCGGCACCGCCTGCACCCTCATCGGCCTCGTCGACATCGCCGCCGGGGTCTTCCCCCGCTTCCGCGCCAGCCGCGTCCACGCCCTCGCCGAAGTCCTCCCCGGCACCCTCGGCCCCCTCTCCGCCGCCCTCTCCCTCAGCGCCGGAGTCCTGCTCCTGCTCCTCGCCCACGGCCTCAAGCGCCACAAACGCCGCGCCTGGCGCGCCGCCGTCGTCCTCCTCCCCCTCGGCGCCGCCGCCCAGTTCGTCTGGCGCCACTCCGTCCTCGGCGCCCTCCTCTCCCTCGCCCTCCTCGCGCTCCTCCTGCGCCACCGGGGCGAGTTCGCCGCACTCCCCGACCCCCGCAGCCGCTGGCGCGCCCTCGCCAACTTCGTCGTCATGGGCGCCGGATCCATCGCCCTCGGCCTCGTCATCGTCAGCGCCCACCCCCGCCGCGTCGTCGGCGACCCCAGCCTCAGCGACCGCCTCGAACACGTCCTCTACGGACTCCTCGGCGTCGAAGGCCCCGTCGCCTACACCCGCGGCGTCGACTGGACCGTCGGCTACTCCCTCGGCGCCCTCGGCATGCTCACCGCCCTCACCACCATCTACCTCGCCTTCCGCCCCGAGCACCCCGCCGCCCGCCTCACCGACGAGGACGAGACCCGCCTGCGCGCCCTCCTCGACCAGCACGGCGGGCGCGACTCCCTCGGCCACTTCGCCCTCCGCCGCGACAAGGGCGTCGTCTTCTCCCCCAGCGGCAAGGCCGCCGTCTGCTACCGCGTCGTCTCCGGCGTCATGCTCGCCAGCGGCGACCCCATCGGCGACGTCGAAGCCTGGCCCGGCGCCATCGAACGCTTCATGGACGAGGCCAAGGCCCACTCCTGGACCCCCGCCGTCATGGGCTGCTCCGAGACCGGCGGCCAGGTCTGGACCCGCGAAACCGGCCTCGACGCCCTCGAACTCGGCGACGAGGCGGTGGTGGACGTCGCGGATTTCTCCCTCTCCGGACGCGCCATGCGGAACGTCCGCCAGATGGTCAAGCGCATCGAACGGAACGGTTACACCACCCGCGTCCGCCGCGTCCGTGACCTCACCGACACCGAACTCGACCGCGTCCGCGCCGCCGCCGCCGACTGGCGCGGCACCGACACGGAGCGCGGCTTCTCCATGGCCCTCGGCCGCATCGGCGCCCCCGGCGACGGCGACGCCGTCATCGCCACCGCCCACAAGCACGACGACCCCGAGACCACCCCCGGCACCCCCTACGGCGACCTCAAGGCGATCATCCACTTCGTCCCCTGGGGCCCCGACGGCATGTCCCTGGAACTCATGCGCCGCGACCGCTTCGCCGACCCCGGCATGAACGAGCTCCTCATCGTCGCCGCCCTCCAGGCCGCCCCCGCCCTCGGCATCGAGCGCGTCTCCCTCAACTTCGCCATGTTCCGCGCCGCCCTCGCCCGCGGCGAGAAGATCGGCGCCGGCCCCGTCCTCCGCCTCTGGCGCGGCCTCCTCGTCTTCCTCTCCCGCTGGTTCCAGATCGAGTCGCTGTACAAGTTCAACGCCAAGTTCCAGCCACGCTGGGAACCCCGCTTCGTCGTCTACCGCAAGAGCCGCGACCTCCCCCGCATCGGCCTCGCCGCCATGCAGGCCGAAGGCTTCGTGAACCTCTCCCTGCCCCGCCCCTTCGCCCGCCGCACCCCGACCGCCCCCCGCCCCTGCGCCCACATCGTCCCCGCCACCGCCACCACCCCCGTACCCGCCGACCGGGAGGTCCGCGCGGCCTGAAACCACCCCTGGGCCCTACGCTGGACACATGAGTACGACGATCGGCCGCGGCACCGCCCAGGGCCTACCGGAGTGGGACCGCTGCGCGGTCATGGGCGTGGTCAACGTGACCCCCGACTCCTTCTCCGACGGCGGCCGCTGGTTCGACACCACGGCCGCCGTCAAACACGGCCTCCACCTCGTCGCCGAGGGCGCCGACCTCGTCGACGTCGGCGGCGAGTCCACCCGCCCCGGCGCCACCCGCGTCGACGAGGACGAGGAACTCCGCCGCGTCATCCCCGTCGTCCGCGGCCTCGCCGCCGAAGGCGTAACCGTCTCCGTCGACACCATGCGCGCCCGCGTCGCCGCCCGCGCCGTCGAGGCGGGCGCCACACTCGTCAACGACGTCAGCGGCGGCCTCGCCGACCCCGACATGGTCCCCGCCGTCGCCGCCGCCGAGGTCCCCTTCGTCGTCATGCACTGGCGCGGCTTCAGCCAGAACATGAACAGCCTCGCCGTCTACGACGACGTCGTCACCGAGGTCGTCACCGAGCTCCGCACCCGCATGGACGCCGTCGTCACCGGCGGCATCGCCCCCGAGCGCATCGTCCTCGACCCCGGCCTCGGCTTCGCCAAGCTCGCCCCCCACGACCTCGCCCTCGTCGCCCACCTCCCCGAACTCCGCGCCCTCGGCCGCCCCCTCCTCGTCGCCGCCTCCCGCAAGCGGTTCCTCGGCCACGTCCTCGCCCGCGAGCCCGGCGCCACCCCGCCCCCCGCCCGCGAACGCGACGCCGCCACCGCCGCCGTCTCCGCCATCGCCGCCCACGAAGGCGCCTGGGCCGTCCGCGTCCACGAGGTACGGGCCACCGCCGACGCCGTCCGCGTCGCCCGCGCCGTCGAGGGCGCCGCGTGAACCCCACCGCCGACGCGACGGCCGTGGAAGCCGTCAACACCGCCTTCTACGAGGCCATGGAGACCGGCGACTTCGACACCGTCTCCGCCCTATGGCTCGACGACGGCACCGCGCCCGTCACCTGCGTCCACCCCGGCTGGTCCGCCCTCACCGGCCGCGGCGAGGTCCTCCGCTCGTACGCCCTGATCATGGCGAACACCGAGTACATCCAGTTCTTCCTCACCGACCTGGAGATCTCCCTCGCCGGCGACACCGCCGTCGTCACCTGCACCGAGAACATCCTCAGCGGCGGCCCCGCCGAGGACGGCGCCGAGCTCGGCCCCCTCATGGGACAGATCGTCGTCGCCACCAACGTCTTCCGCCGCACGCCCGACGGCTGGCGCATCTGGTCCCACCACGCCTCCCCCGTCCTCACCGAGACGGACGACACACCCGGCCCCGAAGGCCCCGCGACGCCAGGCGACCACGGCCTCCCGGACGGCGCATAACAGCCCATACCACCCCGCCCCGGCCCCCCGCGGGCGGGCCCTGTCGGTCCTCGCAGGTAGATTCGAAGACGGACACCCGGCCGTCCGCACCCGGCTGCGTGGCCACCCGAACTACGACAGCAGGAGTGATTCGCGTGGATCGTGTCGCGCTGCGCGGCCTCAAGGCCCGGGGCCACCACGGCGTCTTCCCCAAGGAGCGCGAGGAGGGCCAGACCTTCATCGTGGACCTGGTCCTCGGCCTGGACACCCGCCCGGCGGCCGCCGACGACGACCTGACGAAGACCGTCCACTACGGAATCGTCGCCGAAGAGGTCGTCGACGTCGTCCAGGGCGAGCCCGTCGACCTCATCGAGACCCTCGCCGAACGCATCGCCGAGCAGTGCCTCAGCCACGCCGGCGTCCAGGAGGTGGAGGTCGTCGTCCACAAGCCGGACGCGCCCATCACCGTCCCCTTCGACGACGTCACCGTCACCATCACCCGGAGCCGACGATGAAGCCGACCCAGAGCGACCCCACCGTCCAGCCCGTGCCGGCCTCCGTCGTCGCGACCGTCGACGCAGCCGACACCACCCTCTCCAACCCCCGCTGGGCCGTCCTCGCCCTCGGCGCCAACCTCGGCAACCGCCTGGAGACCATCCAGGGCGCCGTCGACGCCCTCGCGGACACCCCCGGCCTCCGGGTCAAGGCCGTCTCCCCCGTGTACGAGACCGAGCCCTGGGGCGTCGAGCCGGGCAGCCAGCCCTCCTACCTCAACGCCGTCGCCCTCGTGAAGACCACCCTCCCGCCCTCCTCCCTCCTGGAGCGCGCCCACGCCGTCGAGGAGGCCTTCCACCGCGTCCGCGAGGAGCGCTGGGGCTCCCGCACCATCGACGTCGACATCATCACGTACGCCGACGTCGTCTCCGCCGACCCCGTCCTCACCCTTCCGCACCCCCGCGCCCACGAGCGCGCCTTCGTCCTCGCCCCCTGGCACGACGTCGACCCCGAAGCCCAGCTCCCCGGCCGCGGCCCCGTCGCCGACCTCCTGGCCGCCCTCGGCCACGAAGGCGTCACCCCCCGCGCCGACCTGGAACTCCGTCTGCCCGAGTAGTCGTTACGCTTCGTGGCGGACGGCCTACGACCCCGACCGACGACAAGCACGACCGACGCCCGACGACCGACGACCACGTGAAGGACGACACCCGGTGAAACAACTGCGGCTGAAGGTGCTCGCCGGACTCTTCCTCGTCGCCGGCGTCCTCTCCTGGGGCGCCACCCGGCTCTGGGACTCCGTCGGCACGCTGCCCAGCGTGCCCCTCGCCGCTCCCGTCGTCCTCGCCGTGATCGCCGTGGTCCTCACCGCGACGGCGCTCTCCCTCCGCGCCCGCCTCAAGGCCCAGCGAGAGCGCCGCCCCGGCGCCAAGGGCGTCGAACCCCTGATGGCGGCCCGCGCCGTCGTCTTCGCCCAGGCCAGCGCGCTGGTCGCCGCCCTCGTCGCCGGCATGTACGGCGGCATCGGCGCCTTCCTCCTCGGCTCCCTCGACGTCCCGGCCCGGCGCGACCAGGCCCTCTACGCCGCCTTCTCGGTCCTGACGGGCCTCGCCGTCATCGCCGCCGCCCTCTTCCTGGAGCACATCTGCAAACTCCCGGAGGACGACGACGAAGGCCCGGGCGAAGCCCGGGCCTGAGGACGCACCGTCGCGGCGTCGTCGCCCACCGCACCGCCAGGAAGCGGGGCGGAGGGTCCGCTACGAGCGGGCCAGTATCAGGGACATGGCCTCGGCACGGGTCGTAGCGTCACGAAGTTGACCGCGCACCGCCGAGGTCGTCGTCTTCGCGCCCGGCTTACGGACCCCGCGCAGCGCCATGCACATGTGCTCCGCCTCGATGACGACGATCGCGCCGCGTGCCTCGAGGATCCGCATCAGGGAGTCGGCGATCTGCGTCGTCAGACGCTCCTGCACCTGCGGGCGCCGGGCGTAGACGTCCACCAGCCGGGCCAGCTTCGACAGGCCGGTAATTTTGCCCGTTTCAGCAGGGATGTAACCAATGTGAGCTACGCCATGGAATGGCAGCAAATGATGTTCACAGGTCGCGGTCAACTCGATGTCCTTCACCAGGACCATCTCGTCGTGGCCCAGGTCGAACGTCGTCGTGAGGACGTCCTCGGGCTTCTGCCACAGACCGGCGAAGAGCTCCTTGTACGCCCGCGCCACGCGCGCGGGCGTCTCCTTCAGGCCCTCGCGGTCCGGGTCCTCGCCGACCGCGATGAGGAGCTCTCGTACGGCGTTCTCGGCGCGCTTCTCGTCGAACTCGCCGATCCTGCCCTCGCCGTCCAGCGTCACCGGGTCGGTCATCCTGTGCCTCGTTCCGTCTGACTGTGTGCGCGCGAAAGAACCGCGCCCCCACAGGCTAGAACCTGTGGGGGCGCGGCTTCCATTCCGGGGTCCCGGGGGTCAGTCCTCCGGGGTGTCCACGGGGGCGATGTCGATGCCCTTGGTGGTCTCGACCGTGGGGGTCGACGAGCCGTTCGCGCTGTTCGTCAGGGCGAGCTCCTTGGGGGAGAGCACCGGCGGGCGCGTGGAGGGGGTGCGGCGGGACGAGCCGGTCCAGGCCGGGCGCGCCGGGCGCTTGACGATGGGGGCGAAGATCTCGGCGATCTCCTCCTTGCCCAGCGTCTCCTTCTCCAGGAGGGCGAGGACCAGGTTGTCGAGGACGTCGCGGTTCTCGACGAGGATCTCCCAGGCCTCGTTGTGCGCGGTCTCGATGAGCTTCTTGACCTCTTCGTCGACCAGCGCCGCGACCTCTTCCGAGTAGTCGCGCTGGTGCGCCATCTCGCGGCCGAGGAAGGGCTCGGTGTTGTCGCCGCCGAACTTGATGGCGCCGAGCCGCTCGGTCATGCCGTACTGGGTGACCATGGCGCGGGCCGTGGCGGTGGCCTTCTCGATGTCGTTGGCCGCGCCGGTGGTCGGGTCGTGGAAGACGAGCTCCTCGGCCGCGCGGCCGCCCAGCATGGAGGCGAGCTGGTCGAGCATCTCGTTGCGGGTGGTGGAGTACTTGTCCTCGTCCGGGAGGACCATCGTGTAGCCGAGGGCGCGGCCGCGGGACAGGATGGTGATCTTGTGGACGGGGTCGGAGTTGGGGGAGGCCGCCGCGACGAGGGCGTGGCCGCCCTCGTGGTACGCGGTGATCTTCTTCTCCTTGTCGGACATGATCCGGGTCCGCTTCTGCGGGCCGGCCACGACGCGGTCGATCGCCTCGTCCAGAGCCTTGTTGTCGATCAGCTTCTGGTCGCTGCGGGCGGTGAGGAGCGCCGCTTCGTTGAGGACGTTGGAGAGGTCCGCTCCGGTGAAGCCGGGGGTGCGGCGGGCGACGGCGCCGAGGTCGACGTCCGGGGCGACCGGCTTGCCCTTCTGGTGGACCTTGAGGATCTCCAGGCGGCCCTGCATGTCGGGGCGGTCGACGGCGATCTGCCGGTCGAATCGGCCCGGGCGCAGGAGGGCGGGGTCGAGGATGTCGGGGCGGTTGGTGGCGGCGATGAGGATGACGCCGCCCTTGACGTCGAAGCCGTCCATCTCGACGAGGAGCTGGTTGAGGGTCTGCTCGCGCTCGTCGTGGCCGCCGCCGAGGCCGGCGCCGCGGTGGCGTCCGACGGCGTCGATCTCGTCGACGAAGACGATGGCGGGGGCGTTGGCCTTGGCCTGCTCGAAGAGGTCGCGGACCCGGGAGGCGCCGACGCCGACGAACATCTCGACGAAGTCGGAGCCGGAGATCGAGTAGAACGGCACGCCGGCCTCGCCCGCGACGGCGCGGGCCAGGAGCGTCTTGCCCGTGCCGGGCGGGCCGTAGAGCAGGACGCCCTTGGGGATCTTGGCGCCGACGGCCTGGAACTTGGCCGGCTCCTGGAGGAACTCCTTGATCTCGTGGAGTTCCTCGACGGCCTCGTCCGAGCCGGCGACGTCGGCGAACGTGGTCTTGGGCGTGTCCTTGGTGATGAGCTTGGCCTTGGACTTGCCGAACTGCATGACGCGGGAGCCGCCGCCCTGCATCTGGTTCATCAGGAAGAGGAAGACGACCACGATGAGGACGAAGGGGAGGAGCGAGAGCAGGATCGAGACGAAGGGCGACTGCTTCGTCGGGGAGACGGTGTAGCCCTTCTCGATCTGGCCGGCCTCGAACTTCTCCTGCAGCTTGTCGGCGAGGTCCACGCCCTGGCTGCCGATGTAGCTGGCCTGGACCTTGCTGCTGTTGTCGATCTTCTGGCCGTCGACGAGTTCGATCTTGACGATCTGCTCGTCACCGGTGGTGATCTTTGCCTGCTTGACCTGGTTCTTGTCGATCGCCTGGACGACCTTGCCGGTGTCCACCGTCTTGTAGCCCTCGGACGAGCCGACAACCTGCATCAGCACGACCACGGCGAGGACGGCCAGCACGATCCACATGACCGGCCCACGGAAGTATCGCTTCACGTCCATCCATACGGAGCGAGTTCGCCCCGTCCCTCCTGCCCGTAGGTAAATGCTGCTGTGAGAGCTGCTGTGTGAAAAAGCTGTTCTTCGGACGGTACCTCAGCATCGTCGCCCGCGACCGCCTTCCCATGGTTCAACGGGGGGAAGGCGGTGCGGGTTCCCCAAGCGGGGGCGGGTTCAGCCGCCGTAGACGTGGGGGGCGAGGGTGCCGACGAAGGGGAGGTTCCGGTACTTCTCGGCGTAGTCGAGGCCGTAGCCGACGACGAACTCGTTGGGGATGTCGAAGCCGATCCACTTGACGTCGATGGCGACCTTGGCGGCCTCGGGCTTGCGCAGAAGGGTGCAGACCTCGAGGGAGGCCGGCTCGCGCGAGCCGAGGTTGGAGAGGAGCCAGGACAGGGTGAGGCCGGAGTCGATGATGTCCTCGACGATCAGGACGTGCTTGCCCTTGATGTCGGTGTCGAGGTCCTTGAGGATGCGGACGACGCCGGAGGACTGGGTGCCGGCGCCGTAGGAGGAGACGGCCATCCAGTCCATGGTGACGGGGGTGGACAGCGCGCGCGCCAGGTCCGCCATCACCATCACGGCGCCCTTGAGGACTCCGACGATGAGCAGGTCCTTGCCCGCGTATTCCGCGTCGATCTTCGCTGCCAGCTCGGCCAGCTTGGCGTCGATCTCTTCCTTGGTGATGAGCACCGACTGGAGGTCGGTGCCCATGTCCTTCTCGTTCACCCGGGTCACTTTCGTTGCAGCGTGCGTCAGCCTTGCCGGATGACCAGTCTGCCACCCTGGCGGCGGGCTTCGACCCGTCCGGGCAGGTTGATGGCTCCCTGGCCGCGCCAGCCGGTGATGAGGCGGTCGACTTCCTCGATGTGGCGGGCGAAGAGGGAGCCGGCGGGGGCGCCCTCGGCGATGACGGCGCGGCGCAGGACGCGGCGGCGTACGGCGGGGGGCAGGCCGAAGAGCTTGGCGCATTCGAGGGCGCCGGCTTCGTCGCGTACGGCGGTCTCGGCGTCGGCGGCCCAGGTGTCGAGGGCGTCGGCGTCGTCGCGGGAGAGTTGGGCCGTACGGGCGAGGGCTTCGACGACTCCCTTGCCGAGGGCCTTCTCCAGGGCGGGGAGGCCTTCGTGGCGGAGGCGGGAGCGGGTGTAGGCGGGGTCGCTGTTGTGGGGGTCGTCCCAGACGGCGAGTTCCTGGGCGATGCAGGCCTTGCGGACGGTCTGGCGGTCGAGCTGGAGGAAGGGGCGCCGGTAGCGGCCGTGGCTGCCGGAGACGGCGGCCATGCCGGAGAGGGAGCGGATGCCGGAGCCGCGGGCGAGGCCGAGGAGCACGGTCTCGGCCTGGTCGTCGCGGGTGTGGCCGAGGAGGATCGCGGTCGCTCCGTGGCGTTCGGCGGCGGCGTCGAGGGCGGCGTAGCGGGCGTCGCGGGCGGCGGCTTCGGGGCCGCCCTCGCGGCCGACGGTGACGGCGACGGCTTCGACGGGGCCGAGGCCGAGGGCGGTCATGCGGTCGGCGACTTCGGTGGCGCGGGTGTCGGAGCCGTCCTGGAGGCCGTGGTCGACGGTGATGCCGCCGGCGCGTACGGGGAGTTTGCGGGCCTCGAAGGCGAGTGCGGAGGCGAGCGCCATGGAGTCGGCTCCGCCGGAGCACGCGACGAGGACGAGGGGGGTCCCGTCGTGCGCGGTGGCGGGGTGGGTCTGGTGCTCGGTGAGGACGTCGTGGAGTACGCGGCGGACCGCCAGGCGTATCGCCGCGACCGCAGGATGGGGACCCATGTGTCCGGTGCCCTTCGTGATGGGGTGGGGTGCCTCGGTCGGAGTCTTAACGGTCGGAAAGGGGGGTTCGGTCACTCAGAGTGCGTCGATGGTGACAGAACATGGCCGTTAATCCGAGCATCGCACGCCTCACCCCGTGGCCAGGGTCCCTCGGACGGGTGATTGGCGGGGTCTGTCGTCGTGTTCTGGTGCCGTACGCCGCACCCGTCTCACGAGTCTGCCCTACGGTGCACCCTCGCGATCCAGTCGGCGGGTGCGGCGATCTCCGCCTTGGTGGGGAGGGTGTTGGGGGAGGTCCAGACGCGGTTGAAGCCGTCCATGCCGACCTGGTCGACGACGGCGCGGACGAAGCGTTCGCCGTCGCGGTACTGGCGGAGTTTGGCGTCGAGGCCGAGGAGGCGGCGGAGGGCGAGGTCGAGGCGGGAGGCGCCACGGGCGCGGCGCTGCTGGAACTTCTCGCGGATCTCGGCGACGGAGGGGACGACCTGGGGGCCGACGCCGTCCATGACGTAGTCGGCGTGGCCTTCGAGGAGGGACATGACGGCGGTGAGGCGGGCGAGGACCTCGCGCTGTTCGGGTGTCTGGACGAGTTCGACGAGGGAGGGGGCGGGTTCGCCCTCCTCGCCTTCGGGGCGGCCGCCGGCGAGGGTCTGGACGGCTTCGCGGAGGCGTTCGACGACGGTGCCGGGGTCGACGTCGGTGGCGGCGAGGAATGACTGGATCTCGCCCTGGAGGTGGTCGCGGAGCCAGGGGACGGCGGTGAACTGGGTGCGGTGGGTCTCCTCGTGGAGGCAGACCCAGAGGCGGAAGTCGTGGGGCGTGACGTCGAGCTCGCGTTCGACGTGGACGATGTTGGGGGCGACGAGCAGGAGGCGGCCGCCGCCGTCGGCCGCGCCGGGGAGGTCGCGGGTGACGGGGGCGAAGGTCTCGTACTGGCCGAGGATGCGGGAGGCCAGGAACGACAGGAGCATGCCGAGTTCGACGCCGGTGACCTTGCCGCCGACGGCGCCGAGGACGGCGCTGCCGGGGTTGGTGGAGCGGCGTTCCTGCATCTTGCCGAGGAGCGGGGTGAGGAGTTCGCGGAAGCCGGCGACGTTGGCCCTGATCCAGCCGGCGCGGTCGACGACGAGGACGGGCGTCTCGTGGTGGTCGCCGCCCTCGGGGAGCATGCGGGTGTAGGCGCGGACGTGTTCTTCGGAGGCCTTGGCGTGTCTGCGGAGTTCCGCCACGACCTCGCGTGCCTCGTCGCGGCTCACTTCGGGGCCGGGTCGTACGAGGCGGGTCGCGGTCGCGACCGCGAGGTTCCAGTCGACCATCCCGGATGTGCCTGCGCCACCGATGCTCGTCATGCGTCAACCGTACGGTCTCCGGGCCGGTTCGGGGCCGGTTCGGCGGCTGGTTCGCCGCGGGGGCTCAGGTCTGGTTTCGGCCGGTGAGGGCGACGGAGAGGCGGTCGAGGGCGGGCTGGGCCTCGTACGGGGAGGGGGTGCGGCCGGCGAGGAAGGCGAAGGCGAGGAGGCGGCCGTCGGGGGTGACGACGGTGCCGGCGAGGGTGTTGACGCCGGTGAGGGTGCCGGTCTTGGCACGGACGAGTCCGCCGCCGGCCGCGGCGGGGCCGGTGGCGTAGCGGCCGGCGAGGGTGCCGGTGAAGCCGCCGACGGGCAGGCCGGTGAGGAGGGGTCGGAGTTCGGGGTGGGCGGGGTCGGCGGCGCGGGCCAGGAGGCCGGTGAGGAGCGCGGCGGAGACGCGGTCGCGGCGGTCGAGTCCGCTGCCGTCGGCGAAGCGGGCGCCGGCGACGGGGAGGCCGAGGTCGGCGAGCTGGTCGCGGACGGCCTTCTCGGCGCCGCTGAAGTCGGCGGGCTGCTTCCGGGCGAGGGCGACCTGGCGGGCGAGGGCCTCGGAGAGGTCGTTGTCGCTGAGGGTGAGGGCGCGTTCGGCGAGGTCGGCGAGGGGCGCGGAGTGGGTGGTGGCGAGGGGCGGGGCGGCGGGCGCGCGGCCGGGTGCGGGGGTGCCGGTGAGGGTGATCCCGGCGTCGGTGAGGAGGGCGGCGAAGGTGTCGGCGGTGTCGCGGGCGGGGTCGGCGGAGCGGGCGGCGGGGCCGCTGAGGCTGTCGTCGAGGCGGCCGGAGCGGGTCATGAGGCTGGTGACGGGGGCGATGTTCTCGTTGGGGCTGATGGGGTGGAGGAGGGGGCCGGTGTAGAGGCTCGTGTCGTACGTGAGGCGTACGGAGGTGTGGCCGCGGGCCTTGAGGGCGCGGGCGGTGCGGGTGGCGAGGCTCTTGAGGCGGGGGGTGTCGAGGGTGGTGTCGCCGCCGCCGGTGAGGGTGACGGTGCGGCCGTCGGGGGCGGCGGTGACGGTGGTGGTGAGGCGGTGGTCGGGGCCGAGGGCTGAGAGCGCGGCGGCGACGGTGGCGATCTTGACGGTGGAGGCGGGGGTCATGGGGGTGGTGGCGCCTTCGCCGTACAGCTGGGTGCCGGTGGCGGTGTCGACGACGGAGGCGGTGCGCAGGGGGCCGAGGCCGGGGTCGGCGAGGAGGGGGACGAGGGTGGCGGCGAGGTCGGCGGGAGTGGTCGCGGGGGCGTCCTTGGCCGGGGTGTCCTTGGCCGGGGTGGTGGGGCCGAGGGCGGTGAGGACGCCGGGGGCGCTGGGGGCGGGCGCGGGGCGGTAGGGGGTGACGGGGGGCGCGGGCGGGGCGTGATGCGTGCCACCCGACGCGGGGGCGGCGGCGCGGACCCGTTCGGCCGTACGCTGGCCTGCGTCCCATGGGCCTGCCGCGGTCACCGCCGCGGCGGCCAGTGCCAGACCGAGCGCGGCGGAGCCCGCCGTGACCTGCCACGTCTTCGGTTCCGGCATCGCTGACCAGCCCCTTTCGCGATCACACACGTGCGTGAGGGACACTTAATCACCGCGCGTCGTCGCGAGCATTCACTTGTGTTGATTCAGGAGGAGCCACCCGTGGAGTTCGACGTCACCATCGAGATCCCGAAGGGGTCGCGGAACAAGTACGAGGTCGACCACGAGACGGGTCGCATCCGCCTGGACCGTCGTCTGTTCACGTCGACGGCCTACCCGACGGACTACGGCTTCGTCGAGAACACCCTCGGCGAGGACGGTGACCCGCTGGACGCGCTCGTCATCCTCGACGAGCCGACCTTCCCGGGCTGCCTCATCAAGTGCCGCGCGATCGGCATGTTCCGGATGACCGACGAGGCGGGCGGCGACGACAAGCTGCTCTGCGTCCCGGCGACGGACCCGCGCATGGAGCACCTGCGGGACATCCACCACGTGGCGGAGTTCGACCGTCTGGAGATCCAGCACTTCTTCGAGGTCTACAAGGACCTGGAGCCGGGCAAGTCCGTCGAGGGCGCCGACTGGGTCGGCCGCGCCGAGGCCGAGGCCGAGATCGAGAAGTCGTACGCGCGCTTCAAGGAGCAGGGCGGCCACTGAGCCGGTCCCGTCTCTGACGATCGTGTGAAGGCGGTGCACCTCTTGGGGTGCACCGCCTTTCGTACGTGCGTCGCACACTCATACTGGAAGCCACGGTTCCCTGGGGTGAGGCGGAGAGAGTGGTGGCGCAGCCGGACGGCTCGGACGGGGCTCCTGAGGCGGCTCCGGAGCCAGCCCCGGAGACGGCTCCTGAGGACCGGAAGCCGCAGTCGGACGAGGCCCGGAGCGCGTTCGTGGCGCCGGCGGGGGTGGAGCAGCCCGCGCCGCCGGAGGAGGAGCACGCGACCTCGGAGTTCGCGTGGCCGGCGGGGCTGGTGCCGGAGCCGCCGTCGGAGCCGGAGGGTTCGGCGTTCGCCCCGCCGTCGACGTACTCGGCGAAGTCGTCGCCGCCCGCGTTCACCCCGGCGTACGGCGTGCCGCTGGTGAAGCTGCCGCAGAACGCGCCGTGGCAGGACCGGATGCGGACGATGCTGCGGCTTCCGGTGGGTGAGCGGCCGGTGCCGGAGGCGGCGCGCAAGGAGGACGAGTCGGGGCGTTCGGTGCCGCGCGTCCTGGACCTGACGCTGCGCATCGGGGAGCTGCTGCTCGCGGGCGGGGAGGGCGCTGAGGACGTCGAGGCGGCGATGTTCGCGATCTGCCGGTCGTACGGGCTTGACCGGTGCGAGCCGACGGTGACGTTCACGCTGCTGTCGATCACGTACCAGCCGTCGCTGGTGGACGATCCGATCACGGCGAACCGCACGGTGCGGCGGCGGGGGACGGACTACACGCGGCTCGCTGCGGTCTACCAGTTGCTCGCGGACATCAACGCGCCGGAGCACGAGGTGACGCCGGAGGACGCCTACCGGCGGCTCGCGGAGATCCGGCGGAACCGGCATCCGTATCCGGGGTGGGCGCTGACGGCGGCCGCGGGGGTGCTGGCGGGGGCGGCGTCGGTGCTGCTGGGCGGTGACGTGACGGTCTTCCTGGTGGCGGCGCTGGGTGCGGTGCTCGGGGACCGGCTCGCGTGGCTGTGCGCGGGGCGGGGGCTGCCGGAGTTCTACCAGTTCCTGGTGGCGGCGATGCCGCCGGCGGCGATGGGGGTGCTGCTGACGCTGCTGCACGCGGATCTGCGGCCTTCGGCGGTGATCACGGGTGGCCTGTTCGCGCTGATTCCGGGGCGGGCGCTGGTCGCGGCGGTGCAGGACGGGCTGACGGGTTTCTACATCACGGCGGCGGCGCGGCTGCTGGAGGTCGCGTACTTCTTCGTGGCGATCGTGGTGGGCGTGCTGTCGGTGCTGTACGTGGCGGTGCAGTTCGACGCGCAGCTGAACCCGGAGGGGACGCTGCGGGCGGTGGAGCGGCCGGTGACGCAGATCCTGGCGTCGATGGTGCTGTGCGCGACGTTCGCGATCCTGTTGCAGCAGTCGCGGGCGACGGTGCTGTTCGCGACGTTGAACGGCGGGGTGGCGTGGGTGGTCTACGCGTCGATCGCCGTGACCGCGGAGGGGTCGACGGTCATGGCGACGGCGGTGGCGGCGGGTCTGGTGGGCCTGTTCGGCCAGTTGATCGCGCGGTACCACCACACGTCGTCGCTGCCGTACGTGACGGCGGCGATCGGGCCGCTGCTGCCGGGTTCGGCGACGTACTTCGGGGTGCTGGCGATCGCCCAGAACAACCTGGACCAGGGGTTCGCCTCGTTGGCGAAGGCGGCGGCGCTGGCGCTGGCGATCGCGATCGGGGTGAACCTGGGTGGTGAGCTGGCCCGCCTCTTCATGCAGGCGCCGCGGGCGGCGGCGGCCCGCAGGGCGGCGAAGCGGACCCGAGGCTTCTAGGGGGCTTCGCAGGGGCCGGGGCCCGGGGGCGGGAGGGACCCGGCGCTCCTGGCCCGGCGCCTCCAGGTGCGAAACGAAAGCCCCTGGGGCCTTGGGGGCTCCAGGGGCTCTCGGGGCGTGAGGGGGCCGGGGCTGTCGGCTCCCCGCGGCTTCAGCGCTTGGCGTGGCGGCCGCCGCCGGGGCGGGGCGGCTGCGGGTTGGGGGTGCCGGGGGCGTCGTGGTGCTCCTGCGGCGGGTTCTTCTTCGCCTGGGAGCGGGCGCGGAGGACCTCGACCACGATCGGGATGACGGAGACGAGGACGATGCCGACGAGGATCGCCTCGATGTGCTGGTGCACGAAGTCGATCTTGCCGAGGGAGGCGCCCAGCAGGGTCACGCCGGCGCCCCAGAGCACGCCGCCGATGACGTTGAAGATGATGAAGGAGCGGTAGTTCATCCGGCTCACGCCGGCGATGATCGGCGTGAACGTCCGGACGATGGGGACGAAGCGGGCCAGGATCAGGGACTTCGGGCCGTGCTTCTCGAAGAACGCGTGCGCCTTCTCGACGTTCTCCTGCTTGAACAGCTTGGAGTCGGGACGCTTGAAGAGGGCGGGGCCGACCTTCCGGCCGAAGAGGTAGCCCACCTGGTCGCCGATGACCGCGGCGGCCACGATCAGGGTGCACATCAGCCAGAGCGGCAGGTCGAGCTTGCCGGTGGTGATGAGCAGGCCGGTGGTGAAGAGGAGCGAGTCACCCGGCAGGAAGAACCCGATCAGGAGGCCGGACTCGGCGAAGACGATGACGAGGACACCGATCGGGCCGAAGGTCTGGATCAGGTGATCCGGATCCAGCCAGCTCGGTCCGAGGGCAAGCGTGTTCACGGGTTCCGGGCTCCTGCGGTCGGGGGATGAGGGGGACGGCTGGCCCCAAGCTATCAACGCGGATCGGAGGCCCCCGGTTCCACCCGGGTGCCACGGGATGCGGAGCGGGCCGCCGGGCCCGAGGGTGGGGGCCAGGAGGTGCATGCCGATGGGCATCGAGGAGTACGGGGGCGGTCAGGGACCGCACCCCGACGTACTGGTCGTGACGACGAACGACGTGCCGGGTTTCGAGGTGCGGCAGGTGATCGGGGAGGTCTTCGGGCTGACGGTGCGCTCGCGGCATCTGGGCAGCCAGATCGGCGCGGGGCTGAAGTCGATGATCGGCGGGGAGCTGAAGGGGCTGACGAAGACCCTGGTGGAGACCCGCAACCAGGCGATGGAGCGGCTGGTGGAGCAGGCGAAGGCACGGGGGGCGAACGCCGTGCTGATGTTCCGCTTCGACGTGACGGAGGCGGCCGACGTGGGCACGGAGGTGTGCGCGTACGGCACGGCGGTGGTGATCGCCCCGCGTGTGTGAGCTCCCGCGCGGCTGACGCGGGGTGAGGGGCCCGGGGTGGGGCCCGGGGTCGGCCCGGGGGAGGAGCGTGGGGCGGGCGTGGCGCAGTTCGGGATGTTGTGCGGCTTTTGCTCACATATGGTGGCCCGGTGGCCACCGATCATGCTCCGCCCGCCTCCGCCGAGGCCTCCGCGCGGGCCCTGCTCCCGCAGATCCTGCCCGCCCTCGCGGTCGGCATCGGGGCGAGTCTGCTCTTCCTCGGGATCAGCGCCCTCGCGGAGCAGCTCCAGGAGGTCCTGTGGGACCACCTGCCGCACGCCCTCGGCATCGGCGCGTACTCGACCCTCTGGATGATCGTCATGCTCACGGCGGCGGGCATCGCCGTGGGCCTGGTCATCTGGAAGGTGTACGGGCACGCGGGCCCCGATCCGGCGTCGGAGGGGTTCGGCGACGCGCCGCTGGCGCCCGGGGTGGTGCCGGGGATGCTCCTCGCCAGCACGCTCACCCTGGCGGGCGGCGTCAGCCTCGGACCCGAGAACCCGATCATCGCGGCGAACGTCGCCCTCGCCTACTGGCTCGGCCGCAAGGCCCAGCCGGCCCTGCCGGGCGCGGCCTGGGTGGCGCTCGCCTCGGCGGCCACCCTCGGCGCCCTCTTCGGCACTCCGGTGGCCGCCGCGCTCGTCCTCTCCGAGGCCCTGGCCGGGCAGCCGGGGCGGGGCTCCCTGTGGGACCGGCTCTTCGCCCCGCTGATCGCCGCCGGTGCCGGATCGCTGACCACGCAGCTGCTCGCCGAACCCAGTTTCGCCCTGGGAGTGCCACCGCTGGACGACCCCGGCTTCGGCGATCTGCTCGCCGCGCTGGTGATCGCCTCGCTCGCCGCCCTCTTCGGCCTGATGGGCTGCTACGCCTTCCCCGCCGTCCACCGGGCCTTCGGGCGGCTGAAGCACCCCATGCTGATCCTGCCGCTCGGCGGGCTCGTCCTCGGCCTCCTCGGCGCCCTCGGCGGGCACCTGACCCTCTTCAAGGGCCTCGACGAGGTCAAGGCGCTCACCGCTTCCCTCGGCGGCTGGTCGTCCGGCGAGCTCGCCCGGATGGCCGTCGTGAAGCTCGTCGCCCTGGTGGTCGCCGCCTCCTGCGGCTTCCGGGGCGGCCGGATCTTCCCCGCCGTCTTCGTCGGCGCCGCCTTCGGGCTCCTCGCCCAGGCGCTCGTCCCGGAGGTCCACCCGGCCGTCGCGGTCTCCTCGGGCGTCCTCGGGGTGCTGCTCGCCACCACCCGGCAGGGCTGGATCAGCCTCTTCGTGGCCGCCGTCGTCGTCGGCTCCCCCGCGATGCTCGCCGTCCTGTGCGTGGCCTCCCTCCCCGCCTGGCTGCTGGTCACCGGCCGCCCGCAGCTCGAACTCGACCACCAGGGCAACGCCCTGCGCTGACCCCTCCCCGCCCCGGACCGAAGGAGTCCCATGGCACTGCACCAGGGCCCCGCAGCCTCCCCGCCCGAGCCCGAGCGCCGACTCTCGGTGAATCCGTTCTTCGGCGCGGCCGACCCGGTCGGCGGCATGACCGAGGCCCCGCCGCGGCACCGGATGCCCGAAGGACCGCTGCCGCCGAGGAGCGCCTACCAGCTCGTCCACGACGAGCTGATGCTCGACGGGAACTCCCGGCTCAACCTCGCCACCTTCGTCACCACCTGGATGGAGCCCCAGGCCGACGTCCTGATGAGCGAGTGCCGCGACAAGAACATGATCGACAAGGACGAGTACCCGCGCACCGCCGAGCTGGAGCGCCGGTGCGTGGCCATGCTGGCCGACCTGTGGAACGCGCCGGACCCCTCCGCCGCCGTCGGCTGCTCCACCACCGGGTCCAGCGAGGCCTGCATGCTGGCCGGGATGGCCCTCAAGCGCCGCTGGGCGAAACGGAACGCCGACCGCTACCCCGGCGCCCGGCCCAATCTGGTCATGGGCGTCAACGTCCAGGTCTGCTGGGAGAAGTTCTGCACCTTCTGGGAGGTCGAGCCCCGGCTCGTCCCCATGGAAGGCGACCGGTTCCACCTGGACGCCGAGTCGGCGGCAGCGCTCTGCGACGAGAACACCATCGGTGTCGTCGCCGTCCTCGGCTCCACCTTCGACGGCTCCTACGAACCCGTCGCCGACATCTGCGCGGCCCTCGACGCGCTCCGGGACCGCACTGGCCTCGACGTCCCCGTCCACGTCGACGGAGCGTCCGGCGGCATGGTCGCCCCGTTCCTCGACGAGGACCTGGTGTGGGACTTCCGGCTGCCCCGGGTCTCCTCGATCAACACCTCCGGTCACAAGTACGGTCTGGTCTACCCGGGCGTCGGCTGGGCGCTGTGGCGCTCGCCCGCCGAGCTTCCCGAGGAGCTGGTCTTCCGCGTCAACTACCTCGGCGGCGACATGCCGACCTTCGCCCTCAACTTCTCCCGGCCGGGCGCCCAGGTCGTCGCGCAGTACTACACCTTCCTGCGGCTCGGCCGGGAGGGTTACCGGGCGGTGCAGCAGACCTCCCGGGACATCGCCCGCGGTCTCGCCGAACGGATCGAGGCCCTGGGCGACTTCCGGCTCCTCACCCGCGGCGACCAGCTGCCCGTCTTCGCCTTCACCACCGCGTCCGACGTCACCTCCTTCGACGTCTTCGACGTCTCGCGGCGGCTGCGCGAGCGCGGCTGGCTCGTGCCCGCCTACACCTTCCCCGCCCACCGCGAGGACCTGTCCGTGCTGCGCGTGGTCTGCCGCAACGGCTTCTCCGCCGACCTGGCCGGCCTCCTCGTCGAGGACCTGCGCCGCCTCCTCCCCGAACTCCGGCGCCAGCCGCACCCCTTCACCCGGGACACGGCAGCCGCCACGTCCTTCCACCACTAGGGGGTGTCCGGCCGTCAGGGCGTCTCGTCGCCCCCGCAGGCCAGCCGGAACTCCGACCAGCGCACCCCGTCCGAGGTCAGGGCATAGGTGCACGAGGAGGTCTCCCGCAGCAGGCCCACGGGGGTGCGGCGGGTGTGGTGCGAGCCGCCGGGGCCGGTGAACGTGCGGCCGCCGTCGAGACTGACCCGGCCGCCGCGCTCCGCCCCGATCTCCACCCGGCCGCCGGGTCCCGGAACCGGCATCCCCAGGAGCGAACGGGGCTCCCTGACCTCGCCCGTGGTCCATGTCCGCTGCCAGGTCCTGCCCCCGTCCAGGGAACGGTGCAGGGCCCGCAGGGGGTTCTTGACGGGCTCGCCGCCCGTCAGCTCGCCCATCTCCGCCGCGTACACGGCGTCCCTGCCGACCGCGACCACCGCGTACCGGACGGGCGCGCCGGTGGGGCTCGGGAGCGGGGTCACCGTCCAGCTGCGGCCCGCGTCCCGGGAAACCGCGACCGCCGCCCGCCCGGAGCGCGGGTCGGTCCCCGACACCCACCAGGAGCCGTCGGGCTCCGGCTGCTCGGCCGGGACGGGGTGGGCCCCCAGGGGCGGCGCGGCGACCAGCTCGTGGCGCCGCCCGTCCTCCGGTGAGATCACGGCCAGCCGCTCCCGTACGCAGGTGTCGGGGCCGGCCCCGACGGGTGCGGCGCAGAACGTGGTCAGCACCGCACCCGCGGGTATCGCGGGGACCCGCCCGGCCGGCCGCCGGTCGACGGCGCGCCAGCCGCGGCCCCCGTCCCGGGTGAACCAGGCCCGCTCCGGCCGGTCGCCGCCCCCGTCCTCGATCAGCGCCCGGCCGGGCCCCAGCGCCCGCAGGTGCGCCGAGACGCCGTCGGGCGCCGTCACCCGGGGCAGCGGTGAGCGCCGTACGACCCACTCCTCCGCACCGGCGTCCCGGACGGCCACGTGCTGGCGGCAGAAGCCGAGTTCGGGGGAGCCGTCCGCGGTCACGCAGTCGGCGAGCAGCGCGAACCCGCTGCCGTCGGGGGCGAAGCCCAGACTGTGGGACCAGCCGGGGAGCCCCGGCGCGGACGGTATGCGCACGGGGGCGCCGTACTCCCCGTCGTTCCGGAAGCCCCCGCCCGACGGACCCGGCGCACCCGACGGACCCGACGGACCCGGCGCACCCGACGGACCCGACGCACCCGCCCGTCCGGTACACCCCGTCAGGCCCGCCAGGACCGCCAGGACCGCCGGCAGTACGGCCCCCACCAACGCCACGACGGCGCCGGTCGCTCCCCCACGTCCGCGCATCGCACGTCCCCCTCCGTCGTCCCCCTGGGGCGGTCCGCGGTGAACCGCTGCTTCTGGTACACCGCTCGCCGCCCCCGGGTTCCCGTTTCCGCGCGACCACTTTCCGAACCGGTGGCCGTCGCCCAGGACGGCTACCTCCCGAGCCGCCCGAACTTCCGTACCGCCAGCGGGAGGAAGACCGCCAGCAGCACCAGCGGCCACCCCACCGCCGCGCCGATGTGCCCGGCCTCCCCGCCCGGGTTGCCGAACAGGTCGCGCACCGCCGTCGCGGTCGCCGACATCGGGTTCCACTCCACGGCCGTGCCGAGCCAGCCCGGCATCGCGTCGGGCGAGGCGAAGGCGTTGGAGAGGAAGCCGACCGGCCAGACCAGGATCTGCACGGCCTGCACCAGCTCGGCCCGCCCCGCGACCAGGGCCAGAAAGATCCCGATCCAGAGCATCGCGAAGCGCAGCAGGAGCAGCAGCCCCAGCGCCCCCAGGAACGCCCCGGCGCCGCCGTGGGCCCGCCAGCCCATGGCCCAGCCGACGCCGACGAGCACGAGCAGTCCCGCCGTCGACTGCAGCATGTCGGCGGCGGCCCGGCCGACGAGGACGGCCCCGTCGGTCATCGGCATCGACCGGAAGCGGTCGACGACGCCCTTGTCGAGGTCCCGGATGACGGCCGTCATCGTCCCTTCGAGCCCGAACACCATGGTCAGCGTCAGCATGCCGGGCACGAGGAAGTCGACGTACTCCCCCTGTACGGTCCGCCCTCCGCCGACCAGATAGCCGAACATCAGCAACATCATCACGGGGAAGACCAGCCCCACGACCATCTGCACCGGTTGCCGCGCCCAGTGGGCCAGCTCGCGCCGGGTCATCGTCCAGCAGTCGCTCACCACGTACGCCACTCCCGCACCCGCACCCGGAGCCGCACTCACACCCGCACTCACGCCGCCACCTCCGTCTTCGTGTCCTCGGTGAGCCTCAGGAACACCTCGTCGAGCGTCGGCCGCCGCAGGGCGACGTCCTCCGCCTCGATCCCCGCCGCCTCCAGGGCCCGCACGGTCTCGGCGAGCGCGGCCATCCGGTCCCGGACGGGCGCGCTGATCCGCCGCCGGTCGCGGTCGACCCGCGCCTCCGCCGGGGCGAACGGGAGCAGCCGCAGCGCCTCGTCGAGCCGTGCCCCGTCCCGTACGACCACGTCGATCCGGTCCTGGCCCGCCCGGGTCTTCAGCTCGTCGGGGGTGCCGTCCGCGACGATCCGGCCGCCGTCCACGACCGAGATCCGGTCGGCGAGCCGGTCGGCCTCCTCCAGGTACTGCGTGGTGAGCAGGACCGTCGTGCCACCGCCGACCAGCGAGCGCACCGACTCCCACACCTCGCCGCGGCCGCGCGGGTCGAGCCCGGTCGTCGGCTCGTCGAGGAACAGCACCTCGGGGTCGGTGATCAGCGAGGCGGCCAGGTCGAGGCGCCGCCGCATGCCGCCGCTGTACTGCTTGACCGGCTTGCGGCCGGTGTCGGCGAGGCCGAACCGTTCGAGGAGTTCGTCGGCCCGCGTGCCCGCGCGCCGGGCGCCCAGGTGGTGGAGCCGGCCGAACATCTCCAGGTTCTGCCGGCCGCCGAGCTCCTCGTCGAGGGCGGCGTGCTGCCCGAGGAGCCCGATGCGCCGCCGCACGTCACGCGCCTGTGTCCGCACGTCGTGCCCCGCCACCCGCACCAGGCCCTCGTCGTGCCGGAGCAGGGTGGCCAGGATCCGTACCGTCGTGGTCTTGCCCGCGCCGTTGGGGCCGAGCAGGCCGTGGACGGTGCCCCGGCGGACGACCAGGTCGAGCCCGTCGAGGGCCGCCTTGTCGCCGTACCTCTTCTTCATGCCCTCGACGGTGATCGCGTCCGTCGTCGCGCCGCCCGTCACCGGGTCCGTCATCGCTCTCCCTCGCATGCCGCACCTCCCAGTAGTCAAACTTGACCACCGGATCGAGGGTATGCCCCCGCAGCCCATTGGTCAAACTTGATTAGTTCAGTTTCTCCTCGACGGCTTCCGTCGCGTACGGGTTCTCCTGATCCTCCGCGAGGACGCCCACGAAGGGCTCGCCCTCGCCCGCGAACACGTACGCCCCGCCCTCGATCCGCTCGATCAGGCCGAGGGTCCACTCCCGGCCCGCGTCCGCCGAGTGCACCCACAGGTGCATGATCTCGCCGATGTGACCGAGCTGCCCCGGCCCGCCCTCCGGGGTGTAGTACTCCGTGACGGACGCCCGCCAGGCGTCGAGCCCCCGCAGCCGCTCCCGCAGCAGCTCCACGGCCTCGGCGCGCGGCAGGTCGACGACGAAGCCGATGCCCGCCGACAGGACGTCCATCTGCTGGTCGTAGGTGGCCAGGGACTCGCGCAGCAGCCGCAGGTACTCCTCGCGGCCCGCCTCCGTGATCTCGTACTCGACCCGGGGCGGGCCGCCCGCCGTGCTCGGCGCGATCTCGTCGGCGCGCAGCAGTCCCTGCTTCGCCATCTGCTTGAGCGCGTGGTAGATCGAGCCGGGCTTGGCGTTGGACCACTCGTGGGCGCCCCAGTACTCCAGGTCGTTGCGCACCTGGTAGCCGTGGGCGCGGCCGTGCTGCTTCACCGCGCCCAGGACGAGAAGGCGGATCGCCGACATCCCGCGTACCTCCCTAGTCAATTTTGACCAGGGTACGCGGATGTGCCCTCGCGCCTACGCCTCCGGCCGCGCCGGCCCTTCCGGCCCCGCCTCCGGCTGCGCCTGCGCCCCTGCGGCCGACTCCGCCTCCGCCTCCTCCGCGAGGAGCGCGAACGAGACCTTGCCGTCCAGGGACTCGCGGATCACGTCCGCGTGGCCCGCGTGCCGGCCCATCTCCTGGACCAGGTGCAGGAGCATCCAGCGGACGGTCACCCGCCCGTCCTTCGGGAACCAGGGGGCCGGCGGCAGCGGGAAGGTGTCGTCGAGGCTCGGCACCGTACGGACGAAGTCCTCGGTCTCGGCGGCCACCCCGGCCCAGAAGGTGAGGATCTCCGGGATCGTCTCGCCGTCGACGAGCCGGAACGCCTCGCCCCAGGTCTCCTGGGTGCGCTGCCGCTCGTTGGGCTTCCGCTGGGCCAGCCGCAGCCAGTTCAGCTCCACCTCGGCGACGTGCTTGACCAGGCCGGAGAGGCTCAGCTCGCTGGCGCTGGGGCGGCTCGCCGCCTGCTCCTCGGTCAGGCCGAGCAGCGAGCGGCGGAGCGCGGCGCGCTGCACCTCGATGAAGTTGAGGAACGCGCCGCGCTCGTCGCCGGGAGCCTCCGCGGGAACAAGAGCCACCATGATGTCCGCCTTCCGTTGCGTCACTTGCCTGCTGTGCCTTCTGGGGCACGGCCCACGTTACGGGCGAACGAGGACAGGGTCTGTCCTCAATGACGCCAGAAGGGGAAACCGCCGCGTCAGAAGGGGAACCGGCTCCGGCCGTGCTGGATGGAGATCCACTTCTGCGTGGTGAACGCCTCGACCATCGCGTCGCCGTTCAGCCGGCCGACGCCGGAGTGCTTCTCGCCGCCGAAGGGCACGATCGGCTCGTCGTGCACGGTGCCGTCGTTGATGTGGATCATGCCGGTGTGGACGCGCCGCGCGAGCCGTACGCCGCGCTCGACGTCGCCCGTGTGGACGGCGCCGCTCAGCCCGTACGGGGTGTCGTTGGCGATCCGTACGGCCTCGTCCTCGCCGTCGAAGGGGACGATCAGGGCCACCGGGCCGAAGATCTCCTGGCCGAGGACCGGGGCGTCGGCGGGGATGCCGGTGAGGACGGACGGGGAGACGAGGTTGCCGTCGACGGGGCCGTGCAGGAGCGCCGTCGCGCCGCCCCGGACCGCCTGCTCGACGACGGACGCCACCGACTCGGCCTGCTGGGAGTTGATGAGAGGGCCGATGTGCGTGGCCGGGTCGGCCGGGTCGCCTACGCGCAGGGTCCGGACCTTGGCGACGAACTTCTCGGTGAACTCCGCCTCCACCGTCCGGTCGACGAGGATGCGGTTGGCGGCCATGCACACCTGGCCCTGGTGCACGAAGCGGCTGAAGACGGCCGCGTCGACCGCGTAGTCGACGTCGGCGTCGTCGAGGACGATCAGGGCGCTGTTACCGCCGAGTTCGAGGACGGCCTGCTTGAAGTGCTGTGCGCAGACGGTGGCGACGTGGCGGCCGACCCGGTCCGAGCCGGTGAAGGAGATGACCTTCGGCACGGGGTGGGTGAGGAGGGCGTCGCCGATCTCGGCGATGTCGGTGACGACGACGTTCAGCAGGCCGGCCGGGAGCCCGGCCTCCTCCAGCACCTTGGCGACGAGGGTGCCGCCGCAGATCGGGGTGTTCTGGTGCGGCTTGAGGACGACGGCGTTGCCGAGCGCGAGCGCGGGCGCCACCGACTTGACGGAGAGGAGGAAGGGGAAGTTGAAGGGGGAGATGACGCCGACGACGCCGACGGGCACGCGGTAGACACGGTTCTCCTTGCCGTCGACCGGGGACGGCAGGATGCGGCCCTCGGGGCGCAGCGCGAGGTGGACGGCCTCGCGCAGGAACTCCTTGGCGAGGTGCAGTTCGAAGGCGGCCTTGAGGCGGGTGCCGCCCAGCTCGGCGACGATCGTGTCGGCGAGCTCGTCCTCGCGGTCCTCGACGATCCGCAGGGCCCGCTCGAAGACGAGCCGGCGGGCGTACGGGTTGGTCTCGGCCCAGGCGGCCTGCGCGCGCTCGGCGGCCCGGTAGGCGTGGTCGACCTCGGCGGCGGTGGCCACGGTGATCGACGCCAGCTTCTCCCCCGTGTACGGGTTGAAGTCGATGATGTCCCACGACCCGCTGCCGGGCTTCCACTCGCCGTCTATGTACTGGTGGGCCAGGTCGGTGAAGTGCGACATGGATCGAGACCCCTCTACCTCTACCTGCACGACTGATGTGGCGTCATCGTACTGATGGGTCAGATGAGTTGGAGGAGTCCCCGGAGGAGGTCACGGCTTTCGGCCGGATCCGGCGCGTCCTTCTGGAGCTTCTCCATGACCCGCTGGTACTGGGCGACGTCCTCGCGCTTGTCGAGGTAGAGCGCGCCGGTGAGCTGCTCCAGGTAGACGATGTCGGAGAGGTCGGACTCGGGGAAGCTCAGCATGGTGAAGGCGCCGCTCTCGCCGGCGTGGCCGCCGAAGCCGAAGGGCATGACCTGGAGGGTGACGCCGGGGTGCTCGGAGATCTCGATGAGGTGCCTCAACTGGCCCTGCATGACGGCCCGGTCGCCGTACGGACGGCGCAGGGCGGCCTCGTCGAGGACGGCGTGGAACTCGGGGGCGCGCTCGGAGACGAGGACCTTCTGGCGCTCCAGGCGCAGGGCGACGCGGCGGTCGATCTCGGCGGCCGGCGCCTCGGGCATGCCGCGGGAGACGACGGCCTGGGCATAGGCCTCGGTCTGCAACAGGCCGTGCACGAACTGCACTTCGTAGACGCGGATGAGGGAGGCGGCGCCTTCGAGGCCGATGTAGGTCTGGAACCAGCCCGGCAGCACGTCGCCGAAGTTGTGCCACCAGCCGGCGAGGTTGGCCTCGCGGGCGAGCCCGAGGAGCGCGTTGCGCTCGGTCTCGTCGCTGACGCCGTAGAGCGTGAGCAGGTCTTCGATGTCCCTGGCCTTGAAGCTCACCCGTCCCAACTCCATGCGGCTGATCTTGGATTCGGAGGCGCGGATCGAATATCCGGCGGCCTCGCG
The DNA here is from genome assembly GCF_053589515.1 of Streptomyces sp. NPDC003327. Classification (NCBI taxonomy): domain Bacteria; kingdom Bacillati; phylum Actinomycetota; class Actinomycetes; order Kitasatosporales; family Streptomycetaceae; genus Streptomyces; species Streptomyces sp. NPDC003327. Next base: position 143,990 of record NZ_JBSFSA010000009.1, on the reverse strand, counting down.
GGTGATGCCGCGCGATTCGCGCAGCCGCCTCAGCTGGGAGCCGAGGAGGATGCGCCGGACGACGCTCCCGTTCGCTCCGCCCGATTCGCCTGCGGTCACGGCTTCCAGCCTCCCCTTTACGGTGACGAGCCCCCGTCGAGCCCCGGATTCTGCCACCAAACGCTTCAGCGCGTACACATTCGATTACGGAAGGCGGTGCGGGGGAGGCCGGTTTCGGTCCGCGGCGGAGCGGCGCCCGGCCGTTCCGGCGGCGGAATCGGGCCGTGGAGCGTGCGCGGGGCGCGGGAAACCGCGCGCGGGCCGGGCGGATGCCCCGGAAGATATGGCACTGATTCACCACAGCTACGGACACGTCCGGCGCGTGCACGTGCATCTGCCCTTGCATCCCGTGGTCGCATTCGGAACCATGGACCCCGCGCAGCCGCGTGCTCGTTCGTGTTGTCGTGTAGTCGTGTTGTCGCACCACAGTCGCGATTCCCGGGAGTGCCTCGCATGGGGACGAATGGATCGACCGTGCTCGAGCCGTTACGGCAGGGCCTTCCGCCGATCGATCCCGGCGCCGTCTCCACCTCCGCGTCCTGCGCCCTGCCCGCCCGGTACGAAGCCGTGCGCGGCGCCCGGAAGTTCACCAGCGCGACGCTCGACCGCTGGGAACTGACCGAGCGCTTCGACGACGTGGCCCTGGTCGTCTCCGAGCTCGTCACGAACGCATTGCGCCACGCGGTGCCCGCCGACGCGCCGCAGGACGAAGTCCAGAACCCGCCGGTGCGCCTGCACCTGATGCGCTGGGCCTCGCGCCTGGTGTGCGCCGTGCGCGACCCCAGCCGGGAGAGCCCGGAGGCGCGGACGAGCGAGGAGGACTTCGCCGCCGAGTCGGGCCGCGGGCTGATCCTGGTGGAGTCGTACAGCGACAGCTGGGGGTGGCACCCGCTCGCGGGCACCCTGCACGGCAAGGTCGTGTGGGCGCTGTTCCGGCTCGGGCCCGAGTAGCCGGGTCGACGGGAGAGACGTCCGCGTACGCCTGCGCGTACCTGCGCGACATACGAGGAAGGGCCCCGGCGACACACGCCGGGGCCCTTTCCGTACGTACCCTCGGTGGTCGTCCACCGTCGTACCGGTACGCGACGGGTCACACCAGGTGGTCGAACTCCCCGTCCTTGACGCCGAGCAGGAGCGCCTCGATCTCCGCCGGCGTGTAGACCAGCGCGGGTCCGTCGGGGTGCCGGGAGTTGCGCACGGCGACGTTTCCCCCGGGAAGCTTGGCGAACTCCACGCAGGAACCCTGGGAGTTGCTGTGCCTGCTCTTCTGCCACACGACACCGCGCAGCTCCGTGGCCGCCATGCCGTTGTACGCGCGATGCGCATGATGCACTGGAAGCTCCCCGAGTTGCTTGGTGCAGGACTCAACTTCCTCGGATCATAGCTGTGTTCATATGCCCATGCATGAGCAGATGCACGTGCACGCGGGGTGGCGTAGTGGCTACAGCACCCAGTGTGCCCGGGGGGCCGGAGAGGCGTTCACGGAGGTCAGGCTGGACGGGGGTCACGTGTCGTCCAGTGCGGCCGACAGCTCGTCCAGCGCCTCCAGGAGCAGACGCGCCGCCTTCCGCAGCACGGGATCCGTCACCTCCGCGTCCCAGGACGCCACCGTCTCCCGTACGTCGTCCCAGTGCGGCGCCCGCCGTTCCCGCACCGCCCGCGCGCCCCGCTCCGTCGCCCGCCGCAGCGCCTCGGCGAGTCCGGCCGCCGCCGGGAGCGGGGCGGCGCCGCGCTCAGGGGCGTGGGCCTCCAGGAGCATCGCCGCCCGGCCGAACTCGGCGAGCGCGTGGCCCGCCGCCTCCGCCGCGGCGTGGGACAGGCCCCGGTGCCGCACCGGTTCGTGGGCGGCCCGCTCCACGGCCTCCTGCCAGGCGATCCGGGCCGCGCGGGCGTCGAGCAGCGCCTCCCGGACGGCGGGGGCCGGGGCGAGGGGGGCGGGGGTGGTTCCCCCGCCCGGTGCCGACGGGCCGGCGTACCGGGCCGCGACGGCCGCCGCGTACCGGCCCGACGCCGCCAGCCAGTCCGCCAGCCGGCCGCGCAGCCGGGGCGTCTCCCACGCCGGGTACACCGCGTACGCCACCATCGCGAGCACACCGCCGAGCAGGGTCAGCAGCACCCGCTCCCGCACCGTCTGCGTCAGCCCCTCGCCGACCATGCCCAACAGGAAGACCACGTACGCGGCGACGCAGACCTGGCTGACCGCGTACCCCGTCCGCAGCAGCAGGTACGTCCCGAACGCGCTCAGCACCGCGAGCGCCGCCGACAGGAACGTGCCAGGGTGCGCCGTCTGCACCACCGCCGTCGCCAGCGCCACCCCGACCAGCGTCCCGCCGAACCGGGCCACCGAGCGGGCGTACGTCTGCGAGAAGTCCGGGCGCATCACCATCACCGACGCCATCGGCGCCCAGTACCCGTGCCCGAACGGCAGCGCCGTCCCCAGGAGGTAGCCGGCCGCCGTCACCACCGACACCCGCAGCGCGTGCCGCAGCACCGGAGAGTCCGGGCGCAGCTCCGCCCGCACCCGCGCCACGACGACCGGCGCCAGCCGCACCAGCGTCGGACGGGTCAGCGTCGGGCGGGTCGGCGTCGGACGGGTCGGCGTCGGACGGGTCGGCGTCGGGCAGGTCGGCGTCGGAAGCGTGGGCGCCGCGCCGGTCCCCGCCCCCCGGCCCGAGGTCGCCGTCCTGGGTTCCGCCGTCTCCACCACGTCCCCCAGCAGCGCGGCGAGCCGGAGCGCGGCGCGGCGGGCCGGACCCGAGAGGATCGCGCCCGTGTCCGGGGTACGGAGCACGGCGAGCGCCGCCGGGGGCAGCTCCACCGGCACGCCGTGCCGGATCGCCCGGGCCGCCGCGTCCAGGACGTCCGCCGCCGCCGCCAGCAGCTCCCGCACCCGGGCCCGCTCCCGGCCCTCCGCCGGGACGCCGACCGCCGGGTCCGCGAGCGACGCCAGCACGGGCCGGATGCGCTCGGCGACCCCCCGGGCCCCGTGCAGTTCCGCCGGGCGGCGGCGGGCCTGGCGCGGCGTCACGGCGGCGGCGCTGCGGGCCGTCATGAGCGGTACGGGGTCGAACGGCGCCACCGGGTCGTGGCGGAGGCGGCGCGCGTAGTCCGCCTCCGCGGCGAGCGCGTCCGCGAGCGCGTCGCGCTGCGGGCCCCAGCGGCGGACCGGCACCACGACCACCAGGACGGCCTGGACCAGGCCCCCGGCGAAGATCGTCGCGGCGTGGCCGGCGGCGGTGGCGACGGACGTCGGGAGGGTGACGGTGACGAGCATCATCGCCACGTTGGAGGACGCGATGATCCCGGCGGTCGGACCGGCGACCCAGGCCAGGCCCGACAGGAACGTCCACAGGAGGAGCAGGGCGAGGAACGCGGCCGTCTGGGCGCCGGTCAGATAGCCGAGGAACGTCGAGACGGCGAGGCTGGCGCCCGAGGCGAGGGCGAGGGTGGGGCGCGGGCGCCAGGAGCGCTGGAAGGTGGCGATGGCGGCCTGGAAGGCGCCGAAGGCGGAGGACACGGCGACGGCGGGGCCGAAGAGGGCGAGCGAGACGCCGACGACGAGGGCGAGGCCGAGGGCCGCGCGGGCGGCGGGGGCGGGGGCGGGGCGGGTCCGCCCGACGGTGAGACCGGAGCGGGCGGTCTCCTTCAGCGCCCGGAGCCAGCTCATGTGCGGACTTTAGCCGCGAAGCGGGTCGAACCGACCGATCCCCGGCGGGCGTGGCCCGCGCGGGCGGTCGTCTCGGGCCCCTTACGGGGGGTCCGGGGCCCGTGGGTGAGGTCCGGGGCCCCGTGGGGGAGGTCCGGGGCCCCCTTACGGGAGGTGGGGGCGGTGCGGGTGGAGGGTGGCGCGGTTGGCGGCCGAGGCGCCGTGGGTCCAGCCCGCCTCGTCCCAGACCGCGCGGACGCGGGTCGTGCGGGTCTCCGGGAAGAGTTCGTCCGTGCGGGTCGTGACCGCCGCCTCGCGGGAGGCGAGGGCCGGGAGCAGCGTCGGGGCCTCGGCGGCGACCCGGCGCGACGTCGCCGACAGCCGGGCGCCGAGCCGGTTCGCGTACGCGAGGAGGAAGGACTGCCGGAAGGACTTGGTGCGCTTGCGGCCGCCCGCCCGCTGCTCCGCCTCGGCGCGGGTCATCGCCGCCGTCCCCTGCACGAGCAGGGAGGTGTAGAGCAGCTCCACCGGGTCGAGGTCCGCCTCGAAGCCGATGACCGTCGAGAAGCCGTACGCCTCGTTCCAGACGGCCCGGCAGTGGTTCGCGGTCGCCACCGCGTCCAGCAGGATCGCCTTGGCCTGCTCGTACGGCGGCTCCACGCCGATCCGGAGCGCGCCGGGCGTCTCGGGGGACGGCGCCCCCGCGGCGAGCGAGGCCTCGTCGAGGCTGTGCCGGGCCATCAGCTCCTGGGCCTTGGCCGTGAGGGCCTCCGCCTCCTCCGGGTAGCCGGTGGCCTCCGCCTTCGCGAGCAGCGCCCGGACGCGGGACAGCATCCGCGGTTCGCCCGCGGCGGGCGGCGGGAGCGTCTCGCCCGGCACCGGCCCGACCGCGTCCAGGCGCGGCAGCCGGACCAGGAGCCGGTACAGCTCCAGGACGGCCGTCGCGTACGAGAAGCGGTCCGCGGACCAGCCGGCGTCCCCGAGGGCGTCGAGCTGCTCCCGCCAGCGGCGCGGCAGCGTCCCGTACCGGGCCGTCTCGGCCCTGACGAGCCCGGTCAGGAGGCGGACGTGCTCGTCGGCGAGGTCGCGGCGGGCCGTGCGGACGAGGTCCGCCGGCTGCCAGCCCCGCTCCCACAGGGTGCGGACGAATCCCTCGCCCCGGCGGGCGAGTTCGGCGTCCGCGTCCCGATCGGCGGCGAGCAGTGAGGCCGCCGTGTCGAGGGAGTCGTCGTCGCTCGCGTACAGCGCCTCGAAGGCCTTGTCGACGGTGGTCCGGCTCATGTCGTCGCCGTCCTCGCGTCCCAGGCCTCGCGCGAGCGGGCGATGACCGCGCGGTGGTCGAGCGACCAGTCGATCAGCTGCTTGATCAGGTGGGTCATGCTGTGACCGGTGTCGGTCAGCGCGTACTCGACCTGCGGCGGGGTGGTCGGGTGGACGGTCCGCGAGACGAGGCCGTCGCGTTCCAGCCGGCGCAGGGTCAGGGTCAGCATCCGCTGCGAGATCCCGTCGACGAGCCGCTGGAGCTCCCTGAACCGCCGCGGCCCGGCGGCGAGTTCGACCACGACGTGCACGGTCCACTTGTCGCCGAGCCGGTCCTGGACGTCCCGGACCCCGCACTCCTCGGCACAGCTCACCAAGGGCTCGGTGACGACGCCTGACGAGACGCCTGCCGCAAGGTGTGGCGTGGTGTCCCGCGCGCGGTCCGTGGTTACTTCGGTGTGCCCCTCTGACATCAATGTGCCTCCTTCCGCACGTGTGTCCGTCCCGTCACGATGGTCTCAGCCGTCACCACCCCAGGGGGAAACCATGCTGCTCGTCACCGGCGTCTCCGGCGCCCTCGGCTCGCTCGTCGCCGAGCGGCTCGCCGGCCGCGAGGACGTCGTCCTCGGCACCCGAGCGCGGCTGCCCGGCACCCGTCGGCTCGACTTCGACGACCCGGAGACCCTGCCGGAGGCGTTCGCGGGGGTCGACACCCTCCTGCTGATCTCCGCCGGGTACGGGGAGGACGACGTCGTGGTCGCCCGCCACGAGGCGGCGATCTCCGCGGCCGAGCGCGCGGGGGTCCGGCACGTCGTCTACACGAGCCTGTCCGGTGACGGCGACCACCTCACCTACGCCCTCGCCCACCGCTGGACCGAGCGTCGGCTCCGCCGGTCCCCCGGCCTCCACTGGACGATCCTGCGCAACGGCCTCTACGCCGAGCTCCTCACCTGGATCGCCGCGCCCGACGCCGACCACCGCATCACGGGACCGCTCGGCGAGGGCCGGCTCGCCGCCGTGGCCCGGGAGGACCTCGCCGACATCGCCGTCACCGTCGCCACGGACCCGGCCGCCCACCGGAACCGGGTGTACGAGCTGGTGGGCGAACGCCCCCTCGGCGGCGCCGACCTCGCGGCCGCGCTCGGCGCCTCGTACGCCCCCGGCACGCTCGCGGAGGCCCGCGCCGCCCTGGCCGCCTCGGGCGCGGTGCCGTTCCAGGTGCCGATGCTGGCCGGCACGTACTCGGCGATCGCGCACGGCTTCATGGACGGCTCCGGGGTGGCGCGCAACGACCTGCGGGCGCTGCTCGGCGCGGGCCGCGAGCCGCGCGACCCCCTGGAGGTGTTCGTGAAGGCCGTACGGGAGGGGTAGGCCTGGCCCTACCCCCGGGACGCCCGGCAGTGGTCGTGATCGGGGCGGGCCGAAACGGTTCGCTTGAGCCATGACCACCGCTGCCGACGACGCCGCCACCTCCGCCCCCGTCCCCGTCCCCGCCTCGGCCTCCGTCGCCGTGGACACGGCTGCCGTACGGCTCCGGGGGCTCACCCGCCACCACGGCGACGTCCGCGCCCTCGACGGCGTCGACCTCGACTTCGCCCCCGGGACCTTCACCGCCGTCATGGGGCCGTCCGGCTCCGGGAAGTCCACCCTCCTCCAGTGCGCCGCCGGGCTCGACCGGCCGACCTCCGGGACGGCGGAGGTCGGCGGGGTCGCCCTCCAGGGGCTGGGCGAACGGCGCCTCACCCTGCTGCGGCGGGACCGGATCGGCTTCGTCTTCCAGTCCTTCAACCTGCTGCCCTCCCTGACCGCCGCGCAGAACGTGGCCCTGCCGCTCCGGCTCGCCGGGCGCCGCCCGTCACGTACGCAGGTGCGGGAGGCCCTGGCCCGCGTCGGGCTCGCGGGGCGGGAGCGGCACCGGCCCGGCGAGCTGTCCGGCGGGCAGCAGCAACGGGTCGCCCTGGCCCGGGCGTTGATCACCCGCCCCGCGGTCCTCTTCGGGGACGAACCGACCGGGGCGCTCGACTCGACGACGAGCCGCGAGGTCCTCGACATGCTGCGCGGCCTCGTCGACGGGGAGGGCCAGACGCTCGTCATGGTCACCCACGACCCGGTGGCGGCGGCCCGCGCGGACCGGGTGGTGTTCCTGGTCGACGGGCGGGTCGCGGGCGAACTCCGGGCGCCGACGGTCGGCGCGGTCGCCGCCCGGATGGCCTCCCTGGAAGCGGAGCCGGGCCAGGAGCCGGGCCAGGGGCCGGAGCCCCGGCCCCGGCCGGCGGGCGCGGCGCACACCGCGGAGGTGCCGTCGTGCTGAGCGTCGTCGTGGCCGGGCTGCGCGCCCGCTGGGCCTCGCTCCTCGGGGGGTTCGTCGCCCTGGCGCTGGGCGTGGGGCTGCTCACCACCATGGGCCTCGGGCTCTCCGCCACCTTCCACGCTCCCGAGCGGGCGCCCGAGCGGTTCGCCTCCTCGCCCGTCGTCGTCCAGGGGCGCGACCGGCTGGCGCTGCCGGTGCGGCGCGGGCCCGAGACCGTGATCGTGGAGCAGCGGCTCGACCGTCCACAGCCTGTGGACACCGAACTCCTGCGCGAACTCCGGACCCGCTGGACCCTCACCACGGGGGTCGCCCCGGCCGGCGGCCCGGACGAGGAAACCGACCGCCGGGCGAATGGCCCACGCCCCGACGCCGTGGGCCTCGACGCCCCCGTCGCCGAGGTGCGGGCCCTCGTCGGGGACCGGGCCAGGGTCCTCACCGGCGACGAACGGCGGCAGGCCGACCCCGACCCCGAGCGGGACGCCCGGGCACTCGTCGGCCTGAACGCCCTCCTCGGCACCGCCGGCGGCGTCACCGCCTTCGTCTCCGTCTTCGTCGTCGCCTCGACCTTCGCCTTCGCCGTCGCCCTGCGGCGCCGCGAGTTCGGCCTCCTGCGCACCGCGGGAGCCACCCCCGGCCAGCTCCGCCGGATGCTGCTCGCCGAGGCCGCCGCGCTCGGCGTCGTCGCCTCCGCCACCGGCTGCGCGCTCGGCCTCTTCGGCGCCCCGCTGCTCGCCCGGGCGCTCGTCGACGGCGGTCTCGCCCCTGCCTGGTTCACCGTCGAGGGCGCCGCCGGACACCCCGCCTGGCCCTTCCACCTGGGCTTCTGGACGGGCCTCTGCGTCGCGCTCGCCGGAGCCGTCGCCGCCTCCCGGCGCGCCGGGCGGGTCGGGCCCACCGCCGTCCTGCGCGAGGCGGACGTCGACGCGGACGTCCTCCCGCTCGGGCGGGCCCTGCTCGGCACGGGGCTGCTCCTCACCGGGCTGGGGCTGCTCGTCCACACGTACGCCACCGACCCGTCCGCGCTGCTGAAGCGGAAGACGTACACGACCCTCCCCATGCTCCTGACCGGCGGGGTCGCCCTGCTCGCGCCGCTGCTGGTCCGTCCCGCGGCGCGGCTGCTGCGGGTCAGGAGCGCGGTGGGGACGCTCGTGCGGGAGAACAGCGCGGCCTCGGTGCGCCGCACCGCCGCCGTCGCCGCGCCCGTCCTCGTGACGGTCGCCCTCGCCGGGACCCTCTTCGGCTCGGCGGCCAGCGTGACGCGGGCCAAGGGCGTCGAGGCGCGGCAGCGGACGGCGGCCGAACTGGTCGCCGAAGGGCCGGAGTTGCGGCCGGTGACGGCGCCGGCCGGGGCCGTCGTCTCGGCCTCCGGGGCGACGTCCGTCTTCGTACGGGACGGGGCCGAGGCCGTCGTGAAGTACGGGGCCAGGGCCGTCGCCGACCCGGCCGCCTTCGCCGGCCTCGCCCGCCTCCCGGTGGTCGCGGGCGACCTGCGGGACCTCGACGACGGGTCGATCGTCGTCAACGAGGAGTTCGAACACCGCCGGGTCGGCGAGACCGTCGAGGTCTGGCTCGCGGACGGGCGGGGTCCGGTGCGGCTCAGGGTCGCGGCCGTCCTCGCCCTCGGGACCGGCGACAACGGGCCGTACGTGACCCGGGCGAACGCTCCCGGCGCCACCCTCGACCGGATCGAGGCGCGCGGCGGCGGGGCGGCGACGGCGCAGGCCCTGGCGGCGAGCGGCGGGACAGTCGCGACGGCCGCGGCGTGGGCCGAAGCGAGCCACCCGGCGAGCGGCCCGCAGACCCGGCTCGGGTTCCTCGTCGTGCTGGGCATCGCCGTCGTGTACACGGTGATCGCCCTCGCCAACACCCTGCTCATGGCGACCTCGGTACGGGGCGGTGAGCTGGCCTCGCTGCGGCTGGCGGGCGCCACCCGGGCCCAGGTCCTGCGGGTGGTCGCCGGCGAGGCGGGTCTCGCGGTCGCGATCGGCGCGTTCCTCGGCCTGGCGGTGACGGCGGCCGTCCTCGGGGCCCTGGGCGCGGGCCTGGCGGCCCTGTCGGCACCGGTCGCCCTGGCCGTGCCGTGGGCGGTGGTGGGCGCGGCGGCGGGGGTGTGCGCCCTGGTGGCGGTCGCCGCGTCGGCCCTCCCCGCGTGGCGGCTGACCCGCTGAGCGGCGAAGGTGGACGTCGGGGCGGTGACCGTGGTCGGAGCCGGGTCGCCGCCCCGCCCTCACGTCCCGCGCGGCCGTGGCCGGAGCCGGGCAACCGCCCCGCGCGGCCGCGGACCGCCCGGGGCGCGGCGCCCCCTCAGACCTTCCCGTCGGCCTTCGCGCCGCGCCACTCCGGGGCGAGGATCGACCAGACCTCCTGGTCGTGGCGGTGGCCGCGGTAGAGGTAGCTCTCGCGCAGGACGCCGTCCCGGTGCATGCCGAGGCGGCGGGCGACGGCGATGCTCGGCTCGTTGTCGGAGTTCACCACCCACTCCACGCGGTGCACCCCGCGCACCTCGATCGCCCAGTCGAGGAGCACCCGCGCGGCCCTGGTGACCAACCCCCGTCCGACGGCCGCCGGTTCGAGCCAGCAGCCGGCCTCCGCCGTGCCGCCGGCGACGTCCAGCGTGCGGAGGATGACCGCGCCGACGAGGGTACCCCCGGACCAGATCCCGTGGATGCGGCCGGTGTCGGCCGCCGCCTTCTCGGCGTACAGGCGGAGGAACGCCCGGCTCGACTCCAGGTCGTGCACGACGTCCGGGAGGCCGTTGCGCGCGCCGATGAACGCGCGTCCCCTGTCGATGTGGGCCAGGAACTCCTCGGCCTGCCACGGTTCGAGGGGACGGAGCTCCGCGCCGTCGTCCCCCAGGGATATCGCGTACATCGTTCGCCCTCCACGGTCACCGGGCCGCCCCGTCGCGGCGGACGGATCCTCTCACCCCCCGCCGACGGCACCCAAGACCAGGACTCCGGGACAGCCCCTACGGGACCAGGAGCAGCTTGCCCCGGGCGTGGCCCGACTCGCTGAGATCCTGGGCGCGGGCCGCCTCCTTCAGCGGGAGGGTTTCGGCGAGGCGGACCGTGAGGGCGCCCTCGGCCGCCCGCCCGGCCTGGGTGGTGAGCCAGTCCCGTACGGTCTCCGGGTCCGCGGAGACGCCCGAGAAGACGATGCCGTGCTCGGCGGCGTCGACGGAGGCGATCGTCGCGATGCGCTCCTTCGGGGCCCGTCCCTCGCCGCCCAGGAGCGCGATCGCCGTCGGCAGCACCCCGTGCCCGGCGGCGTCGAAGACCGCGTCGACGCCCTGCGGGGCGGCGGCCGCGACCCGCTCGGCGAGCCCGTCGCCGTACGCCACGGGGACCGCGCCGAGCTCCCGCAGGTACGCGTGGTTGGCCTCGGAGGCGCTGCCGACGACCGTGATCCCGGCGGCGACGGCCAGCTGGACGGCGACCGAGCCGACCACGCCGGCCGCACCGTGCAGGAACAGCGTCTCGCCCGGCCGCACGCCGATCAGCTCCAGGACCCGCTGGGCGGTCTCGACGGCCACCGGCAGGCTCGCCGCGGCCTCGAACGAGAGCGCCGCGGGCTTGGGGACGACGGTGCCGGCGAGGGCGTACCGGGCGTAGGCGCCGGTCTTCGTCCAGCCGAGGACCTCGTCGCCGACGGCGAGGCCGGTGACGCCCTCGCCGAGCGCGTCGACCGTTCCGGCGAACTCCAGGCCCGGGACGGCGGGGAACGTCGTCGGGTAGAACTCCTCGACCCAGCCGCGCCGGCGCTTCCAGTCGACCGGGTTGACGCCGGCCGCCTCGACCCGGACCCGGACCTCGCCCGGCCCCGGCTCCGGCACGGGTGCGTCCGTCTCGTGGCGCAGCACCTCCGAGCCGCCGAACTCCTCGTACACGATCGCTTCCATCTCGCCCTCCCTGGCGGTCTGTTCGTTCTCCGTCGGGCTCAAGACTGCGCCCCGGGCCCCCCGGTCCCCGCCCTCCCGACGGCCAGTCCCCCCTGTCCGAAAGACCAGCCGCCCGGCCGCCCCGCCGCACTACGCTGAGCGGCATGGACGCGCTCACGCTGACCACCGCGTACGAGATCATCCGGCAGCCCCTCGGGGAGATCCTCCCCAAGGTCTCCGCCGCGCTCGCCCCGCTGATCCCGCACGTCGGGGTCGCCGAACTCTCCACGCACTGCGCGCACTCCCCCTTCAAATCGGCTGGATCCATCGGCCAGTTGGGCACGGCCGAGCTGGCGCCGCTGCTCGACGCGGGCGTGCCGGGGGCGCCCTGGCAGGGGACGGTCGCGGTGGGCGGCGGGCGGGAGCGGCCGGTGGTCGCCGTCGCGAGCCGTGCGACCCTGCGGGGCTCGGTCCTCGTGCTCGTACGGGAGGACGGCGCCGCTCCGGCCGGGCCGACCGAACTCGCCGTCGCCCAGGCCCTCTGGGACCTGGTGACCAGCCACTTCGACCGGTTCGCCACGGAGGCGCTGCCGGGCGCCCTGGCCCGCTCGCGGACGGCCGCCGACACCCGCGCGCGGGTGGTCGCCGAGCTGACCGCCGGCCACGCCTCGGCGCTCTCCGGGCTCCTCGCCGTGCTGCGGAGCCGGGCACTCGACGACACCACCGCACGGACGACCGCCACCGACCTGGCCGCCTCGGCGCTGGTCGAGGCGCGGGCGAAGGAGCGGCGCGACCGGGCCCTCGCGGAGGAGCCGGCCGAGGAGGCGTTCGGGCGGCTCGCCGACGAGCTGCGGCCGATGCTGCGGCACAGCCCGGTCCGGCTCGACCTGGGCGCGCCGGACGCGGGCCGCACCCTCCCGGCGGACGTGGCGCACAGCGCGCGGGCGATCGTCCGCTCGCTGCTCCTGATCGTCCTCGAACAGGAGCGGGTGAGCCGGGTCCACGTCGGCTGGCAGCTCACCGAGCACGAGCTGCGCGCCTCGGTGCGGGACGACGGGCCGGGCGCACTCGCCGCCTGCGACATCGGCGCGGGCTCGGTCCGGGACCGGCTGGAGGTGCTGGGCGGCAGGATCGACATGGACGCGGTCCCCGGCTGGGGCACGACGCTCACGGCGGTGCTCCCGCTGGCCACCCCGGAGGCCCCGGCGGAGGCGGCGCACCCGCTGGCGGAGCTGGGCGAGCGCGAGGTGGAGGTGCTGCGGCACCTGGCCCTCGGCCACCGCAACCGGCGCATCGCGGAGGAGCTGCACATCAGCGAGTCCACGGTGAAGTTCCACGTGGCGAACATCCTGAACAAACTGGGCGTCGGTTCGCGGGGCGAGGCCGCGGCCCTCTTCCACGCGGCGGCGTGACGGACCCCCGGGAGAGCCGCCACGGCCCGGGGCAGGCGCCTCCGGCGGGCCGCCACGGCAGGGCCAGGCGCGGGCCGCCACGGCAGGGCCAGGCGCCTAGGGCGCGGTGTCCCGTCGCTGTCAGTGGCGGGTGCCAGACTCGCACCCGTGAGCGAGAGATGGGGGCTGGCCGCCGAGGCCGAGGGGAACGGAGCACTGCTCGTGCCCCTCGGCCCCGACGGGCTGCCCGCCGGTGGGGTGCGGCGCGAGCCGGACCTCGTGACGGCCGTGCGGGACAGACCGGAGGTCGGGCGCTGGGTGTGGCGGTCGACGCCCGAGGTGTACCCGCGGCTGCTCGCCGCCGGGGTGCGCGTCGAGCGGTGCTACGACGTCGAGGTCGCCGAGCAGCTCCTCCTGGGCCACGAGGGACGGCTCGGGGAGCCCCGCTCGGCGGCCGCCGCCCTCGCCCGCCTGCGGAACGCGCCGGTGCCGCCCGATCCGCCGCAGCGGAGCGCCGAGCCCGGCTCGCAGGACTCGCTCTTCGAGCCGCGGCCGGTGGCCTCGGTGCCGTTCGATGGCCTGCTGGAGGTGTACGCGGAGCAGCAGCGGCGGCACGACCTGGCGGAGCACCCGGGACGCATGCGGCTGCTGACGGCCGCCGAGTCGGCGGGGATGCTGGTGGCCGCCGAGATGCACCGGGCGGGGCTGCCGTGGCGGGCGGACGTGCACCGGGAGCTGCTGCGGGAGCTGCTCGGCGAGCGGTACGCGGGCGGGGGCGAGCCGCGGCGCCTGGCGGAGCTGGCGGACGAGGTGTCGGCGGCGTTCGGGCGCCGGGTCAGACCGGACCTGCCGGCCGACGTGGTGAAGGCGTTCGCGCGGGACGGGATCCGGCTGCGGTCCACGCGCCGCTGGGAGCTGGAGGAGATCGACCACCCGGCGGTGGAGCCGCTGATCGCCTACAAGAAGCTGTACCGGATCTGGACCGCGCACGGCTGGTCGTGGCTGGCCGACTGGGTGCGGGACGGCCGGTTCCGGCCCGAGTACCTGCCGGGCGGCACGGTGAGCGGGCGGTGGACCACCAACGGCGGCGGGGCGCTGCAGATCCCGAAGGTGATCCGGCGGGCGGTCGTCGCCGACGACGGCTGGCGGCTGGTGGTGGCCGACGCCGACCAGATGGAGCCGCGGGTGCTGGCGGCGATCTCCCGGGACCCGGGGCTCATGGAGGTCGCGGGGCACCCCGACGACCTGTACACGCGCCTGTCCGACCGGGCCTTCTCCGGCGACCGCGACCACGCCAAGCTGGCGCTGCTGGGCGCGATCTACGGGCAGACGAGCGGCGACGGCCTGAAGAACCTGGCGGCGCTGCGCCGCCGTTACCCGCGCGCGGTGGCCTATGTGGACGAGGCGGCGAAGGCGGGTGAGGAGGGTCGGCTGGTCCGCACCTGGCTGGGCCGCACGAGCCCGCGGGCTGTGGGGGCCGCTGAGAACGAGGAGGCGGGGATCCCGCAGGAGGGCCCCGAGGCCGCGGGCGCGGACGGTGCGGGGGGCGCCGGGGACGCGGAGGGCGAGTTCACGCCGGGGTACGCCTCCGGGAACGCGCGGGCGCGGGGCCGCTTCACCCGTAACTTCGTCGTCCAGGGCAGCGCGGCCGACTGGGCGCTGCTGATGCTGGCGGCGCTGCGGCGCGCGCTCTCGGGGATGCGGGCGGAGCTGGTGTTCTTCCAGCACGACGAGGTGATCGTGCACTGTCCGGCGGAGGAGGCGCCGGCGGTCACGGAGGCGATCCGGGCGGCCGGGGACGAGGCCGGGCGGATCGCGTTCGGGGTGACGCCGGTGCGCTTCCCGTTCACGACCGCGACGGTCGAGCGGTACGCGGACGCGAAGTGAGCGCGCGGGCGGGGCGCGGGGCCGTCGCCGGTCCCCGCACCCCGCCCCGTACCCGTGGGGGCTACTTGGCCCACTTCGGATCGAGCGCGAGGGCCTTCAGCTGCGCCATGGTCAGCGCGGGCTCGGCGCGCGTGGCGGCCTCGTGCTGCGCGGGCGCGTTGAAGCCGGAGACGACGACCCGGAAGCCCTCGGGCGTGATGGTGTCGACGCTCCACCAGACGACTCCGGCTCCGCCCTTCTCGCCCGCCCGCTGGGTCTCCTTGACGAGGCGGCCGTCGGGCAGGGTGGTGACCCCGGGGCCGGAGAAGAGCTCGCCGACGACGTCGCCCATGGACGGCTGGACGTTGACGCCGACGAGGCTGCCGCCCCGGCCGTCGTCCACGACCGCGTGGGCGAAGCCGTCGTCGCCGACCACCTCCGTGACGGTGAGCCCCTTGGGCAGCAGCGAGCGCAGGGTGGCCTTCATGAACGCGGCGGTCGGCTCCGCGGGCCGGTCGCCCGCGCCGCCGGGGGACTCCGGCGGAGTGGGCTTCAGCTTGGTCATGTCCGGCAGCTGCGAGAAGAACGGGCGCCAGCCCTCCGCCGTCACCAGCGCCTTGAGCTGGGCGGGGCCGAAGGGCGGGTCCTCCCGGGAGAGCGGGCTGCCCTTCTGCGCGGGGGCGTTGTACTCGCTCGCGTCGACGAGGAAGCCGTCCTTGGTGAGCAGGACCGCCCGCCAGTTCTTGATGCCGTCGCGCCGGTCCGGGTACTCGTAACCCTGGATGATCATGAGCCGGGAGCCGTCCGGCAGGTTCTCGGTGGTGCAGTCGTCGAACGAGACGACCGTCCTGGAGGGGCAGAGGACCTGCCCGATGCCCGACTCCTTGGTGGTGCCCGCCCGGTTCAGGCCGACGGAGACGGCGGCCTTGCCGTCGCCGTCGTCGTACAGGCCGAGGACGGACTGGCCCGCGCCGTCCTCGTTCTCGATCTCCCAGGTGCCGGCGGGGGTGTGGGCCTTGAGGACGGCGGCCAGGTCCTTGACCGGGATGGTCGCCTGGAACTTCGAGCCGTCCTCGGACGCGGGGATCCCCGGGTCCGAGGGGGCCGCGGTCTTCTCGGGCGACGCGGCCACGGTCGTCTGCGTCGCCTGTCCGGCCGGGGTGACGAGCGACCCGCCGTACACGCCGCCGACGGCGACGGCCGCGAGGGCGAGGGCGCCGCCGGTCACGGCGAGCCGGCGGCGGAACAGCCGGCGACGACCGCGGCTGAGGCCGCCCGCGACCAGCGTCTGCCGGTCGTGGACGTCGAAGCCGTCGCCGGTACGGCGCAGTACCGCGCCGAGCTCCTCCTCGAAGCCCTCCTGTCCCGGGTGTCCTGTGCGTCCCGGGTGTCCCGTGTGTCCTTCGTGCTGGGGCATGGCGAATCACCGTCTCCGGTTCGTGGGTGAAAGGTTCGGTGGGCCGGCCGGGGTCAGCGGGCGGCGAATTCGGTGAGGCTGCCGCCGAGCCGTGCCCGCAGCTTGGCGAGCGCCCGTGTGGAGCGGGTGCGCACCGCGGCGGAGCTGACGTGCAGGGCGTCCGCGGTCTCCTCGACGCTGCGGTCCTCCCAGTAGCGCAGCACCACGACGGCCCGGTCCTTGGGCGCGAGGCCCGCGAGCGCGTCGAGCAGGGCGATGCGCAGCGCCGGGTCGGTGCCGTCGGCGGGGGCGCGGTCGGGCAGCTCGCCGAGCGGGCGCTCGGTGGCGGAGCGGCGCCGCTGGTGGCTCAGGAACGTGCGCACGAGCACGGTCTGGGCGTACGCGGCGGGGTTCCCGATCCGCGCCATGCGGCCCCACAGGGCGAACATGCGGCCGAGGGTCTCCTGTGTGAGGTCCTCGGCGAGATGGGTGTCGCCGCTGGTCAGCAGGCATGCCGACCGGAACAGGTGGCCCGTGCGTGCGGAGGCGAACTCCAGGAACTCGTCCGCGCGGGACTTTCTCATGCCCCTCCCTTCCCTCGCGGTCACGTGGCGTGGTCGCCGTACACCTCATTGACGCGACGGGATCCGGCAAATGTTTCAGTCGGATCGTCTCGGGCCGCATCCGACCAACCGGAATCGGGTAATCCTGTTGTATGAACACTCTCAGCGCAGCAGAGGTCCTGGCCGCTGGAGTCTGGCAGTCAGGCCTCGCACAGTTCCTCGCCGGACTGATCCTGGTGGCCGTCCTGATCACGGCGTTCTGGTTCGGTTTCCGGGTCCGCACCCGAGAGCCCCGCCCCCCGAAGCCGGAGGAGCAGCCGCACCGGCCCGACACCGGCGCGCTGCCCGGCGAGATGAGCGAGTACCGGCGGCCCGCCGAAATGCCGCAGACCGACGGCGAGCACCGCCTCATGCCGTACCAGCTGCACGATTCCGGTACCGAGACCTCCCCGGAACCGCCGAGCGAGGAGAAGCGCAAGTGGGGCGGGATCTCCAGCGGCGGCTTCGGAAGCGGCAGCCCCGGTCACGGCGACTGACACGACTCCACCGGCCGTGCCCCGGAGGTCCCCGCCGTGAAACCCGCCACCGTGAAGGCGGCGGGGCACACCGCCCCGCCGCCCCTCCTCCCGCTCGACGCGCAGCGGCAGCGCCTGCGGGCCGTCGCGCAGCGCCTGCTCGGCTCCCCCGTCGAGGCCGACGCCGCCGTGGAGGAGACCCTGCGCTGGTCCGAGGGCGACCGGCCGCCCGCCGGTGAACGCGCCCTGACGGACCTCGCCCGCGTCTGCCTCGACCTGCTGCGGGCCCGCGAGGCGCGGCGCGTCGACCCCTGGGACCCGTGGGCCGCACCGGACGCGCGAGAGGAGCGGACCGCCGCGGGACCGGGACAGCGGACCCTGCTCCTCGCCCTGGACGGCCTGACGCCCACCGAGCGGCTGGCGTTCGTGCTCCACGACATGTTCGCCGTGCCGTACGAGGAGGTCGCCGACGTCCTCGACCGCACCCCCGCCGCCGCCCGCAGGCTCGCCGCCCGAGGGCGGCGCCGGGTGCGCGGCACGGAGGAGATGCCGGAGCCGGACCTGCCGCGGCAACGGGAGGCCGTGGCCGCCTTCCTCGCCGCCGTCCGCCGCGGCGACACCGGCGTCCTGCGCACCCTCCTCGACCCGGACGTGCTGCTGCGCGCCGACGCCGCCGCCGTACGGGCCGGGGTGCGCGGCGCGCACGGCGCGGGCGCCGTCTCGCTCGCCTTCACCGGCCCCGCCGCCCGGGTGGCGCGCCCCGCCCTGGTCGACGGGGCGGCCGGTCTGGTCGTCGCGCCCGACGGGGCGCCGAGGCTCGTGCTCGGCTTCACCGTGCTCGACGGCAGGATCACGGCGATCGACGCCCTGGCGGAGGAGGCCCACCTCGACCGGATCGAGCTCAGGCTCCCCGGCGAGGCCCTGCTCCACCCTTGACGTACGACCTCCCGGGTACCACCCCTCACGTACGACCGCACAGGCACGCCCCTGACGACCGCACGGCTACGACTCTGACCCACGACCGCACAGGGCAGCCGCCACAGGCCAGGCCGCCTACTCGGCGGCGCCCACGATCCGGCCCGCCCGCTCGGCGACGTGCGCCGGGGGCAGCACGTCGGACGGCAGGACCGGGTCGGTGACGGGGGTGCCGAAGGTGGTGACCACCGGCAGGACCCCCGCCCACAGGCCGAGCGCCGCGTCCTCGGAGTCGCCGTCGTCCGGCGGCCCGCTCCGCGTCTTCACCGAGGCCTCGGTGAGGTCGAGGGCGAGGACCGAGGTCGCGGCCAGCTCCTTGCGGCTGGGCTGCCGCACGTACTCCCACTGGCCCGGCGAGCTCTGCTCGGTCAGGGCCCGCAGGCCGCGCAGCTTCTCCTCGGGGTCGGTCACGACCACCGGCACGCCGTAGATCATCGCGCAGCGGTAGTTGACGCCGTGCTCGAAGACGGAGCGGGCGAGGACGAGGCCGTCGACGTGGGTGACCGTGACGCAGACGGTGGTGTCGGGCGCCTGGACGAGGCTGCGGCTGGCGACCGAACCGTGCAGGTAGAGCCGGTCGCCGTCCACGCCGTACGCGGTCGGCACCACCATCGTCGTCCCGTCGACCGGCACCCCCAGGTGGCAGAGGAAGCCGGCCGCGAGCACCGCGTCCAGGTCGGCCCTGCGGTGGCTGCCCTTCTGCCGCATGCGGCGCAGCCGGGTCCGGTCGGTGACCTCCAGGTCGTCCGGCGTGCCGGACGGCCCGGAGGCCGCGGTGGTCGTGGTGGTGCTGGTGCTCATGGTTCCCCTGGTTCCTTCTCGTGCCCCGTGGCGCCTGCTGGTGTTGTACGGGGTGTCAGCCGGTCACCGCCACCGGCGCCCGCCTGTCGGAACGCGCGGCAGCCGCGTCGGCGGAGGGGGCGGCCTCGTGACCGGACCGGGCCGACCGGTCGCGGCGGTGCGCCGCGAGCGAGTCGCAGATCTCGCCGGCCCGGACGGCGGCCATGGAGAGCAGGTTGGCCGTGATGCCGTGGGAGTGCTCGGTGCCGCCCATCAGGTAGATCCCCGCCTCCAGACCGGCGTCCGTCTCCACCCGGTAGTCGCGGTCCACGAGCAGCCGCCCGTCCTCGTCGCGGCGGCAGACGGCGTCGAGGTCGCCGAGGAGGCGGGCCGGGTCGGGCTCGTCGTACCCGGTGGCGTAGACGACGGCGTCGGCGGTCAGCGTCTGCGTCACCCCGGTGGCGAGGTTCCGCACCACGACGCGGACGCCGTCGGGGCCCTCCTCGACCCCGGTGATCCGGGTGACGCCGAGGATGCGGAGCCGCTCCTCGCCGCGCACCTTCTCCTGGTAGGAGCGGCGGTACAGCTCCTCGATGAGGTCGATGTCGACGACGCCGTAGTTGGTGTTGCGGTGGTAGTCCATGAGCGTGCGGCGGACGTCCGGCCCGGCCGCGTGGTAGAGGTCGACGGCCTCCGGGTCGAAGATCCGGTTGGCGTACGGGCTGTCGTCGGCCGGGCTGTAGCCGTAGCGGGTGTGGACGGCGACGACCTCGGCGTCCTCGTACGTGCGGTGCAGGTGGTCGGCGATCTCGGCGGCGCTCTGGCCCGCGCCCGCGACGACGAAGCGGCGCGGCGCGTCGGTGGGCAGGGCGGCGAGCCGGTGCAGGAACTCGCTGCTGTGCCAGAGGCGTTCCGAGGAGGTGACGCCCTCGGGGAGGCGGGGCACGAGACCGGTGCCGACGACGAGGTTCCGGGCCCGGTAGGTGGCGGCCTCGGTCTCCCCCGCGGCGGTCACGTCGACCTCGACGACCGGGCCCGCGGCCCCGGACTGTCCGGCGGCCGGGCGGATGGCGGTGACCTCCAGGCCGTAACGCACCATGTGGTCCACGCCGTTGGCGGCCCACTGGAGGTAGTCGTGGAACTCCTCGCGGGTCGGGAAGAGCACCTTGTGGTTGATGAAGTCGACCAGCCGGCCCCGGTCGTGGAGGTACGGCACGAAGCCGAAGCGGCTGCGCGGGTTGCGCAGGGTGGCGAGGTCCTTGAGGAACGACACCTGCATGGTGGCGTCGGGGATCAGCATGCCCCGGTGCCAGCCGAAGGCCGGCTGCTTCTCCAGGAAGACGGCGGTCAGCTCCTCGCCGGGCGCGGCCTGCTCGTTGTACTCCTCGATGGCGATGGCGAGGGCGAGGTTGGCGGGCCCGAAGCCCACACCGACGACGTCGTAGACGGGGGTCGTGGTCATTGCGGAATGCCTTTCCGTGGCGTGGCGAGGGGGTTCAGACGTTTCGGGTGGCGGTGGCGGTCGCGGCGTCGTTCCTGGGCGTGGTGGCGGTGGCGACGGCGCAGACGGCGGCGAGGAGCAGGGCGAGCAGCAGCCCCGTCCCGGCGAAGGAGAGGAAGAGGGCCGCGATCAGGAGGGTCACGACGGCCGTGACGCGCAGCGCGCGCCCGGTGCCGCGGGCCCTCAGCGCGGCACCGGCGGCGGCCACGTAGAGGAGGAGGAAGGCGCTGCTGGTGACGACGAGCACCAGTTCCTCCCCCGTACCGGTGAGGACGAGGCCACCGAGGACGGCGGCGTACGCGAGGGCCAGGGCTGCCGTCGCCGTGAGCGGCCGGTCGGCGAGGGCACCGGGCAGGATGCGGTCGCGGGCGGCGGCCCGGACGACGCGGGCGGCGCCGAGGACCCAGGCGTTGGTGGCGACCACCGCGAGTCCGAGCGCCAGCAGGTCTCCGGCGAAGGCGCCCGCGTCGCCGAGCGAGGCGCCCAGCAGGGCGGTGATGACGACCGGTTCGTCGCCCGGCACGGCGAGGTAGGCCGCCGTCACCGCCGCGTACAGCAGGCCGACGATCGGCACGGCCCAGCGGATCGCGCGCCGGTAGCTGCGGGCCGGGTCGTCGACCTGCTCGGCGAGCGTGGAGACGTTCTCCCAGCCGAGGAAGGAGAAGAACGCGGTGACGACGGCGATGCCGACGCCGCCCCAGCCCTCCGTCAGGAACGGCGTGTACTCCCCCGCGTCGAAGCGCGGCGCGGCCAGCGCCACGGCCCCGCCGAGACCGAGGAGCAGGACGACGAGCGCGACGGCCTGGACGCGGGCGCCGGCCGCGAGGCCGAGCAGGGTGAACGCCGCCGACAGCGCCATGAAGCCCATGGCGACCGGGTAGACCGGCCCGTCGGGCTCGCCGAGCAGACCCAGCAGACAGCGGGCCGACACGATGCCCATGACCGGGTTGCCGATGACGTACGTGGCGACCAGCAGCAGCGCGGCCGTCCGCCCCGGCCGCCGCCCGAAGCCGGCCTCCACCATGGCGGCGAGCCCCGCGGCGTCCGGCCGCCAGGCCGACATCTCCGCGAAGAATCGCGCGAAGGGGTACGAGCAGAGCGCCAGCGCCAGCCAGGCGAGGAGCGAGGCGGGACCGGCCTGCCGCTCGGTGATCCCGGGCACCAGCAGGATGCCCGTGCCGACGAGGCTGCTGACGTAGAAGACCACCAGGGCGCGGACGCCGAGGGAGCCGGGCGTGGCGGGGGGCGGGGTGGCGCTCGTGTCCGGACGGTTCAGGGTGTCCGTCATGGCGGGGGTGTCACCTTCGGTCGATGCGGGCGGGGGGTGGGACGGGGTGTCGGGTCGGGGTGTCGGGTGGGGGGTCTCGGGTCGGGGGCTCGGGTCGGGCCTTGGGGGTCTCGGCCGGGTCGGGCCTTGGGGGTCTCGGCCGGGTCGGGCCTTGGGGGGTCTCGGCCGGGTTGGGGGGCCGGACCCGGTCGGGAGCCGGACCCGGTCGGGAGCCGTCGGGCGGCCGGGGGTCAGGTGCCGGAGAGGACGTCCAGGACCTCGGCGGCGGCGAGTTCGGCGGCGGCTGGAGCCGTCTTGAACCCGGCGCCGGACCAGCCGGTCGCCAGGACGATCCGGCTGTCGGGCCGCTCCCGGCCCAGGTGCGGCCGGGAGTCGGGGGCGTACAGGTCGACGCCCTGGCGCCCGGCGAGGAACCTGGCCTCCGGGTCGGCGAGCCACGGCCAGCGCACGGCCGCGCCCTCCCGGATGTACGCCACGTGCTCGTCGGTCAGCGTCGGATCGCCGCCCGGCGGCACGTCCCACTCGTCCACGGGCCGCCCGGCCATGTAGCCGCCGGCCGCCTCCCCGGTGAGCTGGGGACGCCCCCACACGCCGGTGACCATGTCGACGACGGTCGGCAGCCCGGCCGCGTCGGCGTGCTGGAAGAACCCGTACCGGATCGTCTTGGTGCGCCCGGCGTCCGCGCCGCTCAGCCGGTGGCCGCCGATCGAGCCGGTGCCGCCGCCCGCCGCCACGACCACGGCGCGGGCCTCGACGGGGCCGCCCGGTTCGAGCAGGAGCCGGACCCGGTCGGCCCCTGGCTCGGCGACGAGTTCGCGGACCCGGGCGGGCACGAGACGTGCGCCGTGCGCGAGGGCCCGGTCGCGGTAGACGCGGGCGGTCCTGGGCGGGTCGGCGTAGCCGGCCTCGGGCTCCCAGACGGCCGCGGTGATCCCCTCGACCGACAGGCCGGGGAACCGGTCGCGCAGCACGTCCGGCCCGAGCAACTCGGCCGGGACGCCGCCCGCGTTGAGCTCGGCCACGCCCTTGGCGGCCTGCTCCAGGTCGGCGTCGCCGCACAGGACGAGCGACCCGGTGGTCAGGAAGCCGTACGAGCCGGGGACGAGGGCGGACGGGCCCCATGCCAGCTGGTGGCTGCGCAGGGCCAGCCCGCGCAGGAACGGATCGGCCTCGAACGACCGCACGAGCCCGCCGGACCAGGCCGTGGCGTGCTCGTCGGCCCCGTCCATCGGCGCGAGGAGCGCGACCCGGGCGCCGTGCCGCGCGAGGACGGACGCGGTGGCGGCCCCGACGACCCCGGCGCCGACGACGACCACGTCGTACGGCCGCCCGTGCGCGCCGCCGGCGCCGCGGAAGCCCTGCGAGCCCTGCGAGCCCTGCGAGCCCTGCGAGCCGTGCCCCGGCGGGGTGTCCTGCTCCGCCGCCGTCTCCGGTACGGGGACGGGGACGAGGTCCCAGCCGACGCTCCCGGCCACCGGCTCGCCCTGCGCCGTGAACCCGCGGTCGGCGTGCGCCCGCACGGCGGCGACCAGGCTCCGCCCCCGCCGGTCCGGGTCCTCGGCGAGCGCGGCGGTGGCCGCCGCGAAGGCCGCGGACACGTGGGAGGCGGGCCCGCGCCGCATGCGCGCCACATGGGCGCGCGGGGCGGCGGCCCCGCCCGCGGGCGCGGGCGGCTCGGCGAGCAGCGCGGCGAACTCGTCGACCGCGCAGTCGTCGGGGAAGTACAGGTCTCCGGTGAAGCCCGTCGCGCGCCAGGCCCGGGCGAGGTCGGCGGCCCCGAAGTGGGTGCCGCAGACGACGAGGGCGCCGAGGGTCGCGGCCGACCCGGGGGCGGGCTCGTCGATCAGCTCCGGCGGACGTCCGTCGGCGAGCAGGGCCGGCACCGGCACGGCGCCGGTCGCCGGGCTGCTGCCGTCCGAGACCACGGGCCCCGAGGGAAGGCGCCGCTCGGTCGCGGGGCGCGCCCACGCGTCCCGTACGAGCTGGGCGAGCCGCTCCCCGTACACGCTGCCGTCGTGGACGACGGCGACCCGCGCATGACCGGCGGCACGGACCGCGGCCACCAGGTCGACGGCCTGGGCCCGGTCGTCCGGGCACCAGCGCAGGATCGTTCCGGCACCGCCGACGAGCAGGTCGGGGGTGGTCGCGAGCGGCAGCAGCACGGGCAGCCCCGCCGCCCGGTAGACGGGCAGGGCGGCCGCCGCGCCGAAGCTGTTGAAGTGCCCGACGACCAGCGCGTGCCGGCCCTCGGCGACGATCGCCTCCGCGAGCTGCCGGGACGTCTCCGTCTCGCCCCGGTCGTCGTACAGCTCCCAGGTGACGGCCGCGCCGAACCGCTCGGCCGCCCGCTCCAGGTGCTCGCCCCACGCCGCCCGGTCCCCGGAGAAGGGACCCACGACGGCCCCGCGCGGCCGCGCCGCCGCGGCGGCCTCCGCCTCCGCCGACCTCCGGGCGGTCAGGGCGCCCGCCCAGGTGCCGAGCGCGGAGACCACACCGGCGGGGGTCGCGACGGCGGCGGCGTCGTCCCCGGCGAACCCGAGGGAACCGACGGCCTCCTCCCCCGCCGCGTCACCGGCCTCGACCCCGGCGCCCAGTTCGCCCGCCCAGACGGCGAGCGCGGACGCGTCGCCGTCCGGGGCGGTGGCCGGGGTGTCGGCCGGGGCGGTGGCCGGGGCCGGAACTCCGGTGCCGGGCCCGTGGGTGGACTCACGCACCGAAGACCGCCCCGGGCCAGGCCGCCACCGGCGTCCCCGGCGCGAGCGGGGCGAGGGCGTCGGCGTCGACCCGGCGGGGGTCGGTGCCGAGGGCGAGCAGGTCGGCGAGGCGGGCGGAGCCGTACGGCAGGGCGGGCGCGGCCCAGGCCGAGAGGGCGGCGGCGACCGCGAGCTGGGCCGCGAGGGCGGACCGGTGGGCGGCCGCACCGCCCGGACGCTCCTGCTCGAACCCCGTCACGTACCCGAAGTCCTCGGCGAGGCAGACCACTTCGTCGAGCAGCGCGATCGCGCGGCGCGCGTCGTACCCCTCGACCGAGTACGCCTCCCGCAGCTGGCCGACGGTCTCGACGAGCCGGGTCCGCAGCCGCTCCCACGCGGGGCCCTGCGGGGCCTCGGCGGGGGCGACGCCGTCCGCGTGCTCGGCGACGGCGGTGAGGAGGCGGCCGAGCCAGCCGTCCCAGCGCTCGGCGAGCCGGGCGCGGCTCAGTTCGAGCGCGGCGGAACTGAAGCTGGTCTGGCGTCCGTTGGGCCGGTCGGACAGCACGTGGTAGCGCAGCACGTCCGCGCTCGTGCGGGCCAGCTCCTCGTGGGCCCAGATGGCGTGGCGGCGGCTGGTGGAGAACTTGAGCCCTTCGAGCCGGTAGAACTCGTTGACCACGAACGCCCGGGGCAGCGCGATCGCGGGGTCGTAGGCGCGGAAGGCGGCGGGGAACAGCAGCGCGTGGAAGTAGCCGTTGTCGAAGCCGAAGAACTGCACGGGCGCGGGCGCGGGGCCGGTCTCGCCGGCGCCGGTCCACTCCAGGAGGTAGCCGGGGGCCATCTCGAACCAGACGTAGATCCGCTGCTCGGTGAAGCCCGCGACCGGCACCGGCACGCCCCACTCGGAGGGGTGGCTGACGGCGATCTCGGGGAGGCCCTCCGCCCGCATCCGCTCGCAGAGCGCGCGCAGGTGCGGCGGCATGTCGACCTGCTCCCAGAAGGCGGTCAGCTCCTGCTCCCAGGGGGCGAGGGGGAAGTAGAGCCGCTCGCAGTCGCGGAGTTCGGGGGTGGCGCCGCATCCCGTGCAGACGGGGTCGGCCAGGTCGGCGCAGTCGTTGGGGCGGCCGCAGGGCTCGCAGGCGTTGCCGTTGGAGCCGGAGCCGCAGTGGGGGCAGTCGCCCTTGAGGTACGCCTCGTACAGCCAGCGCTCGCAGCCGGTGCAGTACGGGAGGGGCGTGGTGCGGGCGACGATGTGCCCGGCGTCGTACAGGCGCTGGAAGAACTCCTGGACGGCCGACTGGTAGCCGACGTCGCGGCGCGGCCGGACGATCGCGTCGAAGTCGGCGCCCGCGCGGGACCAGACGGACTCGATGGAGGCGCCGTAGCCGTCGGCGACCTCCTCGCCCTTGCGGCCGCCGTCGTTCAGGCCGCGGACGGGCACGTAGCTCTGGTGGTCGTCGAGGCCGGTGGTGTAGCGGACGGTGCCGGTGCCCTCGGCGGCGAGGAAGCGGCGCAGGACGTCACCGGCGAGGTAGGGGCCGGCGAGGTGGCCGATGTGGAGGTCGCCGTTCGGGGTCGGCGGGGTGGCGGTGATCCAGTGGGTGGGGGTGGCGTCGCCGCTCATGCCGCGACCTCCTGCTTCTTCTCGTGGTGGTCGTCGGAGTCGTTGTCTTCGGTGGCTTCGGTGGCTTCGGTGGCTTCGGCCGCCGGGAGGGGCGGTTCGCGCAGGGGCCAGTAGAGGGAGACCCACCTCAGCTCCTCGTCCCCGGTGTTGTGGACGACGTGCTCCTGGTTGCGGGGCAGGACGACGACGTCTCCGGCGCGGAAGGGCGGTTCGAGCACGCCGTCGAGGGTCACGGAGCCGGTGCCTCCGAGGACGATCATGACCTCGTCCTGGTTGTGGCAGTCGGGGTCCGAATCGCCGCCGGGCTCCAGGAAGCAGGCCATGGCGCCGACGGGCGGCTCGGCGTCCCCGCCCGGGAAGGGGATGAGGCGCTGGCAGGCGAGGCCGAACTCCTCGGTGGCGGTACGGCGGTCGATGCGGAAGCGGGGTGCCATGGCGGCGGCTCCGGTGGTGGTGGTCGGGGCGCCGGACGGAGCGGTCTCGCGGTAGGGCGTGGGCGCGAGGGCCGGTTCGCCCGGCGGCAGGATGGGCGAGGTGAAGGGCATGGAGGTCTCCTGGGAAGGGGTCTTCCGGGGCGGGGTCCGGCGGGGGCGCGACACACGCGGTGCTCGGCCGGTCCGGGCTCCGGCGGCTCGGGTTCCGCGGTCGGTCGGGCTCCGGCGGCTCGGGTTCCGCGGTCGGTCGGGCTCCGGCCCCGCGGTCGGTCCGGCTCCGGCTCCGCGGTCAGTCCGGGGTCAGCACGGGACGAACTCCCGGACCTCGTCGACCGGGACGCGGGCGAGCCCGGCCATGACCTCGCGGGGCCCGGCCCCCCACCCGTACCGCCGCTTCAGCGGGACGAGCCGGTCGGCGACGAACGCGAGGAGCGGCGCGAGGTCGGCGGGGGCGGCGCCGCGCAGCGCGAGCAGCTGCTCGGTGCGGGTGAGCCCGGCGCCGCGGTCGACGCCGTACGCGGAGGCAACCTGCCAGGTGGCGCCCGCGCTCCCCGCCACGACGGTGTTGTGGAGCGCGAGGCCCAGGTTGTCCCGGGCGTGGACGCCGACCGGGGCGGGGACGGCGGCGCGGGTCGCCCGGACGAGTTCCACGACGCGCTCGGGACGGAACGAACCGAGCGAGTCGACGAGGAACACGGCGTCGAGCGGCCCGAGTCCGGCCGCCTCGGCGAGCGTCCGGTCGAGTTCGGGCGGGGAGGCCAGGTCGATGCCGGTGAGGCAGAGACAGACGCCGTGACCGGCCGCGCGGAGGCGGTGCAGCGGGGCGGCGACGCGGGCCACGCGGTCGTACGGGACGGAGAGCCGGACCAGTCCGACGGGCTCGGCGGCGGTGGCGAGCACGTCGGCGATCCGCCCGGCGGCCGCGGCGGCGGCCGCGTCGGTGCCGGGCAGGAGGGCGGTGTCGAGCAGGACGGAGAAGCGCGGCCCGTGCGCGCCGCGGCCGGACGCGCGGAGGCGGTGCAGCGGGGCGAGCAGCGGGTCGCCCGGCCGGCCGCCGGGGCCGTCGGGGTCGTGGACGGTGCCGAGCTCGACGACGTCGATGCCGATCCGCGCGCAGACCGCGAGGTAGTCGGCGGCCGGCGCGGGGGGTACGGCGCCGCCGATGAGCCGGCCGCCGGTGCGCAGGGTGCAGTCGAGCAGGGTCATGGGGTGTCAGCCCCAGCCGGTGTCGTACGTGTCCGGACGGGCGATCGGCGCGCTGCGAGTCCGCCGCTTCATGTCGGTGTCTCTTTCCGCGAGGGCGGCGCGAGTCGGCCGCGAGGAGGTCACGAGGGCTTCGTGATGGGCTTGTCGTACGGGTTGTGCGCTTCGCGGGATATGCAAGCTTCGGGGCGCTTTGACCTTGTGGGCGGTGACATGAACGTATCCCGTGAGGGCCCGCCCACGGGTTCGACCGCATGGCTCATGAGCCTGCATGGCAGGAAGAGGACGCCGTGACAAACGGGGGCACAGGATGGCGATAACCGACATACCGCAGGGCTTTTCCGAGGTCAGCAGTCGAACGCCGGAGCACGGCACCAGGCTTGACGAGACCGGGCCGGAGGAGACCGGGGCCGTGGAGACCGGGCCGGAGGAGACCGACCCCCTGACCCGGGTCTACCTCGGCGTCCTGAACCGCGGACCGGGCGGCCCGGCCGCCGTCCGGCCCGCCGAACTCGCGGCGGAGCTCCGGCTCCCGCCGGCCCGCGTCGAGTCGGCCGTCTCGGCCCTCCTCGACATGGGCCTCCTGCGCCGCACCCCGGAGCGGACGGTGCTCGCCGTCGCGCCCGACGAGGCGGTCCAGCGCACGCTGGGCCCGCTGGAGCGCGAGATGCGGGCCCGCCGCGAGCACATGGAGCGCACCCGCGAACAGCTGATGGGGTTCATGCCGCTCTACGAGTCCCACCTGACCCGGCTGACGCACCTCTCGCAGAGCGCGTACGTGGAGGTCCTCACCGACCTGCGTTCCGTACGCGACGCGATCGCCGAACTGGGCCGCGGCTGCGCGCGCGAGGTGATGACCGCCCAGCCGGGCGGCGGCCGCAGCGCCGAGGTCCTGGAGGAGGCCGTCGTCCGCGACGAGGAGCTGCTGCGCCGCGGCGTCCGCATGCGGGTCCTGTACCAGCACACCGCCCGCTTCTCCGCCGGGACCTGCGCCTACGTGGAGCGGGTGGGCCGGCTCGGCGCCCGGGTCCGCACCCTGGACGACGAGTTCGCGCGGATGCTGGTCTTCGACCGTACGACCGCGGTCGTCCCGGTCCCCGACGACCCGCACGCGGCCGTCCTGGTGCGCGAGCCGAACGTGGTCGCGTTCATGGTGGCGGCGTACGAACGGCTGTGGCTGGAGGGCCTGCCGTTCGAGACGGAGTGGGACCGCCAGACCATCATGGACATCTCCGACGAGGTGAAGATGGCCATCGTCCGCCTCCTCACCGAGGGCCTCACCGACGCCGCCATCGCCCGCCGCCTCGGCCTCTCGGTCCGCAGCTGCCGCCGCCACGTCGCCGACGTCATGGCCATGCTCGGCGCGGAGAGCCGCTTCCAGGCGGGCTACCTCCTCGCCCAACAGGAACAGTCCCGCCCGACGACCTGACCCCACGGGCCCGGCAGAGACATCGGCCGATACACCACAGAACCCCAGGTCGGATGAGATCCGACCTGGGGTTCCAGTGGAGCCGCCTTCGGGATTCGAACCCGAGACCTACGCATTACGAGTGCGTTGCTCTGGCCAACTGAGCTAAGGCGGCGCGCCGTGCGGTCCCATGGTGGGTGCAGCAGCGTCGCCAAGTCTACACAGTTTCCGGGAGTGCTCCGACCACCCCCCGAGAGGGCCTACGAGCAGCGCTTTCCGTCCGTGGGAGGGGTGCCTTCGAGGAGGTAGGTGTTGATCGCCGTGTCGATGCAGTCGCTGCCGCGGCCGTAGGCGGTGTGGCCGTCGCCCTCGTAGGTGAGGAGCGTTCCGGAGGAGAGCTGACCGGCGAGGGAGCGTGCCCACTTGTAGGGGGTGGCCGGGTCGCGGGTCGTGCCGACCACGAGGATCGGGGCGGCGCCGGCGGCGGTGATGCGGTGGGGGCGGCCGGTGGGCGGGGTGGGCCAGTAGGTGCAGTTCAGGGCGGCCCAGGCGAGGCCCTCGCCGAAGACCGGGGAGGCCTCCTCGAAGGAGGGCACGGCCTTCTCGGCGTCGGCGGGGCCGCCGTAGGCCGCGGGCAGGTCGAGGCAGTTCACGGCGGCGTTGGCGAACATCAGGTTGGCGTACGTGCCGTCCGGTTCGCGCTCGTAGTAGCTGTCGGCAAGGGCGAGCAGGGCCGAGCCCTCGCCGCCCATCGCCCGGGTGAGGGCCTCGCGGAGCTGGGGCCAGGCGCCCTCGTCGTACATGGCCGCGATCACCCCGGTGGTGGCGAGGGACTCGCCGAGCGGGCGGCTCTCGCCGGTGGGGACGGGTTCGGCGTCCACGGCGCGGAAGAAGGCCCGCAGCGCCTCGCCCGCAGCGTCGACGGACTCGGTGCCGAGCGGGCAGTCCGGCATGGTGACGCAGTCGGCGGCGAAGGCCCGGAAGGCGGTCTCGAAGCCGGCGGTCTGGTCGCGGTTGAGGTCGATCGCGGGCAGGGACGGGTCCATGGCCCCGTCGAGGACGAGCCGGCCGACCCGGCCGGGGAAGAGCTCGGCGTAGGTGGCGCCGAGGAAGGTGCCGTACGACGCCCCGACGTAGGTGAGCTTCTCGTCGCCGAGGACCGCGCGGAGGACGTCCATGTCCCGGGCGGTCTCGACGGTGGAGACGTGCGGCAGGACCGTGCGCGAGCGCTTCTCGCAGCCCGCCGCGAACTTCTTGAAGGCGGCGGCGAGGGCGTTGGTCTCCGCCGGGTCGTCGGGGGTCTGGTCGACCTGCGTGAACGCGTCCATCTGCGGGCCCGTGAGACAGGTGACGGGCTCGCTGCGGGCGACCCCGCGCGGGTCGACGGCGACCATGTCGTAGCGGGCGCGGACCGGGGCGGGGTAGCCGATGCCCGCGTACCCCTGGAGGTAGCCGACGGCGGAGCCGCCGGGGCCGCCGGGGTTGACGAGGAGGGAGCCGAGCCGCTTCCCGGGGCCGGTGGCCTTCACCCGGGAGACGGCCAGCTTGATGTCGCCCGCGTCCGGCTTCGCGTAGTCGAGCGGCGCGAGGAGCGTGGCGCACTGGAAACCGGGCGCGCCGCAGTCCCGCCAGGACAGCTTCTGTCCGTAGTACTTCGTCAGCGCCTCGGCGGAGGCCGCGGAGGAGGGCGCGGTCGTACGGGGCGGGGCGGCGGCGTCGCTTCCGCCCGAGCAGCCGGAGAGGATCAGCCCGGCGGCGGCGAGGGCCGTGGCGGACGTACGGAGCAAACGCCTGGAGTCCATTCCCGGAGCGTATCCGGACCGGTACGGACCGTGTCCAATCGCCCGCCCGGGTCGCCGCTACTCGCGGAGCGCCATGGTCATGGCCTCGACCGCGAGCAGCGGCGCCACGTTCCGGTCGAGGGCCTCGCGGCAGGCGAGGACGGCCTCGATGCGGCGCAGCGTCCGCTCCGGGGTGCTGTCGCGGGCGACGGTCTCCAGGGCGTCGCGCACGTCCTCGTTGGCCAGGGCCGTGCGCGAGCGGAGCTGGAGCGCGAGGACGTCGCGGTAGAAACCGGTCAGGTCGGTCAGGGCGAGCCCCAGGCTGTCGAGCTGCGTCCGGCGGCCGCGCCGCTTCTGCTTCTCCTCCAGCTCCTTCATCATCCCCGCCGTACCGCGCGGCATCCGCCCGCCCTGCACGGCACCGAGCGCCGCCTTCAGCTCCTCCGTCTCCTTGGTGTCGATCTCCTCCGCGACCTGCTTCGCGTCCTCCGCCGCCGCGTCCACCAGCTCCTGCGCTGCCCTGAAGCAGCCGCCGATGTCCGCCACCCGCAGCGGCAGTCTGAGGACGACGGCGCGGCGCGCGCGGGCCCGCTCGTCGGTGGCGAGCCGCCGGGCCCGCTCGATGTGCCCCTGGCTCGCGCGGGCGGCGGCCTGCGCGACGCCCGGCTCGATGCCGTCGCGCCGCACGAGCACGTCGGCGACGGCCTCCACCGGGGGGGTCCGCAGGTTCAGGTGGCGGCAGCGGGAGCGGATCGTGGGCAGCACGTCGTCGAGGGAGGGGGCGCAGAGCAGCCACACGGTGCGGGGCGCGGGCTCCTCCACGGCCTTCAGGACGGCGTTGCCCGAGCGCTCGTTGAGCCGCTCGGCGTCGGTGACGAGGATGATCTGCCAGCGGCCGCCCGCGGGCGCGGTGAAGGACTTGCGGACCGTGTCGCGCATGTCCTTGACGAGGATCTCCGTGCCGACGGCGGAGACCGTCGTCACGTCGGCGTGGGTGCCGACCAGCGTCGTGTGGCAGCCGACGCAGAACCCGCAGCCCGGCACCCCGCCCAGGGCCCGGTCGGGGCTGACGCACTGCAGCGCCGCCGCGAACGCCCGGGCGGCGTCGACCCGGCCGGCCCCCGGCGGGCCCGTGAACAGCCAGGCGTGCGTCATCTTCGAGGCCTCGGGGACGGGCTCGCCCGCGTCGTGGGCGGTCACGAACGCGTCGGCGTCCCGCGCGGCGGCGGCGAGCTGCTCCTCGGCCTTCGCCTGCCCGACCAGGTCGTCCCATACGGCCATGTCTGCCCCTCCTCAGGTACGCCTCCCATTGTGGGGCAGACCTCCGACACTCCCCGGCCCCCGGCCGCCCGCCCGAGGGCCCCGGCCGTCACTCCCGGCCGGCGGCGTCGGTGCCACCGCCTACGCTGGCCCCATGCGCGAGGCGATCAAGGATGCGGGCCGGGCGTGGCTCCACCTCACGGTCGGGTTCGCGCTCTCGCTCGTCTGCCAGCTCATGGTGGCCCTCGCCGCCTTCACCGCCCTCCTCACGCTCACCGTCGTCGGCGCCGGCGTGCTCCCCGAGAGCGTGCTGCTGCTCCGCCGCCTCGCCGCCCTGGAGCGGCGCCGGACCGCCGAGTGGACCGGGACGCCGGTCCCGGAGGCGTACCTGCCGCTCGACGGCCCCCTCCCCGCGCGCGTGCGCACGGCGGTCACCGACCCCGGCACCCGACGGGACCTGGTGTGGGCCGCCGCGCAGCTCCTCTACGGGAACGTGTTCTGGCTCGTGTCCCTGCCGCTGTGGGTGGTCGCGCCGCTGGTCGACGGGGTGGTGGCGGGGCTCGCCGGGCGCCGGCCGGTGGCCCTGCCGCTCATGGGGCGGCTCGCCGACCGGGCCGCCGCCTGGTCGCGGGCCCTGCTCACCCCGGCCCCCTCGGTCGTACGGGACGCGGCGCTCGCCGCCCGCATCGAACAGCTGACGGCGACGCGGGCGGGCGCGGTCGCCGCGCACGGCGCGGAGCTGCGGCGCATCGAGCGCGATCTGCACGACGGGGCGCAGGCGCGGCTGGTCGCGCTCTCCATGCGGATCGGGCTCGCGCGCCGGGCGTACGACTCCGATCCGGCGGCGGCGCGGAAACTGCTCGACGACGCACAGGAGCAGGCGGAGGAGGCCCTGGCCGAACTGCGGCACGTGGTGCGCGGGATCCACCCGCCGATCCTGACCGACCGCGGCCTGACGGGGGCGGTGCGGGCGCTCGCGGCGAGCAGCGGCCTGACGGTGGACGTGACGGTACGGGGGTTCGGGGCGGAGGGGTCGGCCGGGGGCTCCGGCGGAGCCGGGGGCTCTGGCGGAGCCGGCGCTTCCGGCGTCGGCGCTGTCGGCGCCGAATCGGCCGAAGCAGAATCGGCCGACGCCGAAGCGACGGAAGCCGCAGCGGCGGAACCCCGAGCGGCCGGGGCGAGCCCCGCGTCCCGTGCGCCCGCCGCCGTCGAGGCCGCGGCGTACTTCGCCGTCGCCGAAGCCCTCACCAACGCCGCCAAGCACAGCGGCGCCGACCGGGCCTCCGTCCTCCTCTCCCGGGAGCCCGCCGGGCTGCGCGTCGTCGTCCGCGACGAGGGGCGGGGCGGCGCCGAGGACGGCGAGGCGGGCGGCTCGGGGCTGCTCGGCCTGCGGCGCCGGGTGGCGGCGCTCGACGGCACCGTACGACTGACCAGCCCCGCCGGGGGCCCGACCGAGATCGAAGTGGAGCTTCCGTGCGTGTGGTGATCGCCGAGGACAACGCCCTCCTGCGGGAGGGCCTCGTCCTGCTGCTGACCTCGGCGGGCCACGAGGTCGCCGGAGTGGCGGCGACCGGCCCCGAGATCCTCCCGCTGCTCCTGGAGCACCGCCCGGACGCCGCCGTCCTCGACGTACGGCTGCCGCCCGGCTTCCGCGACGAGGGGCTGCGGGCGGCGCTCGCGGCGCGCGCCGAGCTGCCAGGCCTTCCGGTGCTCGTCCTGTCCCAGTACGTCGAGGAGACGTACGCGGCGGAGCTGCTCGGCGACGGGGCGCGGGGCGTCGGCTACCTCCTGAAGGACCGGATCGGACGGGTCG
Source organism: Streptomyces sp. NPDC003327 (assembly GCF_053589515.1). Classification (NCBI taxonomy): domain Bacteria; kingdom Bacillati; phylum Actinomycetota; class Actinomycetes; order Kitasatosporales; family Streptomycetaceae; genus Streptomyces; species Streptomyces sp. NPDC003327. The sequence continues at coordinate 110,366 of NZ_JBSFSA010000009.1, read as the reverse complement.
ACGAGTTCCTCGACGCCCTGGAGCGCGTCGCGTCCGGGGGCACGGCCCTGGACCCCGAGGTCGTCACGGAGCTGCTGGCGCGCCGCCGCGACGACCCGCTGGACTCGCTGACCCCGCGCGAACGCGAGGTCCTGGAGCTGATGGCGCAGGGCCTCGACAACGGCGCGATAGCCCGTGCGCTCGTGGTGACGGAGCGGGCGGTGCACAAGCACGTCGGCAACGTCTTCGCGAAGCTCGGTCTGCCGCCGAGCGACGGCGGGGGGCACCGCCGGGTCCTCGCCGTCCTCGCCTACCTCAAGGCCTGACCGCTCCCCCGCCGCGCCCGCGCCGCCCGACGGGCCCGCGCCCCGTCCGTTGGCCCCCCACCTCACGGTGCGGACGCCCGCCCGGTGGGAGGCCCCACCTCGCGGTGCGGACGCCCGCCCGGTGGGAGGCCTCACCGCGCGGTGCGGCCGCCCGCCCGGTGGGAGGCGAACACGCCCGCGACGACGGTGACGGCCACCGTTCCGGCGATCAACCCGGCCTGGACGGGCGGCAGATGCGGCAGCCCGCCCGTGAGCGCCAGGGCGAAGGCGGTCAACGGCAGTCCGGCCACCACGGCTCCGAGGAGCAGGCCGGTGGCGGTGAGGAACCCGGCTTCGAGACCGAGCATCCGCCGCAGCTGGCCGGCCGAGGCGCCGACCTGCCGGAGCAGGTCGAGTTCGCCGCGCCGCCCGGCGCCGATGAGGGCGAGGGTGCTCAGGACGGAGAGGACGGTGAGCGCGCCGATCGCTCCGACGACGGCCGCCGAGACGATGCCCTGCAACGCGGCTCCGGGGAGGGCCACTTGCTCCGGCTCGGGCGCCGGCCCGCTCCCCTCCCGGTCCCCGTCCAGCGCCGCGAGGACGCGGGCCGGATACGGATCGGTCATGTGCGCCGCCAGTTCGGCCTTCGGCAGGAGGAACTCGCCCAGTGCGAGGGACCGTTCGTAGACGGCGACCACCCGCAGCTCCTTCTCGGCGCCGTCGCCGAGCCGCAGCCGTACCGTCGAACCGGTCCGCAGGTCCAGGGAGTCGGCCGTGTCGGCGCCGACGGCGACGGTGCCGGGCGCGGCGAGCCGGGCCAGGTCGCCGGCCGTGACGCCGGGGTCGAGGGTGCCCGCCAGGCCCGCGGCGTCGACGCCGAGGACGGGGAGCCGGTCGAGGCGGGGCGCACCCGCCTCCGTACGGGCGAGGACGACCGTGGAGCGCAGCACGTCGGTCGCCGCCGTCACCCCGGGCCGCTGCCGCACCTGTTCGGCCGTCGGCCCCGAGAGGGCGAGGTCGGCGGTGGTCGCGGCCCGCGCCTGCTCCTCGGCGGCCCTGCCGAGGGTGGAACCGGCCGTGAGCTGGACGAGGACGAAGGCGGTGACGAGGACGACCGGCGTGAGCGCGGCGCCCAGGCGGCGCGAGTGGGCGGCCGCCCCGGCGGCCGTGAGCCTCCCGGGCGCTCCGCCGGTCCGGCGGAGCGGCGCGTCGAGGAGCCGCATCGCGGCCCCCGCGATCCAGGGTCCGAGCAGCGCGCACCCGGCGACGAGCGTCACCGTGGCCGCCCCGGCCGCCGCACCGGCGGCCTCGCCGCCCTGCCCTGCGGCCGCCACCGCCGCCGCCACGCCCAGGGCCAGGAGCACCACTCCGGACACGAGCCGGGCGCGGCCGCGGCCCGCACCCGCCCGGTCGGCGCGGCCGGCCGCGAGGAGCACGACGGACCGGGCGACTCCGACGACCACCAGGGCCGCCGCGAGCGGGCCGGCCGCGAGCAGCCAGGACGGCTCCGGCAGGACGAGTCCGTCCGGTACGGCTCCGGGGCGGGCGTGCAGCGCCGACCACAGCGCCAGGTGCGCCGGTACGGCGCCGAGGGCGCCGAGCAGCGCCGCCGCCCCGGCCACCCGGGTCACCTCGCGGCCCGCGGCGGCCCTGATCTGACGGGGGGTCGCGCCGACGGCGAGCAGCAGGGCGCGTTCGGGGGCGCGCTGCTGGAGCGCCTGTGCGACGAGGGAGGCGAGGACGAGGACGGCGACGAGGACGACGGTCCCGGAGACCGCGGCCAGCATCTGGAGGAGCTCGGACCGGGCGGGGAGGGCGGCGAGGTGCTCGGCGCCGCCGCGCGCGTCGCCGGTCAGGGCCCGCAGCGGCTGTCCGGCGGCGGTGTCCTTGAGTCCGGCCTCGTCGAGGGCGGCCGTCACGCGCGCGTGGAGGGTGGCCGCGGGGACGCCGGGCTCGGCGAGGACCCCGACGGCGTCGACGGCCCCGGGGTGCCCGGCGCGTTCCCGAGCCTCGCCGGCCGTGACGTACACGGCGGCGGGGCCCTGGGCGACGCCGACGACCCGGTAGCCGGGGGCAGTACCGGCGACGGCGCCGGTCGTCGCGTCGCGGATCACGTCGCCGACGCGCACCCCGAGTCCGGCGCCCGCGACGGCCTCGCCCGGGTGCCGCGGCGCGCGGCCCTCGGTCAGGGCGTACGGCGCGAGGGCGGCGGCGTCCCACGAGCGCCCGGGGAGGGTCCCGGCGCCGTCGTCCGTCCGTACGGTGAAGCTGTCGTCGGGCACCGCGGCGCGGACGCCGTCGACGGCCCGTACGACGTCGACGGCGGCCGCCGGGATCCGTACCCGCTCGGTGAGCCCGGCCGTGACCGTCTGGGTCTCGCCGCCCCAGGGCTTGGTGGTCCAGCGGATCTCCTGGTCGCCCGCGACGACCACGGCGGCCGCCCCGTACCGCTCCACGCGCGCGTGGCCGAGCCCGGCCGAACCGAGGGCGAGCGCGAGCGCGCCGAGCAGCGCGGAGGTGACGGCGACGGCGGCGAAGACGGCCGTCCAGGCTTTGCGGTGGGTGCGCAGGGAGCGGGCCGCGAGGAGCCGTACGGCGGCGTTCATCGCGCCACCGCCGAGGGGCGCACCGATCCGGCTCCGGCGAGGGCGCGGCGGACCGCTGCCTCACCGGGCCGGTCGAGGCTGCCGACGATCCGTCCCTGGTCCAGGAAGACCGCCTCGTCGGTCCAGGCGGCCGCGACCGGGTCGTGGGTGACGAGGACGACCGTGCGGCCGCGCTCGTCGACGGCGCGGCGCAGCAGGGCGAGGACCTCGGCGGCCGTGACGGGGTCGAGGGCGGCGGTGGGTTCGTCGGCGAAGACGACCTCGGGGTCGTTGAGGAGGGCGCGGGCGACGGCGACGCGCTGGCGCTGGCCGCCGGAGAGGTCCTCGGGCCGGTCGTCGGCGCGCTCGGCGAGGCCGACGGCGGCGAGTCCGGTGACGGCCCGGGCGTCCAGTGCACGGTCGGCGCGGGCACCGGCGAGGAGCAGCGGCAGGGAGACGTTCTCCCGGACGTTCAGGGCGGAGACGAGGTTCAGCGACTGGAAGACGAAGCCGACACGGTCGCGCCGCAGCCGCGTGAGGGCGGCGGTCTTGAGCCGGGCGAGGTCGGTGCCCCCGATGCGCACGGTGCCGGCCGTGGGCCGTTCGAGGCCCGCCGCGCACCGCAGCAGCGTGGACTTCCCGGAGCCGGACCGTCCCATCACCGCGAGGAACCGCCCGCGCGGGACGGTGAGGCTCACCCCGTCGAGCGCGGGGGCCCCGGCGCCCCGCCGTCCGTATGTCCGGCTCACCCCGTGGAGGGCGAGCGCGGGCGCGTTGTCCGTCACCGCTGTCGTCGTCATGCCCCCACGCTAGAAAAGCGCAGGTCACGACGGTATGGGGCTGCCTGCCCACCTCATGGTGGTGCCAGCTCCACCCCCTCACCGCCCGGCCGCCCCACCCACCGGCCCCGCGGGACCCACGGCGAGGGCGACGAGGCACCGCTCGGCGCCCCGGCAGCGGCTCGCGCCGGGGAGACGCGGCCCAGGCGGCCGGACCGCTCGCCGCTCTCGACGACGGGGAGGCGCGCACCACGGACGGGTCAGGCCCGCAGCGCTCCCCGGCGCACGCCTCAGCGGCGGCGGCCGCGCCGGTCCTCGGGCTCTTCCTCGTCCTCGTGCGGGCCGAACAACTCGTCCGCCAGGGTCGGGAGGTCGTCGAGCGGGGTCTCCTCGGCCCAGTCGGAGCGGCGGCGCGGGCGGCCGTGCTCGTCGAGCTGGGGCAGCTCGCGGGTCCGGTCGTTGGAGCCCGCCGGCTCGTCGCGCTGCTCGCGCTCCTCGCGCTCGTCCCGGAAGATGCCCGGCGGCACCCGGTCGGCCGGGTCGTCCGTCGCGCGGACGGTCGGCAGGACCGCCGTCTCGTCGACGGCCCGCGGGTCGCGGATCTGCGGCAGGACGGTCGTCTCGGCGTCGGCCGCCTCCGGCCGCTGGGCGGTGTCCGGGCGCACGACCGGCGTCGGGACGGTGACCTCGTTCGGCGAGACGGTCGGAGCGGTGTCCGGGGCACCGGCCCCGCGGCCCCTCCCCTCCTGCTTCACGACGGGCGTCTCCACGGTGACCTCGTTCGCCGACGCCTCGGCGGCCCGGGCCTCGGCACGGGCCTTGGCCCGCGCGGCGGCCTCCGCCGCCTTCCGCTCCGCCTCCTGCCTCTGCGCCGCGGCCTTCCGCTCCGCCTCCTGCTTCTGCGCCGCGGCCTTGCGCGCGGCCTCCCGCTCCGCCGCGGCCAGCTCGGCGGCCGCGCGCTCGGCGGCGGCCTTCTCCGCCGCCGCCCGGGAAGCGGCCTCGGCCGCGGCCTTCTCCGCGGCGGCCTTGGCGGCAGCCTCCTCCGCCGCCTTCGCGGCGGCGGCGGCCTCGGCCGCCCGGCGGGCCTCCTCGGCGCGCAGCAGAGCCTCCTCGGCCTTGCGCTGCTTCTCCAGGCGACGCGCCTCGGCCTCGGCGCGGAGGCGCTCCTCCTCCTCGGCCTGCTTGCGGAGGCGTTCCTGCTCCTCGCGGCGGGCCTTCTCCTCGGCCTCGCGCCGGCGGCGCTCCTCCTCGGCGGCGATCCGGGCCTCCTCGGCGCGGCGACGGGCCTCCTCCGCCTGGCGTTCGGCCTCCAGACGGCGGGCCTCTTCCTCCTCGCGCCGCTTGCGCTCCTCCTCCTCGGCGCGCAGCTTGGCGAGCTGCTCCTGGCGCTCGCGCTCCAGGCGCTCCTCCTCGGCCTTGCGGGCGGCCTCCTCCTCGGCGCGGCGCCTGGCCTCCTCCTCCGCCTTGCGGCGGGCCTCCTCGGCGGCCTTCACCTCCGCCTCGGAGAGCGGCAGGACGCGGTCGAGCCGGTGGCGTACGACGGTGGTGACGGCCTCCGGCTCCTGGCCGGCGTCGACGACGAGGTAGCGGCTCGGGTCGGCGGCGGCGAGGGCGAGGAAACCGGCCCGCACGCGCGCGTGGAACTCGGGCGGCTCGGACTCCAGCCGGTCGGGCGCTTCGGTGAACCGTTCCCTCGCGGTCTCCGGGGAGACGTCGAGGAGCACGGTCAGGTTCGGTACGAGGCCACTGGTCGCCCAGCGCGAGATGCGGGCGATCTCGGTCGGGGACAGGTCGCGGCCTGCGCCCTGGTAGGCGACGGACGAGTCGATGTACCGGTCGGAGATGACGATCGCGCCCCGCTCCAGGGCGGGCCGGACCAGCGAGTCGACGTGCTCGGCGCGGTCGGCCGCGTACAGGAGGGCCTCGGCGCGGTTCGAGAGCCCCGCCGACGAGACGTCGAGGAGGATCGAGCGGAGCCGCTTGCCGATCGGGGTGGCGCCGGGCTCGCGCGTGACGAGGACCTCGTGGCCCTTGGCGCGGATCCAGTCGGCGAGCGCCTGGACCTGCGTGGACTTCCCGGCGCCGTCGCCGCCCTCCAGGGCGATGAAGAAACCGGTCGGGGAGGGTGCCTGGGCCGGGTCGGAGCCGCGCAGCGCGTCGCGCAGGTCGCGGCGGAGCGGGACGCCCGCCCGGTCGTCGGTCCTGGCGAGGACGAGCGCGGCGACGGGCAGCAGCAGGGCGCCGACGAGCGCCAGGGTGAAGGCGGCGCCGCCGTGCGCGAAGACGAAGGTGCCGGAGTCGGAGGCGAGCCGGTGCGGGCCGATCGCTGCGGCGAGCAGCGGGGCGACGAGCGCGCCGAGGCCGATGCCGACCCGTGCGGTGGCCTGGAGGTGGTCGGTGGTGCGCTCCCTGCGGGGCTCCTCGGTCTCCTGGTCGATCAGGGTGTGCCCGGTGTTGGCGGCGACCCCGGCGACGTACCCGGCGAGGGCGGCGAGGAACAGCACGGTCGCCGTGTCCGGCACGAGGCCCACGGCGATCAGCGCCACGCCGGTGACGGCGAGCGCGAGGGAGAGCAGCCGGCGCCGGGACAGCACGGGCAGGACGGAACGCGCGGTGCGGATGCCGACGGCGGTGCCGCCGCTGAGGGCGAGCACGAGCAGCGCGTACGTGACGGGGCCGCCGCCGAGGTCGTACGCGTGGAGGGCGGCGAGGGACGCGGCGGCGGCGACGGCCCCCGCGACGGTGGCGCAGGCGAGGACGAGCAGCGGTACGGCTCCCGTACGGCCGGTCGCCCCCTTCCCGGAACCCTTCCCGGAACCCTTCCCGAAGCTCTTGCCCGAGCCCTCGCCCGAGCCCGTCTCCGGGGCGGTCCCGGCGGCCGACGCCTTCTCCGCGGCCGGGCGGCGCAGCCCCTCCAGGGGCGAGCGCGGCCGCGGGGTCTGGCCACCGGGCAGGGTCATGGCGGCGAGGACGCTGACGGAGGCGGCGAAGAGCCCGGCGGCCACGTAGGAGCCGAGGGCGGCCTGGTGCTGCGTGAACCAGTCGACGCCGGAGCCGAGGACGTTGCTGATCAGGGTGGCGACGAGCAGCACGGCCGCGGCCGCCGGTACGGCGAGGAAGCCGGTGCGCTGCGAGAGCCGGCGCAGGGCGCCGAGGTGGTCGGGCAGCGGCCGCACGGCGTCGCCCTCCACGGGCGCGGCGGGCAGCAGCGCGGGCGCGGCGCCCTCGCGGCAGACGGTCCACAGGCGCTCGGCGGCGCCGGTGACGAAGACGGTGCCGAGCACGTACCAGAGGGCGCTGCCCGGGACCCAGTCGATCCACAGGGGCGCGACGACGAGCAGCGCGATCCGCAGGCCGTCCGCGCCGATCATGGTCCAGCGCCGGTCCAGGGCGCCGCCGGGCGCGGTGAGCGTGGTCAGCGGCCCGAGGAGGACGGCGCCGAGGAGCAGGGACGCCAGCAGGCGTGCGCCGACGACGGCGGCCACGGCGAACGCGGCGCCCCGGTAGCCCCCGCCGAACGCGTCCTGGGCCACGGCCGCCTGGAGGCCGAGGAGGACGAGGACCAGGAGGGCGACGGCGTCGCCGACCCCGCCCAGTGCCTGGGCGCTCCACAGCCGGCGCAACGGCTGATGGCGCAAGAGGGCCCGTACGGCACGTTCCCGGGAGTCCGCGACGAGTGCGGCGTCGGAGGCGTTCACGCGGTCTGGCTGCTCTGCTCGCGTCATCCGTCCACCCTATCCGGACGCCCCGGCTCACCGGGGCCCGCGACCGAACACGCGCCCGAACCGGGTCCGCACCGCGAGCCGCGCCCGACCCGGCCCCGACCCGAGGACGCCCCCGCCCCGACCCGGCCCCGACCCGAGGACGCCCCGGCCTCGACCCGGACGCGCCCCACGGAGGCCGCACGAGAAACGCCGGAGGGGCGGAGGCGATCAGCCCCCCGCCCCTCCGGCGACGGATCCACTCCGCCGGAGCCGACCCTGCCGGATCTACTCCGTCGGCTTCGCCGCGGCCGCCTTCTTCGCGGCGGCGGCGGTGGTCTTCTTCGCCGCCGTCTTCTTCGCGGCCGTCGTCTTCTTCGCCGCCGTGGTCTTCGACGCCGTCTTCTTGGCCGTGGTGGCCTTCTTCGCGGGGGCCTTCTTCGCCGGCGCCTTCTTGGCCGCCTTCTTCGCCGGGCCCTTCGCCCGCTTCTCGGCGAGCAGCTCGTACCCCCGCTCCGGCGTGATCGTCTCCACGCTGTCGCCGGTCCGCAGGGTCGCGTTGGTCTCGCCGTCCGTCACGTACGGGCCGAAGCGGCCGTCCTTGACGACGACCGGCTTCTCGCTGACCGGGTCGGTGCCGAGCTCCTTCAGCGGCGGCTTGGCCGCCGCCCGGCCACGCTGCTTGGGCTGGGCGTAGATCGCCAGCGCCTCCTCCAGCGTGATCGTGAAGAGCTGCTCCTCGTCGGTGAGCGACCGCGAGTCCGTGCCCTTCTTGAGGTACGGGCCGTAGCGGCCGTTCTGCGCGGTGATCTCGACGCCCTCGGCGTCGGTGCCGACGACCCGCGGCAGCGACATCAGCTTGAGCGCCTCCTCCAGGGTGACGGTGTCGAGGGACATCGTCTTGAAGAGGGAGGCGGTCCGCGGCTTGACCGCGTTCTTGCCGGTCTTCGGGGTGCCCTCGGGGAGGACCTCGGTCACGTACGGGCCGTAGCGGCCGTCCTTGGCGACGATCTGGTGCCCGGTGGCCGGGTCGGTGCCCAGTTCGAAGTCGCCGCTCGGCTTGGCGAGCAGCTCCTCCGCGAGGTCGACGGTGAGCTCGTCGGGCGCCAGGTCCTCGGGGACGTCGGCGCGCTGGTGGCCTTCCTGCTCCTTCTCGCCGCGCTCGACGTACGGGCCGTAGCGGCCGACGCGCAGCACGATGTCGTTGCCGACGGGGAAGGAGGAGATCTCGCGGGCGTCGATGGCACCGAGGTCGGTGACGAGCTCCTTGAGGCCGCCGAGGTGGTCGCCGTCGCCGTTCCCGGCGTCGGCCGCGCCGCCCGTGGCCGCCGCGGAGTCGCCCTCGCCGAAGTAGAAACGCTTCAGCCACGGCACGGACTGGGCCTCGCCGCGCGCGATGCGGTCGAGGTCGTCCTCCATCTTGGCCGTGAAGTCGTAGTCGACGAGCCGCCCGAAGTGCTTCTCCAGGAGGTTCACCACGGCGAAGGAGAGGAAGGACGGCACGAGGGCCGTGCCCTTCTTGAAGACGTAGCCGCGGTCGAGGATGGTGCCGATGATCGAGGCGTAGGTCGACGGGCGGCCGATCTCGCGCTCCTCCAGCTCCTTGACCAGGCTGGCCTCGGTGTAGCGGGCCGGCGGCTTGGTCGCGTGGCCGTCCGCGGTGATCTCCTCGGCGGCCAGCGCGTCGCCCTCGGCGACCTGCGGCAGGCGCCGCTCGCGGTCGTCGAGCTCCGCGTTCGGGTCGTCGGCCCCCTCCACGTACGCCTTCATGAAGCCGTGGAAGGTGATGGTCTTGCCGGAGGCCGAGAACTCGGCGTCGCGGCCGTCGGCGGCCCGGCCGCCGATCTTCACCGTGACCGAGTTCCCGGTCGCGTCCTTCATCTGGGAGGCGACGGTCCGCTTCCAGATCAGCTCGTACAGCTTGAACTGGTCGCCGGTCAGCCCGGTCTCGGCCGGGGTGCGGAAGCGGTCGCCCGAGGGGCGGATCGCCTCGTGCGCCTCCTGCGCGTTCTTGACCTTGCCGGCGTAGACGCGGGGCTTCTCGGGCAGGTAGTCGGCGCCGTACAGCTGCGTGACCTGCGCCCGGGCCGCCGCGACGGCGGTGTCGGACAGGATCGTGGAGTCCGTACGCATGTAGGTGATGAAGCCGTTCTCGTACAGCTTCTGCGCCACCTGCATCGTCGCCTTCGCACCGAAGCCGAGCTTGCGGCTCGCCTCCTGCTGGAGGGTGGTGGTGCGGAAGGGCGCGTACGGGGAGCGGCGGTACGGCTTCGACTCGACCGAGCGGACGGCGAACGCCGTGTCGGCGAGCGCGGCGGCGAGCGCCCGCGCGGCGCCCTCGTCGAGGTGGAGCACGTTCGCGGTCTTCAGCTGCCCGTCGGCGCCGAAGTCGCGGCCCTGCGCGACGCGCCTGCCGTCGACCGTGTTCAGGCGGGCGACCAGCGTGGACGGGTCGGACGGGTCACCGGCGCGGCCGGTGGCGAAGGTGCCGGTGAGGTCCCAGTACTCGGCGGAGCGGAAGGCGATGCGCTCGCGCTCGCGCTCGACGACGAGCCGGGTGGCGACGGACTGCACGCGGCCCGCCGACAGCTTCGGCATGACCTTCTTCCACAGGACCGGCGAGACCTCGTAGCCGTAGAGCCGGTCGAGGATGCGGCGGGTCTCCTGGGCGTCGACCATGCGCTGGTTCAGCTCGCGCGGGTTGGCGACGGCGGCCTGGATCGCGTCCTTGGTGATCTCGTGGAAGACCATCCGGTGGACGGGGACCTTGGGCTTCAGGACCTCCTGGAGGTGCCACGCGATGGCCTCGCCCTCGCGGTCCTCATCGGTGGCGAGGAAGAGCTCGTCGGAGTCGGCGAGCAGCTCCTTGAGCTTCCTGACCTGCGCCTTCTTGTCGGCGTTGACGACGTAGATCGGCTGGAAGTCGTGCTCGACGTCGACGCCGAGGCGGCGCACCTCGCCCGTGTACTTCTCCGGCACCTCGGCGGCGCCGCTGGGGAGGTCGCGGATGTGCCCGACGCTCGCCTCGACGACGTAGCCGGGGCCGAGGTAGCCCTTGATCGTCTTCGCCTTGGCAGGCGACTCGACGATGACGAGTCGGCGGCCGCCGTGTGCGGTCTCGCTGGTCGGGGACAACTTTCGCTCTTCTCTCCGGTCGACACTCTCTGGCCCGTACGGGCACGTGCGGCGCGCGGCGCCGGGCACGCACGGCAGCGACACGGACGGTGACGCTCCCGTCGCTGCGGAGTGTGACGGTACAACCCGCCCCCGTGTCAAACGGCCAAAGCCCGCAACGGCCACTCGAACGGTAACCCGACTCCTGGCATTCCTGCCGCCCGGACCACCGGACCGGCGGGGCGGGAGCGGTGTGCCGCGCGTCTCAGAGGCGGCCGAAGCACCAGACGCCGAGGGTGAGGAAGAGGGTGCCGGTGAGGCTGGTGAGGGCGATGGCGGTACGAGGCGCGACGCCGTGCGCGACGGGCTGGCCGTGCCGTGCGCGGACGGCCGTCCACAGCAGCAGCGCGCCTCCGAACAGCGTGAACGCCGTTCCCGCGAAGATCGCCGGCCCGCTCTCCATGCCCGTACCCCGTTCCGTTCCCCGTGTGCTGTCCGTCTCCCGGTGCGAGGCTGGCACCTTCCGGCGTCATGCACGCGAATTCGGGGTGAACGACGCGGAGCGGGTCGGCCGGTTTCACGAAGATGGCCGGTAGTGGCCCGCTGGTCCCCCGCTCGTCTGCTCCCCCGCACGTCTGTTCCCCACCCGGCCGTCCCCCTCCAGCCCCTCCGGCCCCTCCGGCCCCTCCGGCCGCTCCGGCCTCTCCGGCCGCTCCGACCACCGGTCGTCGACTTCTCCTCCTCCGCCTCGGCTCTTGCGCGTCTCTCCCCCGGCTCTCCTCAGCCCGTCGTTCGTCACATCACGTCGAGGGTGGCCCGGCGGCGGCTGCCCCTCTCGAAGAGGGCGAGCAGGGCCACGGCGACCAGCGCCCATCCGGCGGCCACCGCCAGCTCGGCCCCGAGCAGCCGCCCGTCGAGCCCGCCGCCCGCGGCGAGCCCGCGGGCGGCGTCGGCCGCGTGGGTGAGCGGCAGCACCTCGCCCGTGAGCCGCATCCAGTCGGGCAGCGTCGCGCGGGGCACGGCCGCGCCGGTGAGCAGCAGCAGGCCGGAGCTCGCCACGTTGGAGACGAGGAACACGTCGCGGAAGCGGAGCCCGAGCGCCCCGAGGGCGATCCCGAACGCCGAGCAGCCGACGGCGGCGGCGAGCAGCACGAGCCCGAGGCCGGGCAGCGCCCCGGCCGGTACGGGCAGACCGAGCAGCAGCGCGGCCACGGTGAGGACGAAGGCGCTGATCAGCAGCCCGTTGAGGACGTACGGGAGGGCTCGCCCGGCCCACAGCGGGACCCGGCGGCGGGGTGACAGCAGGACGGCGCCCAGCGTGCCGTACCGGCGCTCGTTGGCGACGGCCATCGTGCCGCCGTACACGCAGGAGGCGGAGGCGGCGAGGACGGCGTTGCCGACGAGGTGGAAGCGGTCGTCGGCGACGCCGAGCTGGCGGCCGAGGCAGACGAAGAAGAAGACCTGGAGCAGCGGCCCGACCAGCAGTGTTCCGATGAACATGGGTGGGGTCGTCCAGTTGAAGAGAGCCCGGTAGGAGAGCGCTCCGCCGACGAGGACGAGCCGGGCCGGGGCGAGGAAGCGGAACATCTCGGATGGCCTTTCAGGCGGTCGGTTCGGGTGGGGGCGGGGGAGGGTGCAGGGGCGGGGACGCGGGACCGCTCAGGTGAGGGCGAGGGTCGCGGCGGCGCGCGCCCGGCGCTCGACCCGGCCGAGGACGAGGACGGCGGCGACGGCGTACCCGAGGCCGAGCGCCACCGCCACCAGCAGCGGGGTGAGGACCTCCCCGGTGGAGGCGGCACCGGAGGTCGACGCGTGCACGGCCCGCGCGCCCCAGGTCATGGGCAGCGCCCAGGACAGCGGGTGGGTCCAGGCGGGCAGGACGGTGATCGGGACGAGGAGGCCGGAGAGCAGCCAGACGGGCGTGTCGAGCGGGTTGGCCAGGGCGTTGGCGTTGCGCAGCAGCACGAAAGTGGCGGCGAGGAGCAGTCCTGTCAGCCCGAGCGCGAGCACGCACACCGGGACGGCGAGCAGGAACAGCAGCGGACGCGCCGGTGCCAGGGGGACGTCGTAGAGCAGCACGCCCCACAGCAGGGTGGCGCCCATCGCGTACGTGCCGATGACGGCGGTCGCGAGGGTGATCGGCAGCAGGACGAGCGCCAGGGGGGTCGGCGCGACGACGAGGCTCTCCAGGGTGCCGAGCCAGCGCTGGTTCTGGACGGCGCCGCCGGAGCCGTAGAGGACGGAGCCCCAGATGCCCATGAGTCCGGCGCCGACGGAGGCGGTGAGCAGCCGGTCGGGGTCGCCGGCCGCGCGGAAGAGATAGACGGCGAGGGTCGCGTAGACGAGGGGGACGAGGACGGCGAAGGTGATCTCGATCGGCGAGCGGGACATGTACGTGACGTGGGTGCGGACCCCGACGCCGACGAGCCGCAGCACGCGGACGGGGTGCACGGCGCGGGTGGGGTGCGTGGGGCACACGGGGCGAGAGAGGTCCGTGGGGTCGGAGAGCTGCGTGGGGCCAGGGAGGTGCGTGGGGTCGGACGCGCGGGTCATGCCGGGGTCCCTTCCGTCGCGTCTTCCACGATGGCGATGTAGGCGTCCTCCAGGGAGGGTTCGCGGCTGACGACCCGTCCGACGCGGAGGCCGTCGAGGGCGGCGAGCACGGGGCCGTGCGGTTCGGCGCCGCGGTCGGTCTGCACGGTGAGGGACTGGGCGGCGCCGCGGTCCTCCACGGCGGCGCCCCGCACGCCGGGCAGTCGCCGGACGCGTTCGAGACGGTCCTCACCCACCCCGTACACCTCGATCTCCAGCACGTTCCGTTCGCTGACCCGGGACTTGAGGCTCTCGGGGGTGCCGAGGGCGCGGATGCGGCCGCCCGCGATGACGGCGATCCGGTCGCAGAGTTCGTCGGCCTCGGCCATGTAGTGGGTGGTGAGCAGGACGGTGGTGCCGGCGGCCGCCAGGTCGGCGACGGTACGGCGCAGGTCGCGGGCGGCGACCGGGTCGACGCCGATGGACGGCTCGTCGAGGAAGAGGACGTCGGGGCGGTGGAGCAGGCCGCGGGCGATGTGGAGGCGCTGCCGCATACCGCGCGAGTACCCCTCGACGCGCTCCCGCTCGCGGCCCAGGAGCCCGACCAGGTCGAGGAGTTCGGTGATCCGGCGCCGCTGTCCGCGGGCCTCGACGCCGTACAGCTCGGCGAAGTAGCGGAGGTTGTCGAGGGCGGAGAGCCGGTCGTAGAGGCCCCGGTCGCCGCCGAAGACGTACCCGATCCTGCGGCGTACGGCGCGACGGGGTCGCGGGCCACGTCGTGGCCGCACACCCGGGCCGTGCCGGAGGTCGGCAGGAGCAGGGTGTTGAGCATCTTGATGGTGGTGGTCTTGCCGGCTCCGTTGGGGCCGAGCAGGCCGAAGAGTTCGCCGGGGGCCACCTCGAAGGTGACCCCGCGCACGGCCTCGGTCTCGGTCCTGCGGCGCCTCGGCCAGCCGGTTCCGACGGTGTAGGTGCGGCGCAGCGCGTCCGCCTCGACAGCGAGCATGGGCGGGACGGTAGGAGCGGGGGCGCGGGCGGCGCGAACGATTCGGGATCCCCCGAATCGTCGCCCCCTCACCGTCCTCCGCCTCGTCCTCCGCACCCGGCCGCGGCCACGCGCCCCGGACCCGGACCCGGCCCCGGACCCGCGCCCCGCACCCGCGCCGGACGCGCGTCAGGCCACCGCGTCCAGGACGCCCTCCCCCGTGAGCAGCGCGAGGAGCGAACGGCCGGTGTCCGTCGGCTCGTAGTAGACCGAGCGCCCGACGCGGTGCCGGCTGACGACCCCGGCGTCGGTGAGCACCGACAGGTGCTCGGAGACCGTACTGGGCGCGAGGCCGAGCCGGTCCGCGAGGCCCGCCGTGGTCAGCGGGCCGCCCAGCTCGCGCAGGACGGCCGCCCGGCCGCGCCCGAGGAGCAGCCCGAGCCGGTCGTCGGCGACGGGCGCGGCGGGTTCGCGCAGGACGGCGGCGCCCCTGGCCTGGAAGGAGAGCGCGAAGACCTCGGGGTCGTCGACCGAGTAGAGCCGGCAGCCCTCGGCGAAGACGAGCGGCACGAGCACGAGCCGCCGCTCCCCGGGGGCGTACGCGGCGTCGAGGTGCTTCGTCAGCTCCAGGACCGGCGGTTCCCAGCGGACGCGCGACTCCAGGCCCTGGAATAGCGCGTCGATGCCCTCGGTGGCGAAGGTCCGGGCTCGGACGAGGACCTCGTCCTCGACGAGCCGCCGCATGACGGGCCAGTGCGGTGCGACGACCTCCGTCCAGTACGCCTCGTACGCGTCGGCGAGCGCCCCGCAGGCCGCCTCCGGGTCGTTCAGATAGGGCGCGAGGAACGGCGCGTCGAGCAGGTGCGGGTAGCAGACCGCCGCCTGGGCGCGGACGAACTCCGGGTCGGTGGCCCGCAGGAGGTCCAGTTCGTCCCGTACGTCGACGGTGCCGACGGGACGGGGCAGCAGGAAGTCGGAGACCTCGTACCGCCCCTCGGCGAAGAGGTCCCACAGCGGGCGCAGCCGGTCGTCCTCCCGCCACGCCTCACGGGCGTGCCCCACCCACTCCTGGTACGGCCAGGAGGGGTGGCGCCCCGGCAGGGCGAGGTGCATCGCGCAGAAGGCGTCGCGCAGCGGGCTGATCGCCATGCGGGTCGCGCCGAGGGAGGCCTCGTCGAGCTCGATCCGTATCAAGCACCGGCCCCTTCCTCGGCGTGCGGCGGGGCGTCGGGCAGCAGGGACTCGGGTACGAGGAAGCCCTCCTCGACGAGGAGGCGGATGGCCTGCGGGGTGCGGTCCCGCAGCACCACGGGGTCCTCGCCCATCAACTGGCCGATGGCGTCGAGGATGCGGCCGGCGCTGAGCGAGCCGTCGCAGACGCCCGCGAAGCCGGCGCCGACGTGGTCGACCCTGGTCGCGCGGCGCATGCCCCGGTTCTGGCGGAGGACGACGTGCTCCGGGTCCTCGGCGCCGGGCAGGCCCACCTGCTCCTGCACGACCTCGTCGGCGAGCGTGAACCGGTCGGCGAGCAGGGCGGCGTCGTCCCGGCTCCGCAGGTAGTCCTGGCGCTCGAAGTGGGCGCGGACGGTGTCTCCGAGGGGCTGCTCGACGGGGTGCGGCCACTCCTCGACGACGATCGAGGGCTCGACGGTGCCGGAGGCGACGGCGGGGTTCCTGCGGACGGTGATCCAGCCGAAGCCGATCGCCCGGGTCCGGCGCGCCTCGAACTCGTCGAGCCAGCGGTCGTACGCCCGCCGGTACTCCTCCGGGTCCCCCCGGTGCTCGCCGCTGTCCCGCAGCCACAGCTCGGTGTACTGGGTGACGTCCTGGACCTCGCGCTGGACGATCCAGGCGTCGCAGCCGCGCGGCACCCAGGACCGCAGCCGGTCCTGCCACTCCTCGCCCTCGACGTGCTGCCAGTTGGCGAGGAACTGGGCGTACCCGCCGTCGTTGAGCCGCTCCCCGCACTCCTGGACGAGCGTGCGGCACAGGTCGTCTCCGCCCATCCCGCCGTCCCGGTAGGTGAGTCCGGTGCCGGGCGAGATCACGAACGGCGGGTTGGAGACGATCAGGTCGTACGTGTCGCCGTCGACGGGTGCGAAGAGGGACCCTTCGAGCAACTCGGCCTCGTGGGCCCCGGAGAGCGCGAGCGTCAGCCGGGTGAAGTCGAGGGCGCGCGGGTTGAGGTCGGTGGCGGTGACCAGGGTGGCGTGCTGGGCGGCGTGCAGGGCCTGGATGCCGGAGCCGGTGCCGAGGTCGAGGGCGGAGGAGACCGGTGTGCGGACGGTGATGCCGGCGAGGGTGGTGGAGGCGCCGCCGACACCGAGGACGACGCCCTCCTCCTTCTTGCCGATGCCGCCCGCGCCGCCGACGGCGCAGCCGAGGTCGGAGACGATGAACCAGTCCTCGCCGTCCGGGCCGCCGTACGGCCGGACGTCGACGGTCGCGGACACGGTGTCGTCCTCGCGGACCACCCAGCCGTCGGCGAGGGCCTCCGCGAGCGGCAGCGCGGTGGCGGCCCGCTCGTGCGGGACGGGCCGCTGGAGCAGGAAGAGCCGGACGAGGGCCTCCAGCGGGGAGTCGCCGCGGGTGGCGCGCAGGGCCGGCACGGTCTCGCTGCGGGCGAGCGCGGCGTAGGCCGAGGCGCCGAGCAGGTCGAGCAGCCCGTCGGCGGTGAAGTCGGCGGCGAGCAGCGCCTCGCGCAGTCGGGCGGCGTGCGCGGGCACCGGAAGGCTGGTGGTCTGGCTGGTCGTACTCACGCCCCCCATTGTGACCGCCGCCACCGACATCGGGGCGGGCGACCCGACGGGAAGCCGGACGCCCGCTCCTGGATGGACCTGCTTGCCGACTAGCTCTTGCTCTTGGTGGCGGAGGGCTTGGCCGAGGTCTTCGACGACGGCGTGGACGCCGGCTTGTCGGAGGTGTCGCCGGAGTCCCCGTCGGAGCCCGCGTCCCCGTCGGCGGTGGAGCCCGGCGCCGGGGAGGCGGACCCGGTGGCCGGCGGGGTGGAGGCGGTGGGCTTCTGGCAGCCGGGCTGCTTGGCCATCGCCTGGCCGAGTTCGCCGCTCTCCAGCTTGGCGAGGGCGTTCTGGTCCATCTTCTCGATGCGCGCGAGGCCGTTGGCGATGTCCTCCAGGCCGTCGGCGAACTTCTGCTGGTTCTTCGGGTCGAGCGCGTCGACCTGCTTCTTCAGCCCGTCGTAGGCCGCGGCGGTCGCGTTGAGCTCCTTGATGGCGGACTGCTGGATCGTCGCGCCGTTCTCGACGGGCGGGGCGCCCGCGCTCTCGACGGCCTTGGCGAGGGCCCTGTCGGCGTCGGCGATGTCCTTGAACGCCTTCGAGTCGGCGGCCTGGATCTCCGCGGGCTTGCTGTCCGCGGCCGTCGACACGATGATCTGGTGGGCGTCGGCCCGCTTCTGGATCTGGGGCTTCGCCTGGTCGCAGAACGTCTTCGCCCAGTTGCCCACCTTGTCCTCGTCGTCGCTGCACCCGGACAGCGCGAGCACGAGCACCGCGCTGCCGGACAGTACGGCCGCAAGCTTCTTGTTCACCGGATCGAATCCCTTCCGAGGCTCTCGGCCCCGGAACATACACGCCGGACGGGCGGCTTCCACCTTTCGTGGGACCGATTCACCCCATATTGCCACCGTTCGAACCAAGGAAGAGTGGGGACGCCCACTCCCGAAATGAGACGGACGCCACGTCAGGACACGGCCACCGAGCGGCGCTTGGACACCCGGACCGCGGCCACGACGACGAGGAGCGCGAGCCCCGCGACCAGCCCGCGCAGCCAGCCGCTGGCGTCCTCCCCGTAACCGAACCGGACGACGGCGGGCGCGATCAGCAGCGCCACCAGGTTCATCACCTTCAGGAGCGGGTTGATCGCCGGGCCCGCCGTGTCCTTGAACGGGTCGCCGACCGTGTCCCCGATGACCGTCGCCGCGTGGGCCTCGCTGCCCTTGCCGCCGTGGTTGCCGTCCTCGACCAGCTTCTTCGCGTTGTCCCAGGCACCACCGGAGTTGGCGAGGAAGACCGCCATCAGCGCGCCCGTGCCGATGGCCCCGGCCAGGTACGCGCCGAGCGGGCCGACGCCGAGCGCGAACCCGACCGCGATCGGCGCCGTCACGGCGAGCAGGCCGGGCGTGGCGAGTTCGCGCAGGGCGTCCTTGGTGCAGATGTCGACGACCCGCCCGTACTCCGGCTTCTCGGTGCGGTCCATGATCCCGGGGTGTTCGCGGAACTGCCGCCGCACCTCGTACACCACGGAACCGGCCGACCGGGAGACGGCGTTGATCGCCAGCCCGGAGAAGAGGAAGACGACGGCGGCGCCGAGGATCAGCCCGAAGAGGTTGTTGGGCTGCGAGATGTCCATGGAGAGCGTCAGTTCGCCCGCCCTCGCGCCGACGTCGGCGACCGAGGTGGCGATCGCGTCGCGGTACGAGCCGAAGAGCGCCGCGGCGGCGAGGACGGCGGTGGCGATCGCGATGCCCTTGGTGATCGCCTTCGTCGTGTTGCCGACGGCGTCGAGCTCGGTGAGGACCTGCGCGCCCGCGCCCTGGACGTCCCCGGACATCTCGGCGATCCCCTGCGCGTTGTCGGCGACCGGGCCGAAGGTGTCCATGGCGACGATCACGCCGACCGTGGTGAGCAGCCCCGTCCCGGCGAGGGCGACCGCGAACAGCGCCAGCATGATCGAGGCCCCGCCGAGCAGGAACGCCCCGTAGACGGCGAGGCCGATCAGCAGCGCCGTGTAGACGGCGGACTCCAGGCCGATGGCGACGCCGGCGAGGACGACCGTCGCGGGGCCGGTGAGCGAGGAGCGGCCGATGTCCTTGACCGGGCGCCGCCGGGTCTCGGTGAAGTAGCCGGTGAGCTGCTGGATCAGCGCGGCCAGCACGATGCCGATGGCGACCGCCACGAGCGCGAGGATCCGCGGGTCGCCGTCGTGCTCCCGGATGCCCGGCTCGGTGACGCCCTGGAGTCCGGCGTACGAGGACGGGAGGTGGACGAACGCGGCGACGGCGACCAGGACGAGCGAGATGACGGCCGAGACGAGGAAGCCCCGGTTGATGGCGCTCATCCCGCCGTGGTCCGCGCGCCGGGGCGCCACCGCGAAGATGCCGATCACGGCGGTGACCACGCCGATCGCCGGGACGATCAGCGGGAAGGCGAGGCCGTGGTCGCCGAAGGCGGCCTTGCCGAGGATCAGCGCGGCGACCAGCGTCACGGCGTACGACTCGAAGAGGTCGGCCGCCATGCCCGCGCAGTCGCCGACGTTGTCGCCCACGTTGTCGGCGATGGTGGCGGCGTTGCGCGGATCGTCCTCCGGGATGCCCTGTTCGACCTTGCCGACGAGGTCGGCGCCGACGTCCGCCGCCTTGGTGAAGATGCCGCCGCCGACCCGCATGAACATGGCGATCAGCGCGGCGCCGAGGCCGAAGCCCTCCAGGACCTTCGGCGCGTCGGCGGCGTAGACGAGGACGACGCAGGCGGCACCGAGCAGGCCGAGGCCGACGGTGAACATGCCGACGACCCCGCCCGTACGGAAGGCGATCTTCATGGCCCGGTGCGCGACCTCGGAGGGGTCCTTCGCCGGCTCGCCGGGGCCCGGGGTCGCCTCCCGGGCCGCCGCGGCGACGCGCACGTTCGCGCGGACGGCGAGCCGCATGCCGACGTACCCGGTGACGGCCGAGAAGAGCGCCCCGACCAGGAAGAACAGGGAACGCCCGGCCCGCTGCGACCAGCTGTCGGCGGGGAGCAGCATCAGCAGGAAGAACACGACGACGGCGAAGAGGCCGAGGGTGCGCAGCTGCCGCGCGAGGTAGGCGTTGGCGCCCTCCTGCACGGCGGCGGCGATCTCCCGCATCTTCGCCGTGCCCTGGCCGGCCGCGAGGACCTGGCGGACGAGGAGCTGGGCGACGAGCAGCGCGGCGAGGGCGACGGCCGCGACGACGACCACGATCGTCCGGTTCTCGCTCGTGAGCACCGCCGCGGCGAGGGAGGTGGCGTACATGGGGACGGATCATAGGGAGATGAACCGGGACGTACGCGGATGCGACGGCTCCTCCGCGCGGATGCACCAAGCGGATGCACCCATCGGGGCGGCGCGCGGTGGAGGCGGGCGCATGGCGA
The DNA here is from genome assembly GCF_053589515.1 of Streptomyces sp. NPDC003327. Lineage (NCBI taxonomy): Bacteria > Bacillati > Actinomycetota > Actinomycetes > Kitasatosporales > Streptomycetaceae > Streptomyces > Streptomyces sp. NPDC003327. Next base: position 90,255 of record NZ_JBSFSA010000009.1, on the reverse strand, counting down.
AGAGGCCCCGCGGGTGCGGGGCCTCTTCGTCACGCACGTACGTGCACGCACGTTCACGCGCGTTCATACGTCCGAACGGGTGAACGGCTCGGTCAGGACAGGATGTCCGCGGGGCTCGTCGGCCAGGCCATCCTGATGGTGCCGCCGTCCTCGCCGGCGCTCACCTCGACGTCATCGACGAGGCCGCGGATCACCGCGAGCCCCATCTCGTCCTCACCGTCGGCGTCGTCGAAGTCCTCGGCCGGGGCCCCGGCGCGCGCGCCGGGCACACCGACCGCATCGGCCGCCGCCACTCCCGCGCCGGGCACCTCGTCGCCGACCGCGATGGAGAACGTCTTCTCCTCCTCGGTCAGCACGACCCGGATGGGGGTGGTGACGCCGTTGCTCCGGTGCAGCCCGACCGCACGGGAACAGGCCTCACCGACGGCGAGCCGGACCTCGTCGAGGACCGCCTCGTCCACCCCCGCCCTGCGGGCGACCGCGGCCGCCACCAGGCGGGCCGTGCGGACGTGCTCGGGCTGGGCGCTGAAGCGGAGTTCAACGGTGGCCATGCCATCCCCCTCGGTCAGTCGACCGCGTTGACGGCCTCGTCGACCGAGGTGTGGATCGGGAACACCTTGGTGAGGCCCGTGATCCGGAAGATCTTCAGAATGCGCTCCTGGTTGCAGACCAGACGCAGCGAGCCCTCGTGCGCGCGCACGCGCTTCAGGCCGCCGACGAGCACACCGAGGCCGGTGGAGTCGAGGAAGTCCACGCCCTCCATGTCGACAACCAGGTGGTAGCTGCCGTCGTTCACCAACTCGACCAACTGCTCGCGCAGCTTGGGCGCGGTATACACATCAATCTCGCCACCGACCTCGACGACCGTTCGGTCGCCGCCAGCGCCGGTCACAGTGCGAGTCGACAGGGACAGGTCCACGGATCCTCCAGCACATTGCTATCGGGCGGTCGCCCCCACGTGTCTCCCGGGCGGAGCCGGGGGGTGGATCGCCAGCCGCGATGGCATTCAATCACTTACCTGCGACCATGCACGACGCCTTGGAAGCATTGTCCGTCATGGCAGTGACACACTCGGTGCCGATGGCCAAGAATCAGCGCCCCAGTCGTCCAGCCGGGGACATGGGCAACCGCCCCTCTCCCGGCATGGTCCTCGGTCGGCTCTCCAAGGGCGAGAGCCGGGCCGCACGCATCACTCATACGGAGCACATGCCCGCCCGTGCGGGTCGGCATGCCGTCTGGCCGCACCTGATCCGCCCGGAGGTGATCTCCGCGATCGAGGCGGCGGGCATCGAGCACCCCTGGGCCCACCAGGCGGAGGCCGCTGGCCACGCCCTCGACGGCGAGTCCGTGGTGATCGCCACGGGCACCGCCTCGGGCAAGTCCCTCGCCTATCTCGCCCCCGTCCTCTCCACCCTCCTGGACGGCTCCGAGGCCGCCAACGGCCGCGGCACGACCGCGCTCTACCTCTCCCCGACGAAGGCCCTCGCCGCCGACCAGCGCCGCGCCGTCCGCGCCCTGGCCGCCCCGCTGGGCACCGCGATCCGGCCGGCCGTCTACGACGGGGACACGCCCGTCGAGGAACGCGAATGGGTCCGGCAGTACGCGAACTACGTCCTCACCAACCCCGACATGCTGCACCGGGGCATACTCCCCTCCCACCCCCGGTGGGCCTCCTTCCTGCGCTCCCTGCGCTACGTCGTCATCGACGAGTGCCACACCTACCGCGGCGTCTTCGGCTCCCACGTCGCCCAGGTCCTGCGCCGGCTGCGCCGGATCTGCGCCCGGTACGGCTCCGAGCCCGTCTTCCTCCTCGCCTCGGCCACCTCCGCCGACCCCGCGCGCGCCGCGAGCCGCCTCACCGGCCTCCCGGTCACCGAGGTCGCCGACGACGCCTCCCCGCGCGGCGAGCTGGTCTTCGCCCTCTGGGAGCCGCCCCTGACCGACCTGCGGGGTGAGCGGGGCGCCCCGGTGCGCCGCACGGCCACCGCCGAGACCGCCGACCTGCTGACCGACCTCACCCGCCAGGGCGTCCGCTCGGTCGCCTTCGTCCGCTCGCGGCGCGGCGCCGAACTGATCTCGGTCATCGCCCAGGAGCGACTCGCCGAGACCGACCGGGCCCTCGCCCGCCGGGTCGCCGCCTACCGGGGCGGATATCTGCCCGAGGAGCGCCGCGCCCTCGAACGGGCCCTGCACTCCGGCGAACTCCTCGGCCTCGCCGCGACGACCGCCCTGGAACTCGGCGTGGACGTCTCGGGCCTCGACGCCGTCCTGATCGCCGGCTACCCGGGCACCCGGGCCTCCCTGTGGCAGCAGGCGGGCCGCGCCGGCCGCTCCGGCGAGGGCGCCCTGGCGATCATGATCGCCAGGGACGACCCGCTGGACACCTTCCTCGTCCACCACCCCGAGGCGATCTTCGAGCAGCCGGTCGAGTCGACCGTCCTGGACCCCGACAACCCCTACGTCCTCGCCCCCCATCTCTGCGCCGCCGCCGCGGAGCTGCCGCTCACCGACCCGGACCTGGCGCTCTTCGGCCCGGCCGCGCCCGGCCTGCTGCCCCAGCTGGAGTCGGCCGGGCTGCTGCGCCGCCGCTCCACCGGCTGGTACTGGACCCGGCGCGAGCGGGCCGCCGACCTCACCGACATCCGGGGCGGGGGCGGGAACCCGGTCCAGATCGTGGAGGAGGGCACCGGCCGGCTCCTCGGCACGGTCGACGAGGCCGCCGCCCACAGCGCCGTCCACGAGGGCGCCGTCCACCTCCACCAGGGCCGCACCTACCTGGTGCGGAAGCTCGACCTGGCGGACTCGGTCGCCCTCGTCGAGGAGGCCGTACCGCCGTACTCCACCACCGCCCGCGACACCACCGACGTCACCGTCCTGGAGACCGACACCGAGATCCCGTGGGGCTCGGGCCGCCTCTGCTACGGCTCCGTCGAGGTCACCAGCCAGGTCGTCTCCTTCCTCCGCCGCCGTCTGATCACCGGCGAGGTGCTCGGCGAGACCAAGCTCGACCTGCCGCCCCGCACCCTGCGGACCCGGGCCGTGTGGTGGACGGTCACCGAGGACCAGCTCGACGCCGCCCGGATCACCCCGGAGATCCTCCCGGGGGCCCTGCACGCAGCCGAGCACGCCTCCATCGGCATGCTGCCGCTCTTCGCGACCTGCGACCGCTGGGACATCGGCGGCCTCTCCCACCCGCTCCACCCCGACACCCTGCTGCCCACCGTCTTCGTGTACGACGGGCACCCGGGCGGCGCGGGCTTCGCCGAGCGGGCGTTCCACACCGCCCGCGCCTGGCTGTCCGCGACCCGCGAGGCGATCGCCGCCTGCGAGTGCCAGGCGGGCTGCCCCTCCTGCATCCAGTCCCCGAAGTGCGGCAACGGCAACGACCCCCTCCACAAGCGCGGCGCGGTCCGCCTCCTCGCCGAACTCCTCCGCGGCTCCCCCACGCCCGACGACCAGCAGACGGATGCGGGGCAGACAGCGACCGGGGCGTCCGGGGACCGGCCCTCCGGGGACCGGCCGGCGGCCTCGGAGAAGGCGTAGGGCCGGGTGGCTCGGCCGCTGCCGCCGCAGTCCGTCAGGTCGGCGGCGCGGGGTCGGAGGCTCCCGGTGGGCCCGGGCCCGCGCGGGACCTGATCTCCGGAACGTACGGCCCGTCGGCGGGGCGGGCGCTGACGTCTGCGATCTCGCCACGGACCTCACAGCGGACCAGGACCGCGCCCTGGGCGGCGGCGACCCGACCGGCCGCGGCGCAGGCCTCCCGCTCGCCCCACAGGGCCCGGTCGGCCGCGGCGAGTGCCGCCAGGTCGGCGGCCGAGCCGGCCCGGTGGCGGGCCGACACCGCCTGGCCGAGCGCCAGGACCGCCCCGAACACCACGCACAGCACACAGGCCGCGAACGCCGTCCACACCGTCGCCGATCCGCGATCGGCCCGGCCGGGCAGACCCGGCGGTGGCGCCGTCACGGCGCCCCGTCCTCGGCGAGGGCGGCGGCGTGCGCGCGGAGGGTCACGCCCAGACCGCCGGGCCCCGGCGCGGTCGCCTCCACGGAGACCCGCCACAGTTCGCCCGTTCGGGTGACGGAGACCCGGGCGCCGTCGGGCGCGGCGGCCCTGGCGGCTTCCTCCGCCGCGGTGACCGGCTCCGAGCGGGCCGCCACGCGTGCGCCCGCCCGTGCCGCGTCCACGCACCGGATCTGCGCGGCCGCCGCCGCGAGCCCCCAGAGCAGCGCCACGGTGAACAGGGCCAGGACGGGGAGCGTGAGCGCCGCCTCCACCGTCACGAAGCCGCGGTCAGAACGGCGCATCGAGTGCCTTCCCGATCACCGACTCCAGCGCGCCCGACACGGCCCCGCTGGTGACGATCTTGTAGAGCACCGCGGCGAAGGCGGCCGCCGCGATCGTTCCCACCGCGTACTCGGAGGTCGTCATGCCCGCGTCGGCCCGCGCCGCCGCCCGCCGGGACCGCCACCAACTCCGTCCCATCTCCTTCGACTTCGCCCGCAGCGCCACCATCGCGCTCGTCGCGCTCGCCGTCCGTCGTGCCTTGTCCGTCATGTCCGTCCCCTTCGTCGTGTGCATGCGTCGTTCCTGTCGTGTGTCGTGTGTCGTCTGTCGTGCGTCGTGCGTCGTGTGCCGGTTACCGGTTGCGGCGTGGCGTGCCGTGTCCGTCATCGGCCCGTCAGCCCCGCCGCCAGGCCGATGACCACCGGAGCCACTCCCACCGCGAGGAACGCGGGCAGGAAGCAGAGCCCCACGGGTGCGCTGATCAGGACCTGGGCCCGTCGGGCGCGGGCCGCCGCCACGCGCGCCCGGGCCGCTCGCAGACCGGCCGCGTGCCGGGCGACGGCCTCGGCGGCGGGTGCCCCCGTGGCCCCGGCCCGCTCCATGCAGCGGGCGAGCCCCTGGGCGCCCGGTATCGCGCCGAACCTCCGCCACACGACGGCGGGTTCGCCGCCGAGCCGTAGCTCGGCGGCCGTCCGGGACAGGCGCTCGCCGAGCGGTCCGCACAGCGATCGCCCCACCGCTTCCGCCGCCTCGGCGGGGCTCGCCCCCGTGGACGCGCAGGCCGCCAACAGGTCCGCCGCCAGCGGTAGATGTCGCGCCGCTCCCTCCGCGCCGCCCGGCTCGGACGCCCTGGAGCGCCGCCTCGCCGCACGCGTGGCCTCGTGCCGTCGCACCCCGCCGGCGGCCAGGCCGCCGGCGACGAGGGCCCCGAGACCGCCGAACGCGACCCACCCGACGATCGCCGCCAGGGCCACCACCGCCCCGCCCCGGACCCAGCGCGGCGCCCCACCCCGCGACCATCGGGGGTGCCGGACGCGCGGGGCCGGTCCTCCGGTCAGGGCGACGACCCGGCGCCGGTTCACGCGCGCCCACCGCTCGCGGGCCACGGCGTAGGCGGCCTGCGCCGCCATGCCCACCAGCGCGAACAGAAGCGCCGGTGCCTGCAGGACCATCGGCATCACGGCCCCTCCCCTCCCCGCACGATCCGGGCGGCCCACCACAGACCCGCCGCCTCCAGCGCGCCGCCGAGGGCCAGACAGGCGAACCCCGCGGGCGTGTGCAGCAGCACGTGCAGCGGGTCGGCGCCCAGGGCCGCGCCGAGGGCGATCCCCGCCACCGGAAGGACCGCGAGGACGGTCACCGTCGCCCAGGCACCCGCCAGTTCGGCGCGGAGCCGCTCACGCTGCTCCCCGTGGTCCCGCAGGGCCGCCTCCAACCGGTCGAGCCCGGCGGCGAGTCCCGCGCCGCCGTCCACCGCCACCTGCCAACAGGCGGCCAAGCCCGCGAGCCCGTCGGCTCCGTCCTGCCGGGCCGCGCCCCGCAGCGCCTCCGGCACGTCCCCGCCGAACCGCGCCGCCGCCAGCACCACGGCCTCCTCGGCCCCCAGAGCACCGGTCTGCCGGGCCCCGAACGCCAGCGCCTGCGCGGGCTGCCAGCCGGCCCGCAGCTCGCCCGCGACCGTCCCGCACAGGGCGACCACCCGCTCCGCGCGCGCCTCCCGCTCCCGCCGGAGCGCGGCCTTCCGCAGCCACCTCCCGACCAGCGGCACCGCGACCGCCCCCGCGAGCAGCGGCACCGGGGAGGCACCGAGAACGGCCACCACCGCCGCCACGGGCAGACAGAGCCACTCGCGCCGCGCCCGCACCCGTGGCCACCAGGACGGGGCCGCCCAGCGCGCCTGGCCGGTCGCCCGGCCCTCCGGGTCGCCGCACACGAGCACGGCCCGGGCCCGGCGCAGGCCGCGCCGTCGCTCCGCCATCCGGCTCAGCACGAGCGCCGCGCAGAGCGCCGCCGCCGTAGCCGCCTGCCCTCCGGTCACCACGCCCCGCCTCCGATCAGGTCCCGCAACCGCGGCCAGCCGCGCTCCCGCTCGAACCCGGCCGTTCCCCACCGCAGCGCGGGCACCGTCCGCACCAGTCCCTCGCGGTCCCGCTCCAGGACGTGGACCTCGGCGATCCGCCGTCGCCCGTCCCGGTCCCGTACGACATGCAGCACCGCCGACAGGCCGGCCCCCAACTGGCTGTGCAGGGCCGCCCGGTCGAGCCCTGCGGCCGTTCCCAGCGCTTCGAGGCGGGCGGGCACGTCCGCCGCCGTGTTGGCGTGGAGCGTCCCCGATCCCCCGTCATGTCCCGTGTTCAGGGCCGCGAGCAGGTCGACGGCCTCCGGGCCGCGGACCTCCCCGACCACAAGCCGGTCGGGGCGCATGCGCAGCGCTTGGCGGACCAGGTCGCGCAGGGTCACCAGGCCCGCGCCCTCCTGGTTGGCCGGGCGCGCCTCCAGGCGCACGACGTGCGGGTGGTCCGGCCGCAGCTCCGCCGAGTCCTCGGCGAGCACGATCCGCTCCCGCTCCCCCACCAGGCCGAGCAGGGAGGCGAGCAGGGTCGTCTTTCCCGTGCCCGTACCGCCGCTGACCAGGTACGACACCCGGGCGTCGATCAGCGCCCGCAGGATCGGGGCACCACCGGGCGGCACCGTCCCGGCCCGCGCGAGCTCCTCCAGGGTGAAGGCACGGGGGCGGACGACGCGGAGGGACAGACAGGTCGAGCCGACCGCGACCGGTGGCAGCACGGCGTGCATCCGTGTGCCGTCGGGCAGCCGGGCGTCCACCCACGGCCTGGCGTCGTCGAGCCTGCGTCCGGCCACGGCGGCGAGCCGCTGGGCGAGCCGGCGCACGGCCGCCGCGTCGGGGAAGGAGACCGGGGCCCGTTCGAGTCCGGCGCCCCGGTCGACCCAGACCCGGTCGGGCGCGGAGACGAGGACGTCGGTGACGTCGGGGTCGGCGAGCAGCGGTTCGAGCGGCCCGGTCCCGATGAGCTCGCACCTCAGTTCCTCGGCGGCGCCCAGGACCTCGGCGTCCCCGAGGAGCCGCCCCTGGGCCCGCAGCGCGGCCGCCACGCGCGCCGGCGTCGGGTCGGCGCCGCTGGCCGCGAGCCGCTGCCGCACGGCGTCGAGCAGCGCCGCGCCGCCGCCCTCCCGCCCGGTCACGCCGCACCACCGGGGGCGAGGGCGCGCTCCCAGAAGGCCGCGCAGAACCGGCCGAGGGGTCCCCGCGGTTCGGCGCCCGGCGGCGCTCCCGTGTCCCGGTCGGCGGCGATCCCCGGGTCGTACGGCAGCTCCCCCACGAGCGGCAGCCGCAGGGCGTCGGCCACCCAGCGCTCGTCGAGGCCCGCCGCGTACGGCCCGCGGACGACGGCCCGCAGGTCCCGGACGAGCAGGCCGAGACTCGTGGCCACCCGGTTGGCGGCGGCGACGGCCCGCAGCTCCCCGGGGACGAGGATCAGTCCGAGGTCGAGCTGGGCCAGCGCCTCGGCAGCGGCCTCGTCGGTGCCGCGCGGCAGGTCGACCACGACGGCCCCGCCGCGCCGTCGGGCGGCGGCGAGCACGGACCGCACGGCCTCGGGCGGAACGGGGGCGACGGGCTCGCGGCCCCAGCTGAGCACCCGGACTCCACGCACGGCGGGCAGCGACTCCTCCAGGGCCCCGGCGGCCAGCCGCCCCTTGGAGGCGGCGAAGTCGGGCCAGCGCCTGCCCTCCTCGCGCTCGCCGCCGAGCAGCACGTCGAGTCCGCCGCCCAGCGGGTCGCCGTCGACGAGCAGGGTGCGCCGCCCGGTCCGCGCGGCGGCGAGGGCCAGTCCGCAGGCCAGGGTGGAGGCCCCGGCGCCGCCGCGGCCGCCGACGACCCCGACGGTCAGGGCCTGCCGGCCGACGCCCTCGACGGCGTCGGCGATGCGGTCGACGAGGACGCTCTCGGCGTCGGGCAGCCGCAGCACGGCGTCCGCGCCGATCTCGACGGCCCGCCGCCAGACCACCGGGTCGTCCCGGTCCCGGCCGACGAGGAGGACTCCGGCCCTGCGGGTGGCCCCCCGGCAGCGGGCCGCCGCGTCGTCGCCGACCAGGACGAGCGGCGGGTCGGCCCAGCCGGCCCGCCGCTCCGGGACACGGTGGTGGACCTCGGGCTCGGCTCCGGCGGCGGCGCACAGCCGCAGCAGGTCGTCGAGGAGAGCGAGGTCCTCGGTGATGATCAGCGGCCCTGCCGCTCGCGCCCCGCCCCGAACGCCCGGCCCGCCCGCCACCGGGCGGCCCCGGCCTACGTCCGCCGGATCCCGGTCGGCCCCCGCCGGATCCCGGCCGTCCGCCGCCGGGTCACGTCCGGTCCCGTCGTGCCCCCGCGTCCGGGAAGTCCTGGAAGTCCTCGATGCCTGCACGGCACACCCCTCTCGCGATTCCTGCGGTCCGCGAACTTCGCGGCTGGAATCACGGTGGGGCCGTCGGGGAAATCCTGCGGATCTTGCCGAAAAACTGTGGATAAGGCAGGCCCTGTGAATAACTCCGCCAGTCCTTCGTGGACTGTCCGGAACACATCGCGTCGATTACCGTGAGTAGCGAATCGAGGCCACGGCAGGCCTCGTGCCGCCGACCGGGCGGTGACCACGAGGAGGGGAAGCGATGAGGGAACGACGGACCGAAACGGCTCCGGACATGCGACGACCCCCGCCGGGGGGGAGAGCGGGGGTCGTCTTTCCGGCCGACTCGGGGGGGGAGGAGCCGGACCGGGTTAGCACGGTCGCGAACGATCCGTGACTTCCATGGTGTACCCGAGAGCCTTCTCAGGCAAACCCACGCGCCCCAGCGTACGCCGAATGGCGGGCACCTATGCTCAGGCTTGTGGAAAACCACTCCTTGCCGCGCACAGCCGCCTTCTTTGACCTGGACAAGACGGTCATTGCGAAGTCCTCGACGCTGACCTTCAGCAAGTCCTTCTACCGGGGCGGACTGATCAGCCGCCGCGCCGCCCTGCGGACGGCGTACATCCAGTTCGTCTTCCTCGTCGGCGGAGCCGATCACGATCAGATGGAGCGGATGCGCGAATACCTCTCCGCGCTCTGCAAAGGATGGAACGTCGCGCAGGTCAAGGAGCTCGTCGCCGAGACCCTGCACGATCTGATCGACCCGATCATCTACGACGAGGCTGCCTCGCTCATCGAGGCGCATCACGCCGCGGGGCGCGACGTCGTGATCGTCTCCACCTCCGGAGCCGAGGTGGTCGAGCCGATCGGCGAGATGCTCGGCGCCGACCGGGTCGTCGCCACCCGGATGGTGGTCGGCGAGGACGGCTGCTTCACCGGCGAGGTGGGGTACTACGCCTATGGACCGACGAAGGCCGAGGCCGTCCGGGAGCTCGCGGAGTCGGAGGGATACGACCTTTCCCGCTGTTACGCGTACAGCGATTCGGCGACCGACATTCCCATGCTGGAGGCCGTGGGCCATCCGCACGCCGTCAATCCCGACCGCACGCTCCGCAAGGAGGCCGTCGCCCGGGAGTGGCCGGTCCTCGTCTTCGAGAAGCCGGTGCGGCTCAAACAGCGGTTGCCCGCGTTCCGGATGCCGCCCCGCCCCGCGCTCGTCGCCGCGGCGGCCGTGGGAGCGGCGGCGGCCACCGCCGGTCTCGTCTGGTACGCCTCCCGGCGCCGCCAGGCGGCGGCCCTCGCCCCGTGACGGGAACCGGGGGCGGAACCGCGCCAAGAACCGCGACCGGAACCGGACAAAGAAGTGCGATCTGCACTTTCGCTTCCACCCGGACAGGAGTAAAAAGGAAGCAGGCCCGCGAGACCTGGGACATCCGAGAGGATCACCTGTTGAGCATCAAGGCCCCACGGACCTGAGCACAGAAACCTGGCACCCACGCGACGTCGACCCGTCGATTACGGGCCAGCCGCACCAGGCGATGGGCAAAGTTCCCCGCTTGATGGGCACATATCGAGGACGCTTGGTAACTGGGTGGACGTGCCAGCGGCGGTACCGAAGTCTGGTACCGCCGCAACCCATGTCCGGCACCTTCCCGGACCTCAGGCCGCGCCGCGCTGGAGCGCCTCACAGACGGCCGTCGACTCCCTGACCCCCAGCTCGACCGAGCGCCCGCAGTGCGCGATCCAGGCGCCGACGCCTTCCGGGGTCCCCGACAGATAGCCCTCGAAGGCGGCCACGTACGCCGCCCGGCCCTGCTCCGCGTGGCCGACCTCGGCCGGGCAGATGGCCTTCGGGTCGAGCCCGCTGCCGACCAGGACGATCCGCTCCGCGGCCCGCGCCACGAGCCCGTTGTGAGTGGTGAAGGGGCGCAGCGCGAGCAGCTCGCCGTGGACGACGGCGGCGGTGACGAGCGCCGGGGCGTCGCCGCCCGCGACGATCACCTCGGCGAGGCCGTCCAGCCGGGCCGCGACCTCGGCCGAGGAGGGCAGCGGGGCCTCGATCAGCGGTTCGTCGACCGCCTCGCCCGCGAGCCGCGGCCGTCCCACGGTGTCCTCCTGCTCGCCGGCGGCGACGAGGTGGAGCCGGGCCAGGACCCGCAGCGGTGACTGGCGCCAGATCGACAGGAGCTGCCCGGACTCGGCGCCCAGGCGCAGGGCAGCCCCCACCGTGCGGGCCTCGGGGTCCGCACTGAAGTCGGTGCGGCGACGCACCTCCTCCAGGGCCCAGTCGGCCCCGGCGAGCGCGGCCGAGCCGCGCGCCCCGCGCAGAGCGGCCTCGGAGGAGATCTCGTTGCTGCGGCGCCGCATCACACGGTGGCCGTAGACCCGGTCGACGGCCTTGCGGACGGAGTCCACCGCGTCGGCGACGCCCGGCAGGGAGGCGAGCGCGGCCAGCGGGTCAGAGGCGTGCGTACTCATAGGTAGGGAGGCTACGCGCCCCCGGGCCCCGCCCCACGATGGAGTGGTCTTCTTCACGCACCTCGACCACACCAAGCGACCGTGCCACTACCCTAGGTGAACATGAAGATCGCTTTCGTCGGGAAGGGCGGCAGTGGCAAGACGACGCTGTCCTCGCTCTTCATCCGCCATCTCGCCGCCAACGAGTCCCCCGTCGTCGCCGTCGACGCCGACATCAACCAGCACCTCGGCGCCGCGCTCGGGCTCTCCGAGGAGGAGGCCGCCGCGCTGCCCGCGATGGGCGCGCACCTGCCGCTCATCAAGGAGTACCTGCGGGGCTCCAACCCCCGTATCGCCTCCGCCGAGACGATGATCAAGACGACGCCGCCCGGGGAGGGTTCGCGTCTGCTGCGGGTCCGCGAGGACAACCCGGTCTACGAGGCGTGCGCCCGGCCCGTGCGGCTCGACGGCGACGAGATCCGGCTGATGGCGACCGGACCCTTCACGGAGTCGGACCTCGGGGTGGCCTGCTACCACTCGAAGGTCGGCGCGGTGGAGCTGTGCCTGAACCACCTGGTGGACGGGGCGGACGAGTACGTGGTCGTCGACATGACGGCGGGGTCGGACTCGTTCGCGTCGGGCCTCTTCACCCGCTTCGACATGACCTTCCTGGTCGCCGAGCCGACGCGGAAGGGCGTCTCGGTCTACCGCCAGTACAAGGAGTACGCGCGGGACTTCGGCGTCGCCCTCAAGGTCGTCGGGAACAAGGTGCAGGGCGAGGACGACCTGGAGTTCCTGCGGGACGAGGTCGGCGAGGACCTGCTCGTGACGGTCGGCCACTCGAACTGGGTCCGCGCCATGGAGAAGGGCCGCCCGGCGCGCTTCGAGCTCCTGGAGGCCGAGAACCGCATGGCGCTCCAGGCCCTCCAGGACGCGGCGGACGACTCGTACGCCCACCGCGACTGGGAGCGCTACACGCGCCAGATGGTCCACTTCCACCTGCGCAACGCGGAGAGCTGGGGCAACGCCAAGACCGGGGCCGACCTGGCGGCGCAGGTCGACCCCGGTTTCGTACTGCGGGAAGAACTGACCGCCGTACAGCCGGCCTAGGGGGTGTCCTGTCGATCAGGCCGGATCAGGGAGCGGGGGCTGGTGCCGTGGATCGCAAGGCGGAGGAGGGAGGCGACGCGGAGCGTCGGCGACCGACGACTACGCGGCGAGGCGCGGTGCCAGCCCCCGCGAGCCCGGCATGATCGGCGAGACGCCCCCTAGCGACCCGGGGCACCCGCCGGGGCCGCCGGCTGGACGGCGGGGGGCTGGGCGGCCAGGAAGGTCTCCCAGCCACCCTGCGGTGCCTCGCCGACCTTCAGGGTCCGCATCTTGGCGATGACCTCGGGGTCCTGGGCGTCCAGCCAGTCCGCGAGCTGGCGGAAGGAGACGCACTTGACGTCCTTCTGCACGCAGACGGTGGCGATGGTCTCCTCGATGGCCCGCATGTACGTGCCGCCGTTCCAGGACTCGAAGTGGTTGCCGATGATCAGCGGCGCCCGGTTGCCCCGGTAGGAGCGCTCGAAGGCCTGCACCAGGCCGTCGCGCATCTGGTCGCCCCAGTAGCGGTGCTGGGACGGGTCGCCCTGCGTCGTACCGGGCGACTGGTTGACCAGGAAGTTGTAGTCCATGGCCAGCGTCTGGAAGGCGCGGCCGGGGACCGGCACGAGCTGCATGGAGAGGTCCCACAGACCGTGGTCCTTCCTGGGCCAGATCTGGTCGTTGACGCCGCTGGTGTCGTAGCGGAAGCCCATCTGCGCGGCCGCCTGCACGAAGTTCTTGCGGCCCTCCAGGCAGGGGGTCCGGGCGCCGACGAGCTCCTTGTCGTAGTCGAACGGGAGCGGCTCCTCACCGGTCAGGCCGGCGTTCGTCTTCCAGTTCTTGACGAAGGACTTCGCCTGGGCGATCTCGCTCTTCCACTCCTCGACCGACCAGGTGCCCACGCCCCCGTCCTTGCCGCAGAAGTGGCCGTTGAAGTGGGTGCCGACCTCGTTGCCGTCCAGCCAGGCGCCGCGCAGTTCGCGGACGGTGGCCCGGATGCCCTCCGTGTCGTTGAAGCCGATGTCCGAGCGGCCCGGGGAGTGCTGGGGCGGGTTGTAGAGCTTCCGCTTGGCCTCGGGCAGCAGGTACACCCCGCTGAGGAAGTACGTCATCGTGGCGTCGTACTTCTTGCCGACGGTACGGAAGTGGGAGAAGAGTTTCTGGCTGTCCTCGCCGGCGCCGTCCCAGGAGAAGACCACGAACTGCGGCGGGGCCTCGCCCGGCTTGAGCTTCTGCCACACGGGCTGGCGCGGCTGGGCGCCGGTGAAGGCGGTGGAGCCGTCGCCGATCAGGCGGACCGCGCTCTGCGGCGGCGCCGGGGCCGGGGCCTTCTTGGCGCCCGTCCCGCCGGACGTGCCCGGGGCGGCGGCCTCGTCGGAGCCCGAGCAGCCGGCGAGGCCGGTGATCAGGGCGAGGGCGAGCGCGCCCGCTGCGAGCGTCTTCTTCTGGGCTGTGGTCCTTCTCGCGGCGGCTGACATCCGCCCACCTCTCCTCCGAGCACGGGTACGAGCGGCGTCAACCTCGCACCCCGCCCACCGAAGAGATGAAACGACAAGCGGCTCACGGCGGCCCAATCACCCGAAACGGTGAAGCATTGCCCTGTTTGCCCCGAAAATAGTGCCGGAGACTTTACTCTCCATTACGATCCATTTACCGAGCGTTGATCCTTCCCCTCGGAGGAGCCCGCCGGCCAGCCGGACATCCGGCCGAACACGTGCCGAACACGCGCCGGACGCCCGGCCCGAACATCCCGCCGCTGCACCCCGCGCGAGCCGCGACCTCGCCGCCCCCGGAGGAGACGGGACATGACCCTCTGCACCCCTGCCCGCACCACGACCCGCCCCGAGACCCAGCGGCCGCACGGCCCGCCGAAGGGGAGCCGCTTCCGCATCGCCGGGGCCGACCTCTCCGCGTCGGTCGCCGTCTTCCTGATCGCCCTCCCCCTCTCGCTCGGCATCGCGCTCGCGACCGGCGCCCCGCTCCAGGCGGGCCTGGTCGCCGCGGCCGTCGGCGGCATCGTCGCCGGACGGTTCGGCGGCGCCCCGCTCCAGGTCAGCGGCCCCGCCGCCGGCCTCACCGTCGTCACCGCCGAACTGATCCAGCGGTACGGCTGGCTGACCACCTGCGCCATCACCGTCCTCGCCGGGCTCGCCCAACTCGGCCTCTCCTTCCTCCGGGTGGCCCGCTCGGCGCTCGCCGTCTCGCCCGCGATCGTGCACGGGATGGTCGCCGGCATCGGCGTCACCATCGCCCTCGCCCAGCTGCACATCGTGCTCGGCGGGACGCCGCAGAGCTCGGCCGTCGCCAACGTGCGGGGGCTGCCCGCCCAGTTGGCCGACCTCCACCCGGCGGCCCTCGCCATCAGCGCGGTGACCGTCGCCGTGCTGCTGCTGTGGCCGCGGCTGCCCGGCCGCGCGGGCCGCCTCGCCCGGAAGGTCCCGGCCGCCCTGGTCTCCGTCGTCGGGGCGACGGTCGTGGCCGTGGTCGCCGGGCTCGCCGTCCCGCGGGTCGACCTGCCGTCCTGGAGCAGCCACGCGCTGCCCGGCCTGCCCGAGGGGCCGGTCCTCGGCATCCTCGCCGGCGTCCTCACGATCACCCTGGTCACCAGTGTCCAGTCCCTGCTCTCCGCCGTCGCCGTCGACAAGCTGGTCGCCGCACGGGCGGACGGCGGACGCGGCGTCCCCCGCTCCGACCTCGACCGCGAACTCGCCGGCCTTGGCGCCGCCAACATGGTCTCCGGCGCGCTCGGTGGGCTCCCGGTCGCCGGGGTCGCGGTCCGCAGCGTCGCCAACGTCTCGGCGGGCGCGGTCAGCCGGGCCTCCACGATGCTGCACGGCCTGTGGATCGTGCTCGCCGCGCTGCTGCTCGTCCCCCTGATCGACCTGATCCCGCTGCCCGCGCTGGCCGCCCTGGTGATGGTGGTCGGCATCCAGATGGTGAGCATCACCCACCTCCGCACCGTCACCCGGCACCGCGAAGTCGTCGTCTACACCGTGACGCTGGCCGGAGTCGCGCTGATCGGCATCCTGGAGGGGGTCGCTCTCGGCATCGCCGTCGCCGTCGCGGTGTCCCTGCACCGCCTCGCCCGCACCCGCATCACCAGCGAGGAGCGGGACGGACGTCACGTGCTGCACGTGCGGGGCCAGTTGACGTTCCTCGCCGTGCCCCGGCTGAGCCGCGCCCTGCACCAACTGCCGCACGGCTCCGACGTGGTGGTCGAGCTGGACGGGTCGTTCATGGACCACGCGGCGTACGAGACGCTGAGCGACTGGACCGCCGGGCACCTCGCCCACGGCGGCACGGTCGAGACGACCGGCCCGGCCGGCACCCGGATCGCCGAACCGTCGCCCACCGCGTCGGACTCCGCCGCCGCGCACCCCTGCTGCCGCCCCTGGACGCCGTGGCACAACCACCAGTGCGGGGAGCGGCCGGCGGAGCAGCGGGCCGAGGGCCACGGCGAAGCCGGCGACGCCGAGGGGTCCGACGCCGGGAACGAGACCCGGCGGTCGTCGGGGCTCCGGCTCGCCAGCGGCATCGGCCAGTTCCAGCGGAACACCGCCCCGCTCGTACGGGACGAACTGGCGCGGCTCGCGCGGGAGGGACAGCGACCCTCGCAGCTCTTCCTGACCTGCGCCGACTCCCGGCTCGTCACGAGCATGATCACGTCGAGCGGCCCCGGTGACCTCTTCACCGTCCGCAACGTCGGCAACCTCGTGCCGCTGCCCGGTGAGGAGAGCGGGGACGACTCGGTGGCCGCGGCGATCGAGTACGCGGTGGAGGTGCTGCGCGTCGGGTCGATCACGGTCTGCGGGCACTCCGGCTGCGGCGCGATGCAGGCCCTCCTCAACGGGGGCCCGGACGACCCGCCGAGCCCGCTGCGCCGCTGGCTGCGGCACGGCCGGCCCAGCCTGGAGCGGATGGCGAGCCGGAAGCACGCCTGGGCGCGGATCGCCGGGCGGCTGCCCGCCGACGCGGTCGAGCAGCTGTGCCTCACCAACGTGGTCCAGCAGTTGGAGCACCTGAGGGCGTACGAGGCGGTGGCGCGCCGCCTGGCCGACGGCAGCCTCACCCTCCAGGGGATGTACTTCCACGTCGGCGAGGCGCAGGCGTACCTGCTCGCGGACGGCCAGGAGGCGCACGGGTACGACGAGGTGTTCACCCGGGTCCCGCCGACCGCCGACCGGGTCCCGCCGACCGCCGACCACGACAGGGCGGCCGACGGCTCGCCCGTACAGGGCTCCGACGGTCCGCTCGCGGGGCGCACCGGCGCCCTGGAGTCGGCCCGCGCGTCCTGAACCTTTCGCCGCGGGCGTCCGTGAGACTGTGTGGCCCCTTCTCCCACCGCTCGGGAGGAGGGGCCCCCGCACATCAGCCACTCACAGGTCTAAACCAATTGCTCGGAGGCTCTTGTCACCCGGCCCTGTGACTGATGAGCTATGACGCGGGACACATACGCACAGAGGACGCCCTGGGAAAGGGAGATGTCGTGAGCAACGAAAGCCTGGCCAACCTGCTCAAGGAAGAGCGCCGTTTCGCGCCGCCCGCCGAGCTGGCCGCGCACGCCAACGTGACGGCGGAGGCGTACGAGCAGGCCGAGGCGGACAGGCTGGGCTTCTGGGCCGAGCAGGCCAAGCGCCTGACCTGGGCCACGGAGCCGACCGAGACCCTCGACTGGTCGAACCCGCCGTTCGCCAAGTGGTTCGCCGACGGCGAGCTGAACGTGGCGTACAACTGCGTCGACCGTCACGTGGAGGCCGGCCACGGCGACCGTGTGGCCATCCACTTCGAGGGCGAGCCCGGCGACAGCCGCTCCCTCACCTACGCGGAGCTCAAGGACGAGGTGTCCAAGGCCGCCAACGCCCTGACCGAGTTGGGCGTCCGCAAGGGTGACCGCGTCGCGGTCTACCTGCCGATGATCCCCGAGGCGGCCATCACGATGCTGGCCTGTGCCCGCGTCGGCGCCGCCCACTCGGTGGTCTTCGGCGGCTTCTCCGCCGACGCCGTCGCCTCCCGCATCCAGGACGCCGACGCCAAGCTCGTCGTCACCGCCGACGGCGGCTACCGCCGCGGCAAGCCGAGCGCGCTCAAGCCCGCCATCGACGAGGCGCTCACCAAGTGCCCCGAGGTCGAGCACGTCCTGGTGGTCCGTCGCACGGGCCAGGAGACCGCCTTCACCGAGGGCCGGGACGTGTGGTGGCACGACGTCGTCGAGCGCCAGTCCGCCGAGCACACCCCCGAGGCGTTCCCGGCCGAGCAGCCGCTCTTCATCCTCTACACCTCGGGCACCACGGGGAAGCCGAAGGGCATCCTGCACACCTCCGGCGGCTACCTCACCCAGGCCGCGTACACCCACCACGCCGTCTTCGACCTCAAGCCGGAGACCGACGTCTACTGGTGCACCGCCGACATCGGCTGGGTCACCGGCCACTCGTACATCGTCTACGGCCCGCTGGCCAACGGCGCGACGCAGGTCATGTACGAGGGCACCCCGGACACCCCGCACCAGGGCCGGGTCTTCGAGATCGTGCAGAAGTACGGCGTCACCATCCTCTACACGGCGCCGACGCTGATCCGCACGTTCATGAAGTGGGGCGACGACATCCCCGCGAAGTTCGACCTGACCAGCCTGCGCGTGCTGGGTTCGGTCGGCGAGCCGATCAACCCCGAGGCCTGGGTCTGGTACCGCAAGCACATCGGCGCCGACACGTGCCCCATCGTGGACACCTGGTGGCAGACCGAGACGGGCGCGATGATGATCAGCCCGCTGCCCGGCGTCACCGAGACCAAGCCGGGCTCCGCCCAGCGCCCGCTGCCCGGCATCTCCGCCACCGTCGTCGACGACGAGGCGAACGAGGTGCCGAACGGGGGCGGCGGCTACCTGGTCCTCACCGAGCCGTGGCCGTCGATGCTCCGCACCATCTGGGGCGACGACCAGCGCTTCGTCGACACCTACTGGTCCCGCTTCGCCGGCACGTACTTCGCCGGGGACGGCGCCAAGAAGGACGACGACGGCGACATCTGGCTGCTCGGCCGGGTCGACGACGTCATGCTCGTCTCGGGCCACAACATCTCGACCACCGAGGTCGAGTCCGCGCTCGTCTCGCACCCGTCGGTGGCCGAGGCTGCCGTCGTCGGCGCCGCCGACGAGACGACCGGCCAGGCGATCGTCGCCTTCGTCATCCTGCGCGGTACGGCGAGCCAGGACGAGGGCCTCGTCGCCGAGCTGCGCAACCACGTGGGCGCGACGCTCGGCCCGATCGCCAAGCCGAAGCGGATCCTGCCGGTGGCGGAGCTGCCGAAGACCCGCTCGGGCAAGATCATGCGCCGGCTGCTCCGTGACGTCGCCGAGAACCGCGAGCTGGGAGACGTCACGACGCTGACCGATTCGTCCGTCATGTCGCTCATCCAGACGCAGCTCCCGGCCGCGTCCAGCGAGGACTGAGCGCCCGACGACCCGACGTCACCGAAAGGCCCGCCCCTGGAGTTCGCCACGCCCGGGGCGGGCCTTGCGCACGTCGGCGTCGCGGTTCCGGTCGCCACGGCGAGAAGAAGGCCGCTTTTCTCCCTACAGTGGATCTCGCCGGACGCCGCCGCGTATCGTTAGGTAAAGTAAGGACCGCGTCAGAGACGCGACAGAGAGACCTAGGTGCGCCGGGAAGTCTGGTCGGCATGTGCTTCGCCCTGCCTGCCCGACGGAGGTCCCCACGTGCCCGCGCCCACCGACCCGAACGCCGACAACAACGTCGACCCCAGCGCCGACCCCAGCGCCGACCCCAGCGTCCCCGTTCGCTCCGCCCGCACGTTCCTCGGCCGGCTCCCGCTCCCCGAGCGCCGCTACGTCACCGACGCCCTGCGCACCGAGACCGTCGGCGGCGTCCTGCTGCTCGTCGCCGCCGTGGTCGCCCTGATCTGGGCCAACACCTTCCACGGCAGCTACGAGGCCGTCTCCGACTTCCACCTGGGACCCGCCGCCCTCGGGCTCGACCTGTCGATCCAGCACTGGGCCGCCGACGGGCTCCTCGCGATCTTCTTCTTCGTCGCCGGCATCGAGCTGAAGCGCGAGCTCGTCGCGGGCGAGCTGCGCGACCCCAGGGCCGCGGCGCTGCCCGTCGTCGCCGCCCTCTGCGGCATGGCAGCCCCCGCCCTCGTCTACGTCCTCGTCAACACCGTCGGCGGCGGCTCCCCGGACGGCTGGGCCGTCCCCACCGCCACCGACATCGCCTTCGCGCTCGCCGTCCTCGCCGTCATCGGCACCTCGCTGCCCTCCGCGCTCCGCGCCTTCCTCCTCACCCTCGCCGTCGTCGACGACCTCTTCGCGATCCTGATCATCGCGGTCTTCTTCACCGGCGACCTGAACTTCGCGGCGCTCGGCGGGGCCGTCGCCGGACTCGTCCTCTTCTGGGTGCTGCTCCGCAAGGAGGTCCGCGGCTGGTACGTGTACGTGCCGCTCGCCCTGGTCATCTGGGGCCTCATGTACAACAGCGGCGTCCACGCCACCATCGCCGGCGTCGCGATGGGCCTGATGCTGCGCTGCACCACCCGCGACGGCGAGGAGCACTCGCCCGGCGAGCACATCGAGCACCTGGTCCGCCCGCTCTCGGCCGGTCTCGCGGTCCCCCTCTTCGCGCTGTTCTCGGCCGGAGTCTCCGTCTCCGGCGGCGCGCTCGGCAACGTCTTCACGCAACCCGTCACCCTGGGCGTCGTCCTCGGGCTCGTCGTCGGCAAGGCCGTCGGCATCTTCGGCGGCACCTGGCTCGCCGCCCGTTTCACCCGGGCGGAGCTCAACCCGGACCTGGCCTGGCCGGACGTCTTCGCCATCGCCTCCCTGGCCGGCATCGGGTTCACCGTCTCGCTCCTCATCGGCGAGCTGGCCTTCGCCGGTGACGAGGCGCTCACCGACGAGGTGAAGGCCGCCGTCCTGACGGGCTCGCTGATCGCCGCCCTCCTCGCCTCCGTACTCCTGAAGCTGCGGGTCCGGAAGTACCAGGCGCTCTACGCCGCCGAGGAGCGCGACGACGACCAGGACGGCATCCCGGACGTCTACGAGGAGGGCAACCCGGAGTACCACCTGCGGATGGCGGAGATCCACGAGCGGAAGGCCGCCGAACACCGCCAGCGCGCCAAAGCGGCGGGGGCACCGCGCGACGAGGCCGACCGTCCGGCATGATCTGAGTCGGACCGCAGAAGAGAAGAGGGAGCACCGATGAGCGACCCGTTCGACGGAACCGAGCGCAGCCTCGGCCAGCTGGTCGCCTCGGCGACCGCCGAGATGTCCGCGCTGGTGCACGATGAGATCGCCCTGGCCAAGGCCGAGATCCGACAGGACGTCAAGCGCGGCGCGATGGGCAGCGCCGCGGGCATCGCCGCCGGGGTGGTGCTGCTGTTCTCGCTGCCGATGCTGAGCTTCGCGCTGGCGTACGCCATCAACACCTGGACCGGCGGGCACAACGGCAACGGGGGCTGGAACCTCGTCTGGTGCTTCCTGCTCTCCTTCACGGCGAACGTGCTGCTCGCGGGCCTGCTCGGGCTCCTCGCGTACGCCAAGTTCAAGAAGGTGAAGAAGCCGGAGAAGTCCATCGCCTCCGCCAAGCGGACCGCGGCGATCATGCAGAACGCGAAGCCGCACCCCCGTCCGGCGCAGCGCCCGGCGCTGCGGAAGGCCGAGTCTGTGGCACGCTCGTCCGTATGACCCTTCCCGAGAGCAACGGCAACGGCGGGCCCGTACGGCTCGACGGGCCCTGGACCCATCGCGACGTGGCCGCCAACGGCGCGCGTTTCCACATCGCCGAGATGGGCGACGGCCCGCTGGTGCTGCTGCTGCACGGCTTCCCGCAGTTCTGGTGGACCTGGCGCCACCAGCTGCCGGCGCTCGCCGAGGCCGGGTTCCGGGCCGTCGCGATGGACCTGCGCGGGGTGGGCGGCAGCGACCGCACGCCCCGCGGTTACGACCCCGCCAACCTCGCCCTCGACATCACCGGCGTCGTCCGCTCGCTCGGCGAGCCGGACGCGGCGCTCGTCGGGCACGACACGGGCGGCTACCTCGCCTGGACGGCGGCGGTGATGCGGCCGAAGCTGGTGCGCCGCCTGGTGGTCTCCTCCATGCCGCACCCGCGGCGCTGGCGGTCGGCGATGCTCTCCGACTTCGCGCAGTCGCGGGCCGGTTCGCACATCTGGGGCTTCCAGCGGCCGTGGCTGCCGGAGCGTCAGCTCGTGGCGGACGACGCGGCGCTCGTGGGCGAGCTGATCCGGGACTGGTCGGGGCCGCGGCCCGTCGACGAGGAGGCGGTCGAGGTGTATCGGCGGGCGATGCTGGTGCCCTCGACGGCGCACTGCTCGATCGAACCGTACCGCTGGATGGTGCGGTCCCTGGCCCGCCCGGACGGAATCCAGTTCAACCGGCGGATGAAGCGGCCCGTACGGGTGCCGACGCTGCATCTGCACGGATCGACGGATCCCGTGTGGCGGACTCGCAGCGCGGCCGGTTCGGGCGAGTACGTCGAAGCGCCGTACCGCTGGCGGCTGTTCGACGGTCTCGGGCACTTCCCGCACGAGGAGGACCCGGCCGCGTTCACGACGGAGCTCGTCAACTGGCTGAAGGACCCCGAGCCGGACCGCTGAAGGGCCCCGAGCCGGACCGCTGAGGGCTCCTGCCCCGGCCGCTGACGGTCTCGCACCGGACCGCCGTCGGCCACGAGCCCCTCGGCTGACGGACCGTCCGCCCGCCGTGGCGCACAGGTTTGCGTCGAACGGCCATGTGCCCCGCGCATACTCCAATTGGCGGCCCCCGGGGCGGTTACCGACCTTGGGGCACGGGCACACGTCGAAGTATGGGCTGGACGCACGACTTCGGTGACACAGCACGTGACCGCCGCTCGGCCACTGGGCCGGGCTCCCGCGAAAGGGGTGGGCCGCCGGACCAGGCCCGAGCGCACGCCGTGCAAGGGGTGGGGATCTCGCGCATCCTGCGCCGCCGGGCCCGCTGGGTCTCGGCGCGACTCCGGCACCCACGGGACTGAGACCCCGACCGACACGCGCCACGGGCCGCCCCGGAAAGGGCGGCCCGTGGCGTGGTCGCGCTCACCGCCGCTACAGGGCGCAGCCCTGCGTGTCGACCTGCTGGACGGCCGCACGGCCGCGCTCGATGTCCTCACGGATCTCGTCGACGGTCAGCGCGTAGCCGGTGTTCACGTCGTCGAGGGAGCGGGCGAAGATCACGCCGTACACCTCGCCGTCCTCCGTAAGGAGCGGGCCGCCGGAGTTGCCCTGGCGGACCGTCGCGTACAGCGAGTACACGTCCCTGCGCACCTGGCCACGGTTGTAGATGTCGGGGCCGTCGGGGCTGATGCGTCCCCGGACGCGGGCCGAGCGGACGTCGTACGCGCCGTTCTCCGGGAATCCGGCGACGATCGCGCCGTCCCCGCTGCGCGCGTCCTTCTCCGTGAACCGGAGCGGGGTCGCGTCGAGGTCCGGCACGTCCAGGACGGCGATGTCGCGCTGCCAGTCGTAGAGGACGACCTTGGCGTCGTAGAGCTTGCCCTCGCCGCCTATCTGGACGGTCGGCTCGTCGACGCCGCCGACCACGTGGGCGTTGGTCATGACGCGGCGCTCGTCGAAGACGAAGCCGGTGCCTTCCAGGACCTTGCCGCAGCTCTGCGCGGTGCCGACGACCTTGACGATGGACCGCTTGGCCTCGGCGGCGACGGGGCTGTCGGCGAGCGCCGGGTCGGGCGGCAGGACCTCGGTGATCGGCTCGTTGGCGAAGGGCGCGAAGACCTGCGGGAAGCCGTTCTGGGCGAGGGTGGAGCGGAAGTTGGCGAACCAGGTCGACGCCTGGTCCGGCATCACCTGCTCGACCCCGAGCAGCACCTTGGAGCTGCGCACCTCCTTGCCCAGGGTGGGCATGGTGGTCTGCGCGATGACCGAGCCGAGCAGCCAGGCCACGAGGAGCATGGCGATCACGTTGACGAGCGCGCCGCCGGTGGCGTCGAGGGCGCGCGCGGGTGACCAGGTGATGTGCCGGCGGAGTCTGTTGCCGAGGTGGGTGGTGGAGGCCTGGCCGACGGAGGCGCAGACGATCACCACCATCACGAAGACGACGGTGGCCGTCGTCGAGACCTCGCTGTGGTCCGTCAGCTGGTCCCAGATGACCGGGAGCAGCAGGACGGCGACGAGGCCGCCGCCGAGGAAGCCGATGACCGACAGGATGCCGACCACGAAGCCCTGGCGGTAACCGATGATCGCGAACCACACGGCGGCGAGCAGCAACAAGATGTCCAGCACGTTCACCGTCAATAGCCTCGCAGATTCGTTTCCTGTCGCCCGAAGATCGGTCTCACCCTGTCATGAGCGCCGGTCGAGCGGGACCTGTCGCGTGCGGTCCCAGGGTCGCTCCCAGCCGGAGTAGTGGAGCAGCCGGTCGATCACTCCGGCGGTAAAACCCCAGACCAGGGACGATGCGACGAGGAAAGCGGGGGCGGCGTGGATCTGCGGGTGGACGGCGATCACGCGGTTCGCGGGATCCGTGAGATCCGCCACGGGCACGGTGAAGACCCGGGCGGTCTCGGCCGGGTCGACGGGCCGCACCGGGGTGGGGACGCGCCACCAGCCGAGGACGGGGGTGACGACGAAGCCGCTCACCGGGATGTAGAGGCGGGGCAGGACGCCGAAGAGCTGGACTCCGGAGGGGTCGAGTCCGGTCTCCTCCTCCGCCTCGCGCAGGGCGGCGCGGAGCAGGCCGCCGTCCTCCGGGGGCCCGTCCTCGGGGTCGAGGGCGCCGCCGGGGAAGGAGGGCTGGCCCGCGTGCGAGCGGAGGCTGCCGGCCCGCTCTATCAGGAGCAGCTCCGGGCCGCGCGGGCCCTCGCCGAAGAGGACGAGGACGGCGGACTCGCGGCCGGCGCCGCTCTCGGGCGGGAGGAAGCGGCTCAGCTGCTCGGGGGCGACGGTGCGGGCGGCGCGGTCGACGGGTGCCAGCCAGTCGGGCAGGCCCTCGCGGTCGATCAGGCCGCCGGTGCCGGGCCCGTAGATCTCTTCGTCCGTGCGCGTCATGAGCACCCCCGTGAGTCCCAACGCCTTCGCGGTACGGCTTCGTTCCCGGCGGCGCGGCTCACTCGCCGGCTCCCGGGGCGACGCCGGGGGCGGGCGGGGCCGGGCGGCCCGGGTAGTCCGGCGGCGGGTTCAGCCGCTGGCCGGGGAAGCCGCCCTTCTCGTACTTGAGCAGCTTCCGCGCCTTCTCCGGGTCGGTCTCGCCCTCCCCGTACGCGGGGCAGAGGTGCGTGATGGGGCAGGCGCCGCAGGCGGGCTTGCGGGCGTGGCAGATCCGGCGGCCGTGGAAGATCACCCGGTGCGAGAGCATCGTCCACTCGCTCTTGGGGAAGATCGTGGCGACCTCGGCCTCGATCTTCACCGGGTCGTCGGACTCGGTCCACTTCCAGCGCCGGGCGAGGCGCATGAAGTGGGTGTCGACGGTGATGCCGGGGACGCCGAAGGCGTTGCCGAGGACGACGAAGGCCGTCTTGCGGCCGACGCCGGGGAGCTTGACCAGGTCCTCCAGGCGGCCGGGGACCTCGCCGCCGAAGTCGTCCCTGAGGGCGGTGGCCAGACCCATGATCGACTTGGTCTTGGCGCGGAAGAAGCCGGTCGGCCGGATCAGCTCCTCGACCTCCTCCGGGACGGCGGCCGCGAGGTCCTCGGGGGTGGGGTAGCGCGCGAAGAGCGCCGGGGTCGTCTGGTTGACCCGCAGGTCGGTGGTCTGGGCGGAGAGGACCGTGGCGACGAGCAGCTCGAAGGGGTTGCGGAAGTCGAGCTCGGGGTGGGCGTACGGGAAGACCTCGGCCAGCTCGCGGTTGATCTTCCGCGCGCGCCGGACCATCCCGAGCCGCGACTCCGGCTTGGCGCCCGATCCGGCGCCCGGCTTCGCGGCGGGCTTGGCCCCCGATCCGGCTCCGGGCTTCGCGGCGGGCTTGGCCCCCGATCCGGCTCCGGGCTTCGCGGCGCCCGGCTTCACGGCGCCCGGCTTGGCAGCGGAGGCGGCGGACTTGGCCGCAGGCTTCCGATTTGCACCCTTCGCCTGTTTCGACACGCCGTGTTCGCCCACGGCGGAATTACCTTCGCCCGACACTCTTCCAGCCCCCTTGGCCTGCGCTCTCACCGGCGAGTTGGACACCCGGCCAGCCTAGGGGCCGCCGCCGACATCCGCCCCGCGCGTGGCCGATCAGCGCCCAATCGGGCCCCTGACGTACGGAAAGGCCGACCCGTACGTCAAACTTGTTGTGATTGATCGCACTGTTTTGCCCGTCCGGCATCATGGGATCCGGTCCCTTGAGCAGGTCGACAGTAGGAGAGAACTCGTGGACGACGTTCTGCGGCGCGCCCCGCTCTTCGCGGCGCTCGATGACGAGCAGGCCGCCGAGCTGCGCGCCTCGATGAGTGAGGCGACGCTGGCCCGTGGCGACGCGCTCTTCCACGAGGGCGACCCCGGGGACCGCCTGTACGTGGTCACCGAGGGCAAGGTGAAGCTGCACCGCACCTCCCCTGACGGCCGCGAGAACATGCTGGCCGTCCTCGGACCCGGCGAGCTCATCGGCGAGCTGTCGCTCTTCGACCCGGGCCCGCGCACCGCGACCGCGACCGCGCTCACCGAGGTCAAGCTGCTCGGCCTCGGCCACAACGACCTCCAGCCGTGGCTGAACGCGCGCCCCGAGGTCGCCAGCGCCCTGCTGCGCGCCGTCGCGCGCCGGCTCCGCAAGACCAACGACCAGATGTCCGACCTGGTCTTCTCCGACGTGCCGGGCCGTGTCGCCCGCGCGCTCCTCGACCTGTCGCGCCGCTTCGGCGTGCAGTCGGAGGAGGGCATCCACGTCGTCCACGACCTCACCCAGGAGGAGCTGGCCCAGTTGGTCGGCGCCTCCCGCGAGACGGTCAACAAGGCGCTCGCCGACTTCGCCCAGCGCGGCTGGCTGCGCCTGGAGGCCCGCGCCGTGATCCTGCTCGACGTGGAGCGCCTCGCGAAGCGCTCGCGGTAGGCGGCTCCGTGCGCCTCGCGGCACGCGGCTCCTCCGTACGTACGGGAAGGCCGCCCCGGTCCGACGACCGGGGCGGCCTTCCGCGTGTCGCGGGACGGTCGGCGTCAGCGCTTGGAGCCGTCCACGATCACCGGGGCGGAGCCGGCGTTGCCGCAGGGCACCGCGTAGACCGGGTTCTTCGCCGCGGCCTCCTTGTACGCGTCGATGCACTGGTTCAGCAGGACCTTGTCGGTCAGCGAGTCGTTGAGGATCTTGTTGGCGCGCGCGATGCCCTCCGCCTCGATGCGGCGGCGGTCGGCCTCGGCCTTGGCCGTACGAGCGGCCTCGGTGGCCCGCTCGGTGGCCTGCTGCTGCTGGATCTTGCGGTCGATCTGGCCCTGGAGGGCGTCCGAGGGCTTCACGTTGCGCAGGTTGACCGTGGTGACGTCGATGCCCCGCGGGGCCAGGCGCTCCTTGATGAGGGCGCCGATCTCGGCGTTGATCTTCTCGCGGTCGGAGGCGTAGCCCTGCTCGCTCGAGTAGCGGGCGAAGACGTTGCGGACGATCTCCCGGCTGTCCGGGTAGACGAGCCGCTGCTGGATGGCGTCCTCGCTGCCCGCGAGCTTGTACAGCTCGACGGCCTTGGACGGGACGACGGCCCACTTGACCGTCACCTCCGCGTACATGACACCGCCCTGCGAGGAGCGGACCTCGACCACGTCCTTGTCGGAGAGGTTGAGGTCGACGGGGCGGGTGGAGAAGGTGGTGACGTCGGTGAACGGCGACTTCACGTGCATGCCGGAGGTCATCGGCGAACCGACCTTGCCGAAGGCGACCGGCACGCCGACCTCGTAGGCGCTGATCACGTAGGTCATGCTCACGATCAGCGAGAAGACGCCGGCCACGACGGCGCCCAGGGCACCCAGCTTCAGCCCTTTCGCGTCGTTGGCGCGGCCGACGAAGAAGAGCACCACTGCGGCGACGACCAGCAGGATGGCGATGACGAACACGGGCTTTCCCCCCGAGAGCTACGGCCAGATATAAGCGGAGCGTAAGACACGCTCCGGGCCGCGAAGGTTCCCGGGGGCTCCCTCGGCCTCCCACCGGGGGGGTGCTCAGATCAGGCCGCGCTCCCCCAGGTACTCCAGCTGCGCCCGTACGGACAGCTCGGCGGCCGGCCACAGCGAGCGGTCCACGTCCGCGTACACGTGCGCCACGACCTCCGCCGCCGTCCGGTGGCCCTGCTCGACGGCCGTCTCCACCTGGGCGAGCCGTCCGGCCCGGTGCGCGAGGTAGAACTCCACGGCGCCCTGCGCGTCCTCCAGGACGGGCCCGTGGCCCGGCAGGACGTTGTGCACGCCGTCGTCGACGGTGAGCGAGCGCAGCCGCCGCAGCGAGTCCAGGTAGTCGCCGAGCCGCCCGTCCGGGTGGGCGACCATCGTCGTCCCGCGGCCCAGGATCGTGTCCCCGGTGAGCACCGCCCGGTCGGCCGGCAGGTGGAAGGAGAGCGAGTCCGAGGTGTGGCCCGGGGTGGGGACGACCCGCAGTTCCAGGCCGCCCGTGGTGACGACGTCCCCGGCCGCGAGCCCCTCGTCCCCGAGCCGCAGCGCGGGGTCGAGCGCCCGCACCGGGCTCCGCGTCAGCTCGGCGAAGCGGGCCGCGCCCTCGGAGTGGTCCGCGTGCCCGTGGGTGAGCAGCGTGAGCGCGACGCGCTTGCCGAGGCGCTCGGCGGTCGCGAGGACGTGGCGCAGGTGCCCCTCGTCGAGCGGCCCCGGGTCGATGACGACGGCGAGGTCGGAGTCCGGCTCCGCGACGATCCAGGTGTTGGTGCCGTCCAGGGTCATCGGGGACGCGTTCGGCGCGAGGACGTTGACGGCGCGGGCGGTCGCGGGCCCGGAGACCACGGCCCCGCGCGGCTGCCCGGGGAGGGCGGCGGCGTCAGTCATCGCGACCTCCGGACGGCACGTCCGAACGGGACGGCACCTCGGAACCGGCCGGGCCGGCCGGGCCGGCCGGGGCATCTGATCCGGCCGTGCCCGCTGAGTGGCCCGATCCGGCCGCGTCGCCCGTGGGGGCGCTCGGCACGCGCTTGGTGAACTCCTCGTGGCCCGGCCAGCTGAGGATCACCTCCTCGCCGTCCAGCCGCGCCCGCGCGAGGACGGCCGTCATGTCCTGCGCCGCCGCCGCGGCGAGGGCGCCCGCCGCCGTGTCGTACCGCTCCAGCGTCCGCAGGGTGGAGATCGTCGGCGGCATCATGGTCAGCTCGCCCCGGTCGTAGCCGGCGGCTGCGTCCTCCGGGCGGATCCACACCGTGCGGTCCGCCTCCCCCGAGACGTCCCGGGTGCGCTGGCCCGCGGGCAGCGCGGCCACGAAGAACCAGGTGTCGTAGCGGCGCCGCTCGAACTCCGGAGTGATCCACCGGGCCCAGGCGCCGAGCAGGTCGGAGCGCAGGACGAGCCCGCGCCGGTCCAGGAAGTCGGCGAAGGACAGCTCGCGCGCGACCAGGGCGGCGCGGTCGCGCTCCCAGTCGTCGGCGGTGGTGTCGCCGACGACCGTGTCGCCGGTCTCGCCGGCGAGCAGGACACCCGCCTCCTCGAACGTCTCGCGTACGGCGGCGCAGACGACGGCCTGCGCCTGGGCGGGCTCGTCGAGGCCGAGCCGCGCGGCCCACGTGTCGAGGGAGGGCCCGGCCCAGCGCACCGGGTGCTCGTCGCGCGGGTCGACCCCGCCGCCGGGGTAGGCGTACGCGCCGCCGGCGAAGGCCATGGAGGCGCGTCGGCGCAGCATGTGGACCTCGGGGCCCTTGTCTGCGTCCCGCAGGAGGAGGACGGTGGCGGCGCGCTTCGGCGCCACCGGGGTGAGCTCGCCCGCGGCGAGGGCGCGGATGCGGTCGGGCCACTCCGCCGGGTACCACTGACCATTCGACTGACCGTTGGACATGGCCGGATGCTATGCGCAAGCACCGGAATGCACGAGAGCCGACCGCCACAGGGAGGGGCGGTCGGCTCTCAGCCGGAGGGCCCGGCACGAGCCCGTGCCGGGAGGGTCGAGGGGTCAGTCCTCGACCAGCTCCACCTGGACCTCGACCTCGACGGGGGCGTCGAGCGGCAGCACGGTCACGCCGACGGCGCTGCGGGCGTGGACGCCCTTCTCGCCGAGGATCTCGCCGAGCAGCTCGCTGGCGCCGTTGATGACGGCCGGCTGTCCGGTGAAGTCGGCGGCGGAGGCGACGAAGCCCACGACCTTGACGACCCGCTTGATGCGGTCCAGGTCGCCGGTGACGGACTTGACGGCCGCGAGGGCGTTCAGCGCGCAGCGGGCGGCGAGCTCCTTGGCCTCCTCCGGGGTGACCTCGGCGCCGACCTTGCCGGTCGTCGGGAGCTTGCCGTCGACCATCGGGAGCTGGCCCGAGGTGTAGACGTACGCGCCGGACCGGACGGCGGGCTGGTAGGAGGCGATCGGGGGCACGACCGCCGGCAGGGTCAGGCCCAGCTCGGCGATCCGCGCCTCGACGGCCCCGCTCACGACTTGGCCCGCTTCAGGTAGGCCACGAGCTGCTCGGGGTTGTTCGGCCCGGGCACGACCTGGACGAGCTCCCAGCCGTCCTCGCCCCAGGTGTCCAGAATCTGCTTGGTCGCGTGCACCAGAAGCGGCACCGTGACGTACTCCCACTTGGTCATGGAGCCGACTGTATCCGCTGTCGGGGGCCCGATCCTGCGGGGCCGCCCCTGAGAAAGGCCCTAGGGAGCTTCTCCGGGGCGGCCTCCTGATTGGGCGCCGCCGACAGTGGTTAGGCTCGACTGCGTGAGCAGGCTCCAGGTCGTCAGCGGCAAGGGCGGTACCGGTAAGACGACGGTCGCCGCCGCCCTCGCGCTCGCCCTCGCGACGGAGGGCAAGCGCACCCTCCTCGTCGAGGTCGAAGGCAGGCAGGGCATCGCACAGCTCTTCGAGACGGAGGCGCTTCCGTACGAGGAGCGCAAGATCGCCGTCGCTCCGGGCGGCGGCGAGGTGTACGCGCTGGCGATCGACGCCGAGCGCGCGCTCCTCGACTACCTCCAGATGTTCTACAAGCTGGGCAGCGCGGGGCGGGCGCTGAAGAAGCTCGGCGCGATCGACTTCGCGACGACGATAGCCCCGGGCGTCCGGGACGTCCTGCTGACCGGCAAGGCGTGCGAGGCGGTCCGGCGGCGCGAGAAGAACGGCCGCCCGACCTACGACCACGTGGTGATGGACGCGCCGCCGACCGGCCGCATCACCCGCTTCCTCAACGTCAACGACGAGGTCGCGGGCCTGGCCAGGATCGGGCCGATACACAACCAGGCGCAGGCCGTCATGCGGGTCCTGAAGTCCCCGGAGACGGCGGTCCACCTGGTGACCCTCCTGGAGGAGATGCCGGTCCAGGAGACGGCGGACGGCATCGCCGAGCTCCGCGACGCCGAACTCCCCGTGGGCCGGGTCGTGGTGAACATGGTGCGGCCGCACGTCCTCGACGGAGCGGCGGTACGGGCCGCCTCCGGCGACCACCGCGAGGCGATCGCACGGACCCTGGCCTCGGCCGGCCTCGCGGGCGGTACGACGCTCGTGGAGCCGCTCCTGGGCCAGGCCGAGGAGCACGCCCGGCGCGTGGAGCTGGAGCGGGCGCAGCGTGCCGTCCTGGACGGCGTCGGGGTGCCCTCGTACGAACTGCCGTACCTCGGGGACGGGGCGGACATCGCCGGGCTCTACCGGCTGGCGAAGGAACTGCGGAGGCAAGGGGTGGGCGCGTGACGGAGAAGGCGGCCGGCGGCCCCGGGGCGGGCGGGCCCGACACGGCTCCCGGGCCCGGCTCAACTCCGGGGCCCGGCGCGGCCTCCCGGCCCGACACGGCTCCCGGCCTCGGCGTGGCTTCCGGGCCCGGCGCGGCCGTGGAGTTCGACACCGTTCCCGTTCTGGAGCTCGATCCGATCCTCGACGACCGCGGGACCCGCATCGTCGTCTGCTGCGGGGCGGGCGGGGTCGGGAAGACGACCACGGCGGCGGCGCTCGGCGTGCGGGCGGCGGAGCGCGGGCGGCGGGTGGTGGTCCTCACCATCGACCCGGCGCGCCGGCTCGCGCAGTCGATGGGGATCGACTCGCTCGACAACACGCCGCGCAAGGTGGAGGGCATCAAGGGCTCCGACGGCGGCGAGCTGCACGCGATGATGCTCGACATGAAGCGGACCTTCGACGAGATCGTCGAGGCGCACGCGGAGCCCGAGCGGGCGCGGGCGATCCTGGAGAACCCCTTCTACCAGTCCCTGTCGGCCGGGTTCGCCGGTACGCAGGAGTACATGGCGATGGAGAAGCTGGGGCAGCTCCGGGGCCGTGACGAGTGGGACCTGATCGTGGTGGACACCCCGCCGTCGCGGTCGGCGCTCGACTTCCTGGACGCGCCGAAGCGGCTGGGGTCCTTCCTGGACGGGAAGTTCATCAAGCTGCTGATGGCGCCGGCGAAGGTGGGCGGCCGGGCCGGGATGAAGTTCCTGAACGTCGGCATGTCGATGATGACGGGGACGCTGGGAAAGCTGCTGGGGGGTCAGTTCCTGGGGGACGTGCAGACGTTCGTGGCGGCGATGGACACGATGTTCGGCGGTTTCCGGACCCGCGCCGACGCCACGTACCGGCTGCTCCAGGCTCCGGGCACGGCCTTCCTCGTGGTCGCCACACCGGAGCGGGACGCGCTGCGCGAGGCCGCGTACTTCGTGGAGCGGCTCGCCGCCGAGAAGATGCCGCTGGCCGGGCTCGTCCTCAACCGTGTGCACGGCAGTGGCGCCGCCCGGCTGTCGGCCGAGCGGGCGCGCGCCGCGGCGGAAAATCTTGAGGAGGGGCGCATTGTGGATCAGGGGGACGGGAAGGCTGCTCTGCGTGGCTCCCCGGCCACGACGCCCGAGCCGTCAGACCCCGCCACCGCCGCCGGTACCGCCGCTTCTCCCGTACCCGAGGCTGCCCCCACAGCCGACACGGACGCAGACGCCGCGCACAGAGACGTGGCCCCTGATGCAACAGAAGCACCAGAAGGAGACACGGACGTACGCAAGCTCACCGCCGGCCTGCTCCGGCTCCATGCGGAGCGGATGCGGGTCCTCGCGCGTGAGCAGCACACGCGTGACCGCTTCACGGCGCGCCACCCCGAGGTGGCGGTGGCCGAAGTGGCCGCCCTGCCCGGCGATGTGCACGACCTCGCCGGGCTGCGGGCGATCGGCGAGCGGCTCGCCGCGGGGCGTACGCCCCCGGCCTGAGCCGCGCTCCGGTACGAGCGGGGTCCGTCCCAGCGCACCCGAGTGTTCCTCGGTACGAGCGGGGGTCCGCTCCAGCGCGCCCCGACGAGAGCGACGGCGCGCCGCGGGGTCTATCCGACCGCCGCGTACTCCGCGTACGTCGCGTCGTCGTCCATCGCGACGGGCAGCAGGCCCGCCCCGCGCTCGTACTCGGTGCGCGCGGTCTCCAGGAGCCGGCGCCACGAGGTGACCGTCGGCCGTCGGCGCAGCAGTGCGCGGCGCTCGCGCTCCGTCATGCCGCCCCACACACCGAACTCCACGCGGTTGTCGAGGGCGTCGGCCAGGCACTCGGTCCGCACCGGGCATCCGGTGCACACCGCCTTTGCCCTGTTCTGTGCCGCTCCCTGCACGAAAAGTTCATCCGGATCGGTAGTGCGGCAGGCCGCCTGCGCACTCCAGTCAGCTACCCAGCCCATACCGGCGCCGTCCTCTCCCGAATCGAGGCTCCCCCACGGCGGCAGCGGCATATTCACCGCTGCCAGTTGGGACGTTACGGAAGGTGGGCACAGCGCAACACCCCCTTCGGGCCCAATCTTGAATGGTCCGAACGGACTATGCGTGTGCGTCAGATCACCCAGGGGAGTGATCGAAGGACATGTCTGGCATACCGGACATGTCACACGAACATATCCGTTTCGCACAGGCCCACTTCGGGCACCGGGTGACGCATGAGCCGGAATCGGGCATGAGGTTCCCATGGTTTCGGGGTCACGGGATTTCACGCCAACATCACACGTGGGTCTTGATGCCGGACCGCACTGCTGTGACAGTTGGGAGCAGCTTAGGCCAAGGCATATACGCGTGTCCGGCGATTGAGAACGTAGGCTGCCCCCATGGCAAAGAAGCGCTCGGGCGGTGGTCTGACCGGGACCCAGCAAGCCGCCAAGTTCCTCGGTGTCAGTGTGCTCTCGGGAGCCGTGCTGGCAGGCATCGCCCTGCCCGCGGCCGGAGCGCTCGGGCTCGCGGCGAAGGGGACGGTGGAGGGGTTCGACGAGATCCCCTCGAACCTGAAGACCCCGCCGCTCAGTCAGCGCACCACGATCCTCGACTCCGAGGGCGGCCTCATCGCCACCGTGTACTCACGGGACCGGAAGGTCGTACCGATCGACAAGATCTCCCCGTACATGCAGAAGGCGATCGTCGCGATCGAGGACTCGCGCTTCTACGAGCACGGGGCGATCGACCTCAAGGGCGTGCTGCGCGCGATCAACCGCAACGCGCAGTCCGGCGGGGTCGCGCAGGGCGCGTCCACGCTCACCCAGCAGTACGTGAAGAACGTCTTCGTCGAGGAGGCCGGTGACGACCCCGAGAAGGTCGCGCAGGCCACCCAGCAGACGATCGGCCGCAAGGTCCGCGAGCTGAAGTACGCGATCCAGGTCGAGGAAGAGCTCGGCAAGAAGAAGATCCTGGAGAACTACCTCAACATCACGTTCTTCGGGCAGCAGGCGTACGGCATCGAGGCCGCCTCCCAGCGGTACTTCTCCAAGCCGGCCGCGAAGCTCACCCTCGGCGAGGCCGCGATGATGGCCGGCCTCGTCCAGTCGCCGAGCCGCTACGACCCGATCAACGACATCGAAGAGGCCACGAAACGGCGCAACGTGGTCCTCCAGCGCATGGCCGACGTCAAGGACATCAGCCAGGCGGAGGCCGACCAGGCGAAGGCCCAGCCGATCAAGCTCAAGGTCAAGTCGCCCAAGAACGGCTGCATCACCGCCGTCGAGGGCTCCGGCTTCTTCTGCGACTACGTCCGCAAGACGATCCTCAGCGACCCGGTCTTCGGCAAGACGTCCGAGGAGCGCCAGAAGCTGTGGAACCTCGGCGGCCTCACCGTCAGGACGACGCTCAACCCGCGCGCCCAGGCCGCCGTCAACGAGGCCGCGATCGCCAAGATCAACAAGGACGACCCGGTCGCCGCCACCGTCGTCCAGGTCCACCCGGGCACCGGCAAGATCCTGTCGATGGGCCAGTCCCGCCCGTACGGCCTGGACCAGAAGCAGCACCAGACCACGCTCAACCTCGCCGTCGGCAGCAAGATGGGCGGCACGACGTACGGCTTCCAGGTCGGCTCGACCTTCAAGCCGATCACCGCGGCCGCCGCCCTGGAGAAGGGCCTGAGCCCGGCGCAGTCCTTCAGCGACCCCACCGAGATCACCATCCCGGAGCGGAACTACACCACCTGCGACGGGCAGCCCGCGGGCAACCGCGACTGGGAGATCGGCAACGAGCTCGAGTCCGAGTTCGGTCACTACGACATGACCACCGCCCTCGGGAAGTCCATCAACACCTACTTCGCGCGGCTGGAGCAGTTGGCCGGCCTCTGCGAGACGGTGCAGATGGCGAAGAAGGTCGGCTACGAGCGCGAGCTCCGCAAGGCCGTCGAGGAGCGCCCCTCCATCACCCTCGGCGGTGAGGAGAGCACCCCGCTCGACATGGCGGCGGTCTACGCGACCTTCGCCAACCGCGGCATCTACTGCATCCCGGTCGCCATCGAGTCCATCAAGGCGCCCAACGGCGACAAGCTGAACGTCCCGCAGACGAAGTGCACGCGGGCGATGAGCGAGCGCACCGCCGACATGATCAACCAGATGCTCAAGGGCGTCGTCGAGGACGGCACGGGTACGCGGGCCGGCCTCAGCGACCGCGACAACGCGGGCAAGACCGGTACGACCAACGACCGCAAGGACGCCTGGTTCGTCGGCTACACGCCGAACCTGTCCACCGCCGTCTGGGTCGGCGACGACGTCGGCGACAAGACGCCGATGTACCGCCTCACCATCGGCGGCGAGTACTACGAGAAGGTCTGCGGCGGCTGCCTGCCCGGCCCGATCTGGCGCATCGCGATGACGGGCGCGCTCGACGCGTCCGAGACGCCGAGCTTCGCGCCGATCAGCGTGCCGCGCTCCGAGAAGCCGAAGGACCCCAAGGAGGGCGGCGAGGGCCCGAACAAGCCGCGCAAGCCCGGTGACGCCAAGCCCGGCGACACCAAGCCGACCGACCCGACCAACCCGACCAACCCGTTCCCGGGCGGGATCACGCTCCCGCCGGACCTGATCGGCGGGACGGACGGCGGCCGCCCCGGCAACGGACGCGGCGGGAACGACTGACCGCTCCGCTCCCCCTGTCCTACGAGGAAGGGCGCCCCACCGGTGGTGGGGCGCCCTTCCTCGTAGGAGCACGGACGGGGCGCGGCTCAGCCCGCGAGCAGCTTCTTCACGGCGGCGGCGACCCGGCCGCCCTCCGCCTGGCCCGCGACCTTCGGATTGACGATCTTCATGACGGCGCCCATGGCGCGCGGCCCCTCGGCGCCCGCGGCCCTCGCCTCCTCGACGGCGGCCGCGACGATGCCCTCCAGCTCCTCGTCGCTGAGCTGCTTGGGCAGGTACGCGTCGAGGATGACGCCCTCCGCCTTCTCGCGCTCGGCCGACTCGGTGCGACCGCCCTGGGCGAAGGCGTCCGCGGCCTCGCGGCGCTTCTTCGCCTCCTTGGCGATCACCTTCTGCACCTCGTCGTCGGAGAGTTCGCGCTTCGTCTTGCCGGCGACCTCCTCCTTCGTGATCGCGGCGATGGTCAGCCGCAGGGTCGAGGAGCGGAGCTCGTCGCGCTCCTTGATCGCGGCGTTGAGGTCGTCCTGGAGCTTGGCCTTGAGCGTGGTCATGGGGTCAAGTGTGGCAGGTGCCCCGGGCCCACCGCCCGCGCATTTCCGCCGCGCGGGTCTGCGACGATGGGGGGATGCGCGCACGGTACGGGATCCCCCTGAAGATCACGGCAGGTGTCACGGCGACGGCCGCGGCCGGACTCGTCTACGCGGCGGGCTTCGAAGCCCGCTCCTTCCGGCTCCGCCGGGTGACGGTCCCCGTGCTTCCCCCCGGCATGGACGACCTGCGGGTCCTCCAGGTCTCCGACATCCACATGGTGAGCGGTCAGCGGAAGAAGCGGGTCTGGCTCCAGAAGCTGGCCGGGCTCCGCCCCGACCTCGTCGTCAACACCGGCGACAACCTCTCCGACGGCGAAGCCGTGCCGGAACTCCTCGACGCGCTCGGCCCGCTGATGGAGTTCCCCGGCGTGTACGTCTTCGGCTCCAACGACTACTACGGGCCACGGCTGCGCAACCCCGCCCGCTACCTGCTGGAGAAGGCCCAGGGCCGCCACGGCCTGAACGGCAACAAGCCGGTCGTCGGCGCCGTCCACAACCCGTGGGAGCCCATGCGGGACGCCTTCGACGCGGCCGGCTGGGTGAACCTCACCAACGCCCGCGGCCGGGTCAAACTGCCCCAGGCCGACCTGGCGTTCACCGGCCTCGACGACCCGCACATCAAGCGGGACCGGTACGAGCGGGTGGCCGGCGGCCCCGACGCCACCGCGGACTTCACGACGGCCGTCGTGCACGCCCCGTACCTGCGGTCCCTGGACGCCTTCACGGCCGACGGGTACGAGCTGGTCCTCGCCGGACACACCCACGGCGGCCAGCTGTGCGTCCCCTTCTACGGGGCGCTCGTCACCAACTGCGACCTGGACACGGACCGGGTCAAGGGCCTCTCCACCCACACCGCCGTCGGCCGCACCTCCTACCTGCACGTCTCCGCGGGCTGCGGCACCAACCGCTTCACCCCGGTCCGCTTCGCCTGCCCCCCGGAGGCCACGCTGCTCACCCTGACGGCCCGCCGCTGACGACCTGCGGACCTCGTCCCCCCGGACCGGGCCCGACCTGCGGCGCGGCCCCGAGGAAACCGGATTTCGTCTCAGCGCGCGCGTGGGCTAAAGTAATCGATGTCGCCGCGACGTGAAGAACAGAGCAGTGACATCGGGGTGTAGCGCAGCTTGGCAGCGCGCTTCGTTCGGGACGAAGAGGTCGTGGGTTCAAATCCCGCCACCCCGACAGCCGAAACAGCAGGTGAGGCCGGTACTGATTCCAGTACCGGCCTCACCTGTTTCGTGCTGCGTGTCCCCCTGCGTGACTACGGCTCTCCGCGTGTCCACGACCGCTGGGGATCAGCGCCGAAGTCTCAAACAGTGGGCTTGCCCCCCCACGCGCCCCGGTGGCCCCTGCGAAAACGATCACAGAGCGCCTTCAGCCGTGGTCTTCTACAGGGGTGGAAGCCATAATCGCCAGCGCCATCGCCGTCTTGGGCACCCTGCTTGGTTCGGGGATCACCCTGGGAGTCCAACGGCGCACCACTGAGAGAGGCCACCAGTTCACACGGGACGAGAAGCTGCGTCAGGAACGACTGGACGCGTACACGGCCTATGCGGCGGCTTTGATCAACTACCGGCGGTGTCTCGTCCATCTTTGGTTTTGCACGCATGAGCAGCCCCCTCCGGAAGCCGCTGAGGCTGTGCAGATCCGGGCATACGACCTCAGGTCCAAGGCCCAGGAGGCTCTGTTCCGGATGCAGATGCTCACCGACAATGACGAGCTGAGCCGCAAGGGTGAAAGCCTGCTTGCCGAGATCACAGCCGTACACAGGACAGACATCCGGTCAGAGCTGGATCAGCGCAGGACGCACACGCGGGATGGCATTGCCCATCTGGTGAGGGCAGCGAAGCAACACCTATGAGGCGAGCTGTCCGGTAGTCGGGCTGGCCCCGCCCGAGTTGCTTCGGGACGATGAGGTCGTGGGTTCACATCCCGCCACCCCGACAGAAGACCAGGTCAGGGGCCTGATTCGAGAGATCGAATCAGGCCCCTGAGTGGTTTCCGGGAGTTTCCGGGTGCCACTCGGGTGTGGGGCCGGAGCCCGCTCGGGTGGGGCCGAGCGGGCCGGGGCGGGGGGGTCAGGCCGGGAGGTTGGTGCGGAGGCGGTGGTCGCGGGGGGCCGGGCGGCGTTCGAGGCGGGCGTCCAGGAGGCGGCGGGCCGCGTCGGAGCGGCCGTCCGCCGTCAGGGCGTACAGCAGGGTCTCCTCGACCACCTCGCGCTGGGCGGCGCTGCCGCCGACCCGGCGCAGGTGCGGCAGGAGGGCGTGGAGGCCGGCCGCCGCGTCGCGGAAGCGTTCCTCGGCGAGGGCGGTGAGGGCCTCGCAGAGCGGGGCGATCACCTCGCGCTGCACCTCGTCGGCGCCCGACGCGTGGTCGCGCAGGCGGCGCAGTGCGGGCAGGTCGCCGGCGGCGGCGAGGGCGACCGCGCAGTGCAGCGCGATGAACGCGGTCGCGGGCCGTTCCAGGACGTCGGCCTGCACCTGGTCGAGGACGTCGGCGGCGGGCAGGTCGCCGCGCCAGCTGTCGCTGAGCCGGGCGCGCCAGAGCAGCGAGCCGGAGTCGACGAGGGCGCGGACGCCGGTGACCCGGCCGGGGGCCAGCTGGCCGAGCCAGCGCCTGCGGACGGCCGCCGGGTCGTCGAGGGCCAGTTCGTGCAGGGCGACGTGCCAGGAGAAGTGGGCGCGGTGGACGGCGCCGCGGCCCCGGCCGGAGACCCAGCGGTCCAGCCAGTCGCGGCCCGCCCGGTGCGTGCCCGTCTCGTAGTGGACGTGGGCGAGGGCGTGGACGGCGTGGCCGGAGGCGGGTTCGGCGGCGAGGGCGCGGTGGGCGAGCTCCCCGGCCTCGTGGAAGCGCCCCTGCTCCTGGCGGAGGAAGGCCAGCAGCGAGGTGTGGAACCAGTGGCCGTCGTACGCCGGTGAGGTGCGCTCGACGAGGCGGAGCGCGTACGCGTCGTCGAGGTCGTCCACGCCGGAGAAGGCGATCGTCGGCACGGCGGCGGCCAGCGCGAGGGCGTCGCCGGGGTGCGCGTCGAGGTGGCGTACGAGCGCGGTGTCGCCGTCCTCGCCGTGGACGCGGCGGGTGACGACGTCCACGAAGGAGCGCTCGCGCGCGTCGGCGCGCTCGCGGGCGCTGCGCTGGGCGTCCGCGAGGGCCCTCGGTACGTCGACGGGGGCGCCGCACTCGTGGCCGAGGAGGGCGAGGGCCGCGTGGCCGAGGGCGAAGCCGGGGTCGAGGGCGACCGCGCGGGCGAGGGCGTCCTCGGCTCCGGAGCGGACCTTGAGGACGCGGTCGAGGCCGGTGCGGTAGGCGGCGGCCGCCTCGGCGTGGGTGGACAGGGCGAGGCCGTGGCCGTCGAGGGGGCGGCGGCTGGTGCGGGGCCGCGGCGCGAGGGGGGCGAGCAGGTCCTCGGCGAGGGCGGCGGCCTGGACGCGGATCTCGGGGATCGCGGTGGTCTCCCAGAGTTCGCCGCGGCGCGGGGCGCCCAGGGTGTGGACGGGCAGGCCGGTGCGCCCCTCGGTGTCGAGCAGGCGGCCGTCGCGGGTGGCGACGCCCATGCCGAGCGGGCCCGGCGTCGCCGCGCCGGCGTCGAACAGCGAGCGCCACAGGGGGTCGTCGGGGCGCCGTCCGGGTCCGGTGCAGTCGACGACCCAGGTGACGCG
The DNA here is from genome assembly GCF_053589515.1 of Streptomyces sp. NPDC003327. Lineage (NCBI taxonomy): Bacteria > Bacillati > Actinomycetota > Actinomycetes > Kitasatosporales > Streptomycetaceae > Streptomyces > Streptomyces sp. NPDC003327. Next base: position 50,369 of record NZ_JBSFSA010000009.1, on the reverse strand, counting down.
CAGGTCGCGGCCGTCGGCGAGCCCGACGGTGAGGGTGCCGTCGTCGTGGGCGGTGGCCCGGGCGACGCCGCCCGCGTGGACGGCGAGGCGTCGTGCCGTACGGGCGCGGGCGAGGGCCTCCGCGGTGGCGGGCGCCATGCGGTGGCGGTGGGTGTTCCACAAGGCGCCCTCGCGGTCGAGGAGTTCGACGCGCTCCTCGGTGCTGAGGCCGCGCCAGAGGGCGGCGGTGTGCGGGCGCAGGCCGTCCAGGGCGGGGCGCCAGTCGCCGTGGAGGCGTACGGAGCGGGCGACGTGGCCGTAGACGGTGCGGCGCAGTCGGTCGAGGGGGGCTCCGCGCAGGCCGTCCGGCGGGGGCATGGGGCCGGCCGGGGTGAGGGCGTGCGGTTGGGGCAGGAGGCCGCCGCGCGAGAGGGCGTGCACGGTGCGGCCGGGGCGTTCCAGGGTGAGGGCGAGGTCGACGGCGGTGAGTCCGGTGCCGACGAGGAGGACGTCGCCGTCGCCGTAGCGGGGGCCGTCGAGGGCGCCGCGTACCCAGGGTTCGGGGACGAAGCCGGGGGCGGCGCGCAGCTCCGGGGGCGCCCAGGGGGCGGCGGGGGCCGCGGGGCCGGTGGCGAGGACCGCGCGGTCGGCGGTGAGGTGCGTGCCGTCGGCGAGGCGGAGCGCGACCCGGCCGCCGGGGGCGGCGGAACAGTGCTCGGCGCGGGTGCGCAGGCGGCGTACGGTCACGACGCCGTGGGCGCGGACGATGGCACGGGCGAGGGTGTCGGCGAGGTAGGCGCCGTAGCGGTAGCGGGTGGCGAAGTCGGCGGCGGTGACGGTGGGTTCGCCGTGGCGGCAGAGCCAGCGGATGAAGTGGCCGGGATCGTCGGGGTAGCAGCTCATGCCCCCGGCCGGGACGTTGAGGCGGTGGCGCGGGTCGGTCGTGGCGTAGGCGGTGCCCCGGCCCGCCTCGGGGGCGGGGTCGACGAGGACGAGGTCGAGCGGGGTCCTGCGGCGGGCTGCCGTCTCGCAGAGGTGGACGGCGGTCAGCGCGCCGGCCGCCCCCACTCCGACGACGGCGACGGTGTACGGCGCGGCGTGCGGCGCACGGGCTGGGCTCACGTTTACCTCCGGCGGTGATCGGCGGCGGGGGCCACCGGTACGGACCTCCGCCTTCGGGTCCTTCCGCACTTTCCGACTGGATTGGTGGGGAAGTCGTGCCGGGACAGAGATCTCACACGAGGCTCGGGGACCGGTCGGGTCACGGTCGTCATGGTCCCCTCACGGACGAACCGGGCGCAGGGTCACATCCGGCCGTCGTTCCGCCGTCGTTGCCCCTCGTTCCGCCGTCGTCGCGCCGTCGTTGCGCCGCCGGGCCGCCGTCTTCCGCCGCCGGGCCGGTGAAACGGTCTAGACGATGGGCGGGCGGCCCAGTCGGGTCATGCGGAGGACCGTGGACCAGCGCATCGGGCGGCGGGTGCCGCAGGGGCGCCGGACGCCCTCCGCGAAGCCCGCGAACCAGGCGCGCAGGCCCGGCGCGGAGCGGGTGCGGGCGAGGGTGAGCAGGGTCCAGACGCCGAGGTAGAGCGGGACCAGGAGGGCCGGGAGGTTGCGCTTGGCCAGCCAGACGCGGTTGCGGGCCGTCATCCGGTAGTAGACGTCGTGCCGGGCAGGGCTGGTCCTGGGGTGCTGGAGCAGGAGTTCGGGCACGTACCGGACCTTCCAGCCCGCGTCGAGGGCCCGCCAGGCGAGATCGGTCTCCTCGTGGGTGAAGAAGAACTCCTCCGGCCAGCCGCCGATCCGGTCGAGCATCGGCATGGACAGGCCGTGGCCGCCGCCGAGGAAGGTGGTGACCTCGCCGCCCCGGAGCGGGTCCTTCGCCCCCAGGCGGGGCACGTGACGGCGCTGCGTCTCGCCGGTCTCGTCGGCGATCCGGAAGGAGACGATGCCGAGGTCGGGCTCGGCGGCGTACCGGTCGGCGAGCTGCCGGAAGACGTCGGTGTCGACGAGGAGGCCGTCGTCGTCGAGGTCGACGAGCACATCGACCTCACCGGTGGCGCGCAGCGTCTCGATGGCGACGTTGCGGCCGCCCGACACGCCCCGGTTCTCCGGGAGTTCGACGCCGATGACGCCCTCGGGGAGTTCCGGGAGCGAGCCGGTGCCGTTGCCGACGACGACGACCCGGGAGGCCGGCTCGTCCTGGCGGGCCACCGAGTCGAGCAGGGCCCGCAGTTCGTCGGGGCGGGTGCCCATCGTCAGCACTGCCACACCCACACGCGGTCGCGCCACGGCCACTCCGTCCCACGGTCACCAATGTCTCGGGCCGTGATGCTAACCGGAGTGGCCACCGCACGTTCACCTGGCGGGCACCCGCCGTCGGGCCGGACGCCTCCGGAGGCGGTCGGGCGGAGGCCCGCGGGTGAGGAGGTGGGCGAGGCGGGGCGGGCGCGTCGCGGAACGGCGTGGACCGGGGGCGGGGGGCGTGGCGGGAGGGACCGTCGCGCGGCTCTACGCTGGTTCCCTCCCGTCTTGTTGATCGATCGTCGAAAGGGTGGTCTCCAGGTGCTGGTCGCGGACCGATATCGACTTCACATGTGTATCGGCCGTGGCGGCATGGGCGAGGTGTGGCAGGCCACCGACGAGGTCCTCGGGCGGTCCGTGGCCGTGAAGCTGATGCTCGGTCACGAGGCCGACCCGTCGGCCGGCGACCGCTTCCGCCTGGAGGCGCAGACCGCCGCGCGGCTGAGCCACCCGCACGTCGTCGGCGTCTTCGACTTCGGTACGTGGGACGGGAAGCTGTACCTGGTCATGGAGCTGGTGGAGGGGGACAGCCTCGCCGGCGTTCCGGGGCAGCCGCTCGTGCTTCCCGCCGAACGGGTCGCCGTGGTCGCCGCGCACGCCGCCGCCGGGCTCGCCGCCGCGCACCGGCAGGGCGTGGTCCACCGTGACATCAAGCCGGGGAACCTCCTCGTCGACGACCAGGGCACGGTGAAGCTCGCCGACTTCGGCATCGCCCGCTTCGTCGACGACCCGTCCGCCGCGCTCACGACCACCGGCCAGATCGTGGGCACGGGGCTGTACCTGGCGCCCGAGCGGGCCCTCGGGCAGCCGGCGTCGCCGGCCTCCGACGTGTACTCCCTCGGCTGCGTCCTCTACCAGCTGCTCACCGGCAACCCGCCCTTCCGCGCGGACACGGCGACCGCCCTGCTCTACCAGCACATCGACACGCCGCCGACGCCCCCGGGGCGACTCGGGGTGGTGCTTCCGCCCGCCTTCGAGACGTATCTGCTGAGCCTGCTCGCCAAGCAGCCCGAGCAGCGGCCGGCGGCGCAGGCCATCGCGGACTGGTTCTCCTCCGGCGCCTGGCGCGACTACGCCCGGCCGCAGCCGCACCAGCCCGGGACCCCGTCCCCGGCGCAGCCGCAGCACACAGCGCCGCCCGGGCACCGCCGCAGACCGGGCCACGGCCCGGCGGTCCACGGCCCCGCGCACGGCAGGAGCGGCCACGGAACGGGCCACGCGCCCGCGCCCGTGGCTGCCGGGACCCGGACGCCGCCCGCGCCGATGCCCGCCGCCATGCCCCCGGCGATTCCCGCGCAGCGCACCGCTCCCCCCGCCGTCTCCGCCGCCCCGCGACGGCGCGGGGCGGCGACCGGCACCACGAGCGCGGTCGGCGGCGGCCTGGCCGAGCTGTCGCGGCGCCGCCCCCGCAAGACGGCCGCCGTCGCCGGTGCCATCGCCTTCGTCGTCTTCCTCGTCATCGGGATGGCCTGGCTCTCCTAGGCCGTCTCCTCCGTACGACTCAGTACGCCCGCGGCGCCATCACCTGCGGCTCCCCGTCCGCCTCCACGTGCAGCAGGCAGCGTGGGACACCGGGCCCGAGGGTCACCCGTACCGTCGCCGCGGTCGGCGGGTCCGTCGGCAGCTCGATCGGGACGGTGACGGGCCGGTCGGCCTTCGTGGTGGTGTGACCGGTCTCCTTGCCGTCGACGAGGACCTCGACGACCGGGTGGCGGCCGGTCTGCACGGTCGCGGAGACCGAGTGCCCGTGGTAGTCGGTGTGGAAGTGGTGGCGTCGCCTCATGGGTCACCTCCGTACCTCTCCAGAGTAGGTACGGAGCGCCTCCCCCGCCCGGTGTCAGCGGGCGAACCAGGCCGCGACGCCCAGCAGGACCAGCGTCCCGCAGATCCCGAGGTTGACCGCCTTGTACTGCAGGAAGACCGCGACGAACTCGCGGATGGTCGCCGACGGCCAGAAGTACGCGGCGGTCGGCGCACCCACCACCTGCCCGTCCACCCCCACCCGCCGGGCGAGGATCGCCGCCCGGAACGCGTGGAAGTTGTTGGTGACGATCACGCAGGAGGAGCCGGGCCGGTCCCGCTCCATCAGCTCCCTGCTGAAGATCATGTTCTCCTCGGTCGTCCGCGAGCGGTCCTCGCGGACGAGGGCCCCGGCCGGGAAGCCCCGCTCCAGGAGGTAGTCGGCCATCGCGTGGGACTCGGGCACCCGCTCGTCGGACCCCTGCCCGCCGGAGACGATGAGGACGGGCGCGTCCCCGCCGCGCGCCGCGAGTCTCTCGTACACCTCGCGGCCCCGGTCCAGCCGGCTCGCGAGCAGCGGCGGCACCCGGTTGCCGATCAGGCCGGAGCCGAGGACGACCACGTAGTCCGCGTCGCGGCGCAGCCGCATCCGGCCGTACAGGTACGCGTAGCCGACGAAGCAGACGAAGAGGAACGAGACGTAGCCGAGCACCACCAGGGCGGTGCCGGCGAGCAGTCCCAGCCCGTGCGAGCGCGTGACGAGGGCCGCCGCCGTCAGGCCGAGCACGCCGAAGATGCCCAGACCGGCGAGGAGCGAGAGCAGGTTCGCCGGGCTTCCGCCCTCCCTGCGGACCATCTGCACGCCGTTGACGCAGAGGAGCCCGGCGAGGACGACCGGGCCGAAGCCGAGGACGAGCAGCACGACGACCATCACGGTCACGGCGACGCCCGGCGGTGCGTCCTGCACCTCGGCGAGCAGGCCGAGGCCGAAGAAGGTGACGGCGAGCCCGAGGTACACGGCGTTCCCGAAGCGACGCCGGTCCCGGAGCACCCCGACCCCGAACAGCAGCAGGAAGACCGCGGCGGCGACGACGGCGAACATGGCGCCATCGTAGACAGCCGCACGGACAACCGAACCGGGGCGCCCGCCCCCCGGGCCCCGTAGAACCCCGGACCTCGCCCGCAGCCCGCAGCCCGCCCCCCGCGGCCCTCGCAGGCCCTCAGGCCTCGCCCGCAGCCCGCCCCCGGGCCCTCGCAGGGCCTCAGGCCTCGCCCGCCAGCGCGAACAGGCCCCGCCGCGCGCCCTCTTCGTACGCGCGCCGCAGCTCCGGATCGTCCAGCAGCCCCCGCAGCGCCGACTCGCTCCGGCCGCGCACCACCGCGCAGTACGCCGCCGGCCGGTAGGAGGCGTCGAAGACGGACGTACGCAACAGGTCGACCGCGCCCAGGAGATGGGCCGCCGACGCGTGCTGCCCGTCCAGCACCCGCAGCTGCGCCAGGAGTTCCGCCGCGCAGGCCGCGCCGCCCGCGGAGCCGAGCCGCAGGTGCTCGCGCAGCGCCCGCCGGGCGTGCTCGACGGCCCGCTCCCGCTCCCCGTCCCAGACGAGGAGTTCGGCCCGCGCGTGGTGCGCCCAGGCGTCCGCGTACAGGTCCCGGCCGGCCCAGGCCAGCCGGTCGCCGTGCTCTCGGTCCGCCTCGTCCAGCGCCTCCTGCGCCGCCTCCGGGTCGCTGCGGCCCAGCGCCAGCGCGAGGGCCACCCAGCAGGCCTGCCGGCTCGGGCCGAACTCCGGGTCGTGGCCCATCACCGCCAGCGCCTCCCGGAACTCGGCCCCCGCCGCCTCGGCCCGCCCCTGGTGGAGGGCGGCCGCGCCCCGCAGGTGCGCCAGCATCGCCAGGCACCGCTCGTCCCCGTCCCGTACCGCCGCCGCCCAGGCCCGGGAGAGCAGCGGGTCGGCGTCCTCGGGGCGGCCCGCCTCCAGCTCCAGGAACGCGGCGAGCCACAGGGCGCGGGCGGACGGCGGCTCCGGATGGAGGGCGAGCGCGTGCTTGAGCCGGGTGCGGCCCTCGGCGACCCGGCCGCAGGCCACCCAGAGGAACCAGAGCGAGACGGTGATCTCGACGGACGTGCCGGCCTCGGCTTCCGGCGAGAGCGGCGCGGTCGTCGGGTCCATCGCGGCCGCCAGGTCCGGGAGTTCGCGCAGGGCCAGGTCCCGGGCGTCGACCTGCCGCCCGAGCTGCCACCAGTCGGCGGCCTTCCCCGCCACCGTCACGCACCACGCGCGGTGGCGCCGGACGACGGTCCCGCGCTCGCCGCGCTCGCTGAGCCGCCGGGCGCCGACCGCGCGCATCGGATACGGCATCCAGTGGCGCAGCCCGCCCGCCTCGCCGTCGAAGAGGTCGTCGACGGGGAGGAGCGCGAGCGGCGCGATCCGGTCGAGGACCCGCTCGACGCGGTCCTCGGAAAGGGCACCGTAGCCGCAGACCCGGCGGACGGCCTCCGGGCCGAACGCGCCCTCGAAGACGGAGAGCCGTTCCCACAGGAGCCGTTCGGACGGGCCGCTGCTCAGGTAGCCGCGCTCGGCGGCGGCGAGCTGCTCGGTGCCGACGGGTTCGCCCCAGAGGTACTCGACGGCGGCCGGACGGCCTCCGCCGGGCCCGGTGCCCGCACCCGTACCCGCTTCCATGTGCCGACCCCCGTCGTTCCGCCCGGTTTCTTCCTGCCCGTTCCCGCGAGGTATGCGCGACCGCATGGCCAACGGCCCCGGTTGCGGCTTGAATGCATATGCCCCGGTACACATCCTGGGGCGCCCCGGTACCCGCACCCATGGTTTGCCGGGGATCGGCCAAGGAGGGGAATGAGCACCGGGGAATCCGTCCTGGGAGAGGCGGATCTGTCACTGATCCACGCACTCCAGATCGCCCCGCGCGCGAGCTGGACCCAGCTGTCGACCGTGCTCGGGGCGAGTCCCGAGACCCTCGCCCGGCGCTGGGAACACCTGACGACCGGCGGCTACGCCTGGAGTTCGCTGCTCGCGGCGCGCTCCCGGGCGGGCGCGACGCTGTACGCCTGGATCGAGCTGGAGTGCACGGCCGGCGAGGCGGAGGCCACCGCCGTGGAACTCTCCGGCGACCCGAGCACGCTCGGCGTCCACCAGGTGACCGGCGACGCCGACCTCGTCCTGCTCGTGGTCTGTCCGGATCTGTACGCCCTGGACGCCTATCTCGCCGGGCGGGTGCGGCGGCTGCCCGGGGTGCTCAGGTCCCGCACGCAGGTCGTGACCCGGCTGCACAACCGCCCCTACCGGTCCCGGATCGAGCAGCTCACCCCCGCGCAGGTGCGGCTCCTCAAGGAGGCCACGGGCGGCGACCGGCGCGGCACCCCGCACGCGCGCGTGCAGCCGCCCGTCACCGAGCTGGACCGGCGGCTGGTCGCGGAGCTGGCGGGGGACGCGCGGCGCAGCGCGGCCGAGCTGGCCCGGCAGTGCGGGGCGAGCGAGTCGACGGTCCGGCGCAGGCTGGACGTGCTGACGGCGACGGGCGCGTTCCACCACCACTGCCTGCCGGCCCCGAGGTTCTCCGGGCGCCCGGTGTGGGCGACGGTGACGGCCACCGTGCCGCCGCAGGACGAGCCGGTGACGGTGGCGGCCCTGACCCGGCTGCGCGAGACCCGGCTGATCACCTCGGTCACCGGGCCGCACAACCTGGCGCTCGCGATGTGGCTCCGCACGGTCGACGAGCTGCACGAGGTGGCGGCCTCGCTGGTGCGGGCCGCGCCCGCGCTGCGGATCACGGGGACCGCGCTCTCCCTGCGCACCCACAAAATAGGGGCGCAGGTCCTCGGTCCCGACGGGCGCAGGACGCACCACGTGCGCCCGGACACCGGCTGAGGGGCGGCGGACGCGCGCGGGTCGGCGGACGGGCGCGCGGACGGGCGGGGGCTCCGTGGGGGCCTTGCCCCGTCGCGTCAGGCCGGGCGGGAGGCCTTGACCGAGTACATCAGCGGGATGCGCGGCCGGTCCGCGGGGAAGCGGTAGGAGCCGTCCTCGTGCCGCTGGAGCGCGCCGAAGCGGGGGAACAGCGAGGCGTCGTGCTCGTGCAGGAACTCGATGCGCAGCCCGGCCCGGGCGAGGGCCGTGACGACCTCGCCGACCGGGTGGACCCACTCCACGCTGCGGTTGTGGACGGTGGCGGCGTCGAGGTCGGCGTACGTCCCCGGGCTGGTGTCCACCCACGGGTCGCGGACGAAGTAGTCGTGGACGATCCGCGAGCCGGTCTCGTCGTCGAGCGAGTCGGTGAGCGGATGGAATTCGGCCACGTACAGGAAGCCGCCGGGCGCGACGAGCGCGGCGGCGGTCTCCGCCCAGCGGTCGAGGTCGGGGAGCCAGCACAGCGCGCCGCTGCCGGTGTAGACGATGTCGTACGCGCGGTCGGGGACGGCCTCGACGGCGTCGTAGACGTCGGCGGCGACGAAGGCCGCGCGGTCCTGGGTCAGGCCGAGGTCGGCGGCGAGCGAGCGGGCGGTCTCGACGGCCGGCTCGGAGAAGTCGAGGCCGACGACGTGCGCGGCGCCGTGCCGGGCCCAGGACAGGGTGTCGAGGCCGATGTGGCACTGGAGGTGGAGCAGCGACCGTCCGGTGACGTCCCCGACCTCCGCGCGCTCGAAGTCCCGCAGGGCGTCCTTGCCCGCGCGGAAGGCGTCGAGGTCGTAGAACTCGCTGGCGGCGTGGATCGGGACGCGTTCGTCCCAGCGGGCGCGGTTGGCCTCGCGCCAGTCCTCGGGAGTCGGGGAGTACATGTCGGCGAGGTTATCCACAGGTTCGGGGGGACGCGACCGGATTGTCTGCCGGGCGGAGCATGATGGGTGCCATGACTGAGATCACGTACGAGACCGGCGCGGACGTCCCCGTCTGGGAGCAGCGCTTCCGGGCCCCCCGGGTGTCGCTGCCCGACTGGGCCGAGGAGGCGCCGGACCGCTCGCTGTTCGTGTCGAACGCGACGGGGACGTTCGAGCTGTACGCCTGGGACCGGGCGGGCGGCGGGCAGCGCCAGGTCACGGACCGGCCGAACGGCACGACGGACGGCACGCTGTCCCCGGACGGCGAGTGGATCTGGTGGTTCGCGGACACGGACGGGGACGAGTTCGGGGTGTGGATGCGCCAGCCGTTCGCGGGCGGCGCGGACGAGCCGGCCGTGCCGGGGCTCGAGGCCTCCTACCCGGCGGGGCTCGCCATCGGCCGCGAGGGCACGCTCGTGGTGGGCCGCTCCACGGACGAGGAGGGCTCGACAGTCCATCTGCTGCGGCCGGGCGCCGACGCCCCGGTAGAGATCTACCGGCACCGGGAGTCCGCCGGGGTGGGCGACCTCTCGTACGACGGCGACCTGATCGCGATCGAGCACACCGAGCACGGCGACGCGATGCACTCGGCGCTGCGGGTGCTGCGGGCCTCGGACGCGAGCGTGGTGGCGGAGCTCGACGACACCGCGGGCGGCACGCGGGAGCTGGGGCTCACCGTCCTCGGCTTCGCCCCCCTGCCCGGGGACACCCGGCTGCTCGTCGGGCACCAGCGGCGCGGCCGCTGGGAGCCGCTGCTCTGGGACGTGGCCGCGGGCACCAAGACCGACCTGCGGCTCGACCTGCCGGGGGACGTGTCGGCGGAGTGGTACCCGGACGGCTCGGGGCTGCTGATCGTGCACGGCTTCGAGGCGCGCAGCGAGCTCTGGCGGTACGAGATCGCCACCGGCGCCCTGGTGCGGGTGGAGACCCCGGCCGGTTCGGTGTCGGACGCGACGGCCCGCCCGGACGGCTCGGTGGAGTACCTCTGGTCCTCGGCGGCCGAGCCGCCGGTGGTGCGGTCCACGGCCGGTGGGGTCGTCCTCGACCCGCCGGGCCCGAAGGCGCCGCCGTCGGTGCCGGTGGAGGACGTGTGGGTGGAGGGCCCCGGCGGCCGGGTGCACGCGCTCGTGCAGCGCCCGGCGGAGGGCTCCGGCCCGTTCCCCACGATCTTCGAGGTGCACGGCGGCCCCGCCTGGCACGACAGCGACGCGTTCGCCTCGGGTCCGGCGGCCTGGGTCGACCACGGGTACGCGGTGGTGCGTGTCAACTACCGGGGCTCCACGGGCTACGGCCGGGAGTGGACGGACGCGCTCAAGCACCGGGTGGGCCTGATCGAGCTGGAGGACATCGCGGCGGTCCGCTCCTGGGCGGTGGAGAGCGGCCTCGCCGACCCCGAGCGGCTTGTCCTGTCCGGCGGGTCCTGGGGCGGCTATCTGACGCTCCTCGGCCTCGGCACCCAGCCGGACGACTGGGCGGTCGGGCTGGCCGCCGTCCCGGTCGCGGACTACGTCACGGCGTACGAGGACGAGATGGAGGCCCTGAAGGCGCTGGACCGGACGCTGCTCGGGGGCTCGCCCCAGGAGGTGCCCGAGCGGTACGAGGCCTCGTCGCCGCTCACGTACGTGGACGCGGTGAAGGCGCCGGTGCACATCTCGGCCGGGGTGAACGACCCGCGCTGCCCAATCCGGCAGATCGACAACTACGTGGAGCGGCTCGCGGCCCGGGGCGCGGTGCACGACGTGTACCGGTACGACGCGGGACACGGCTCGCTGGTCGTGGAGGAGCGGATCAAGCAGGTCGCCCTGGACCTGGACTTCGCGGCGAAGCACCTGGGGACACGGGGGACCCGGCCGACGGCGGGGTGAGCCGGTCCCCGTACCGTGGAGGGCGTGTACCGGTTCCTGAGAACACCCCGCTGGTGGGGGATCAACGCCTTCGTCCTCCTCGCCGTCCCGTTCTGCGTGTTCATGGGGACCTGGCAGCTGGGCAAGTTCGAGGAGCGTGTCGACTCGCACCAGGAAGCCGAGCAGCGGCCCGCGACGAGCGGGCTGAAGCCGGAGCCGCTGGACTCCCTGCTGCCGGTGGACAAGGAGACCTCGGGCCGGCCGGCGGAGGCGCGCGGCCGGTTCGCGGAGCAGTTCCTCGTCCCGGACCGGGAGCTGGACGGCCGCACCGGCTCGTACGTCCTGACGCTGCTGCGGACGGACGGCGGCCGTTCGCTGCCCGTGGTCCGGGGCTGGCTGCCCGCCGGGGCGCAGGCCCCGGCCCCGCCGGGCGGTGAGGTCACGGTGGTGGGCGCGCTCCAGGCCTCGGAGAACCCGGGCTCGAAGGGCGTCCGCGCGGCGGGCGGGCTCCCCGAGGGGCAGCTCGGCATGATCAGCGCGGCGGCCCTGGTGAACGTGGTCACGGACGACGTGTACGACGCGTGGATCACGCTCGCCGACTCCCCGGCGGGCCTCACGCCGGTCCCGGCGGCCGCCGCCGCGGGCACGGGCCTGGACGTGAAGGCCTTCCAGAACCTCGGCTACACGGCGGAGTGGTTCGTCTTCGCCGGCTTCGTCGTCTTCATGTGGTTCCGGCTGGTGCGCCGCGAGGCGGAGGCCTCCCGGGACGCGGCGCTCGGCCTGGCGGAGGCGTAGGGCCCCAGCACGGGTTCCGTGCGAGCGGCGCCACGCGAGATGGCGGAAAAGGGGCGCCCGAGGCCGTGAGCCTCGGGCGCCCCTCGTTTCCGTCTCGTACGCCTCCTGCGCCCTGTACCGGGCGCCGCCGCGTCTCGTCCCGGGCGCCGTCGCGTCTCGTCCCGGGCGCCGCCGCGTCTCGTCCCGGGCGCTCAGCCCAGGATGCCGGTGCGGAAGATCGTGCCGGCGCAGGCGTTCGTGACGGTCGCGGCGGCGGTGGGGCCGCCGGGCTCCGCGGTGTGGCTGATGGAGACGCTGCCCTCGGCCGGGCCGCCGTCCGCCGGGAGCAGCACGAGCTGCGCCGCCGGGCCGCCTACCTCCGTACCGCCCTCGGTCCCGGCGCCGCCGGGTTCCGTGCCCGCGCCGCCGCCGGAGCCGGTGCCGGGGTCGGTCGGCTTGGGGTCGACCGTCGGCTCCGGGTCCACCGTGGGCTCCGGCGGCGTCGGCTCGGTCGTCGGCTCGGTCGTCGGCTCGGTCGTGGGCTCCGTCGGGGGCTCGGTGCCGCCGCCCGTGGGGCAGGTCTCGCTCGGCACCCAGGCGAACCGCACCTCGTAGGAGGCGTTCGGGGCCAGGAGCAGCGAGGAGACCTCCTGCGAGGGGTCGGGGAGACCGCTCGCGGCGTCGCCCGACGCGTGCCGGACGACCGAGATGCGCCCGGGGTCGGCCGCGCCGAGGGCCGCGAAGGAGACGGTGCCCGCACCGTCGACGACGCAGCTGGTGCCGGAGACGTTGGCGATGCGGAAGCTGCCGTAGACGGCACCCGAGCCGTCGGGGCCCCCGGCCCCGGCCGAGCTGACGCCGAGCTGGTCGGGGGTGCAGAGGCCGCCGGAGCCGCCGCCCGCCGGGCCGCCGGGCCTGGTCGAACCGCCGGTGCCGCCGCCCTGCTGCGGCTTGCCCGAGGTGCCGTCGGGGCCGGCCCCGCCGGGGGAGACCTCGCCGGCGGGCGGCCTCGTGGACTGACCGCCCTCGACGCCCGTCTCGGTGCCGGTGCCGCCCTGCGCCTGCTCGCCGTGGCCGGCGTTGACCGGGTTGGCGGCGGAGACTCCGGGGGAACCGGCGACATGGACGAAGGCCGGGACGGCGGTGCCGATGAGGACCGCGGCGGCGGCGGCGCCGACGACGGCCTGCCGCTTGCGGGCACGGCGCGCGGGAACGGCACGGCGCAGGTGGTCGAGCGCGCCCGTGGAGGGTTCCAGGCCCGACACCGCGCCGTGGAGCAGGCTCCGCAGCGCGAGTTCGTCGTCGCCGGCGTCCCCGCCGTCCTCGTTGTTCAGCATCCGATGTCCACTCAGGTCGTCACGTTCACCACTTGCCTCGTCGCGGACAAGTCTGACCCCGCGCTCACGTCCCGCTCCACGGGCCGCGCTCCCCGGCTCACGCGCTTGGCCGGAAACGTCCCCTCCGGAGTCGCCCCGCGCCTCGACCGCCTCGACCGCCTCGACCGCCCCGACTTCCGGAGCCTCGGCCTCCGCGGCTCCGTCGACGGCGTCCGGAACCTCGCCCCCCACAGCCGCGTCCACCGTCTCGTCCCGCTCGGGGGAGGTCACCGTCTCGTCCCGCTCCGGGGAGTTCGCCGCCTCGGTCATGCCGTCGCCTCCATCGCCACGCGCAGGGCCGCGATGCCGCGGGAGCCGTACGCCTTGACCGAGCCCAGGGATATGCCCAGGGTCTCGGCGACCTGGGCCTCCGTCATGTCGGCGAAGTAGCGCAGCACGAGGACCTCGCGCTGGCGGCGCTGGAGCCCTCGCATCGCCTTGATGAGGTCGTCGCGCTCCAGCTGGTCGTACGCCCCCTCCTCCGCGCTCGCCATGTCGGGCATCGGCTTGGAGAGGAGCTTGAGGCCGAGGATGCGGCGGCGCAGCGCGGACCGGGAGAGGTTCACCACGGTCTGGCGCAGGTAGGCGAGGGTCTTCTCGGGTTCGCGCACGCGCTTGCGGGCGGAGTGCACGCGGATGAAGGCCTCCTGGACGACGTCCTCGCAGGAGGCGGTGTCGTCGAGGAGCAGCGCGGCGAGACCGAGGAGCGACCGGTAGTGGGCGCGGTAGGTCTCGGTGAGGTGGTCGACGGTGGTGCCCGCGGCGGGCGTGGGGATCGCGGTGCCGTCGGCGGAGACCATGGTGCCGTGGGCGGAGTCACCGCCCGACCGCGGCGCCGGGATGCCGCTCACTCCGCTCGCGCGGGATCCGGTGGGCACGGGCGCGATCACCGGCATGCCGCCGAGTGACGGGCGCGGTCGCCGGAGAGGCCGGACCGCGAGGGCGCGTGCCGGAACGGCGCCGCTGCCCCGCGCGGGGAGCACTGCCGTGCCCGTTCCTGCGCGCAGCGGGGCGATTGCCACGATGTCGAGTACCTCTGCCACGCCTGTTGGACACGCCTCCCCCCGTCAGGGTTGTACGCGTACGCCACCGTTTTTGACGGTGGGCCGAATGTCCTCATGCGTAACCGTTCTCCCCCAGTGCCCCGCTTTCACAGCGTGTCCCGTGCCACACCCCGTGGGTGTACGCGGAGACGCGCCCCGCCCAACTACTGGTTGCAGCAAGGGGGAAGAGCATCGTCGAACACGGCATCGCCGCAGTTCAAGAGGTATCTGACGCTTATTTGCTCACAGCTCGTCCACAGATCCTACAAAAGTCGGCTCCTCGGGCGCTCCCGCGATCGACTCGGCGATCTGCAGGGCGTTGAGGGCGGCGCCCTTGCGGAGGTTGTCCGCGCAGACGAAGAAGTCGAGGGCCCGTTCGTCGTCCATGGAGCGCCGCACCCGCCCGACCCACACGGGATCGGTGCCGACGACGTCGGCGGGGGTGGGGAAGTCGCCCGCGCCGGGATCGTCGTAGAGGACGACGCCGGGGGCCTTGGCGAGCACCTCGTGGGCCCGTCCGACGTCGACGGGGTGCTCGAAGCGGGCGTGGACGGAGACCGAGTGCGCGGCGACGACGGGGACGCGCAGACAGGTGGCGGAGATCCGCAGCCCGGCGTTGCCGAGGACGCGGCGGGTCTCGTCCCGGATCTGCTCCTCCTCGGAGGAGGCCCCGTCGGTGCCGGGCGCGCCGGACCAGGGCAGGACGTTGAGCGCGAGGGGGCCGGGGAAGGGCCCGGTGTTCTCGCCGACGGCCCGCCGTACGTCTCCGGGGTGGGTGCCCAGCTCCCCGCCGCCGGCCACCAGGCCGAGCTGCGCGCGGAGCGCCTCGACGCCGGCCTGTCCGGCTCCGGCGCCGCCCGCGGCCTGCTGGGCGGTGACGACGAGTTCGGCGATCCCGAACTCGGCGTGCAGGGCGCCCGCGGCGACGATCAGGGCGAGGGTGGTGCTGCCGGGGCTGGCGACGATGCCCCGGGGCCGTACGAACGCGGCGTGCCCGTTGATCTCGGGGACGACGAGCGGCACCTCGGGGTCGGCCCGGAAGGCGACGGAGGTGTCCACGACGACGGCGCCCCGGGAGACGGCGACGGGCGCCCAGCGGGCGGCCACGGCCTCGGGCACGAGGAAGAGGGCGAGGTCGACGCCGTCGAAGGCGTCCTCGTCGAGGGGGAGGATCTCGCACTCCTCCCCCCGCACGGCGGCCTTGCGGCCCGCCGAGCGGGGGGAGGAGACGAGGCGGATCTCGCCCCAGACGTCCGCGTGGTGCGTGAGCATCTGGAGCATCACCGAGCCGACCGCCCCGGTCGCACCCACGACCGCGAGCGTCGGCTTCGGGGTCATCGGCCGGTGCCTCCGTAGACGACGGCCTCGTCCGAGTCGCTGTCCAGGCCGAAGGCGGTGTGCACGGCGCGCACGGCCTCGTTGACGTCGTCGGCGCGGGTGACGACCGAGATGCGGATCTCGGAGGTCGAGATCAGCTCGATGTTGACGCCCGCGTCGGAGAGCGCGCGGAAGAAGTCCGCCGTGACCCCCGGGTTGGTCTTCATCCCGGCGCCGACCAGGGAGATCTTGCCGATCTGGTCGTCGTAGCGGAGCGAGTCGAAGCCGATCGCGGTCTTCGCCTTCTCCAGGGCGTCGATGGCCTTGCGGCCCTCGGCCTTGGGGAGGGTGAAGGAGATGTCCGTCAGGCCGGTGGAGGCCGCGGACACGTTCTGCACGATCATGTCGATGTTGATCTCGGCGTCCGCGACGGCCCGGAAGATGGCCGCGGCCTCGCCCGGCTTGTCCGGCACGCCGACGACGGTGATCTTCGCCTCGGAGGTGTCGTGGGCGACACCGGAGATGATGGCCTGCTCCACCGTGGAGTCCCCTGTCGGTTCGTTGCTGACCCACGTGCCCTGGAGGCCCGAGAAGGACGACCGGACGTGGATCGGGATGTTGTAGCGGCGCGCGTACTCGACGCAGCGGTGCAGCAGCACCTTGGAGCCGGAGGCGGCGAGCTCCAGCATGTCCTCGAAGGAGATCCAGTCGATCTTCTTCGCCTTCTTCACCACGCGCGGGTCGGCGGTGAAGACGCCGTCGACGTCCGTGTAGATCTCGCAGACCTCGGCGTCGAGCGCCGCCGCCAGGGCGACGGCGGTCGTGTCGGAGCCACCGCGCCCGAGCGTGGTGATGTCCTTCTTGTCCTGCGACACGCCCTGGAAACCGGCGACGATGGCGATGTTGCCCTCGTCGAGGGCGGTGCGGATGCGGCCCGGCGTGACATCGATGATGCGCGCTTTGTTGTGGACCGAGTCGGTGATGACACCGGCCTGGCTGCCCGTGAACGACTGGGCCTCGTGGCCCAGGTTTTTGATCGCCATGGCCAGCAGGGCCATGGAGATCCGCTCTCCGGCGGTCAGCAGCATGTCGAACTCACGCCCGGCAGGGATCGGGGATACCTGCTCGGCGAGATCGATCAACTCGTCCGTCGTGTCGCCCATCGCGGAAACCACGACGACCACCTGGTGGCCGTTCTTCTTGGCGTCCACGATCCGCTTGGCGACGCGCTTGATGCCTTCGGCATCGGCAACGGAGGAGCCTCCGTACTTCTGCACGACAAGGCCCACGTGCGCTCCTCGCTCAGTCTCTGCCGCAGCTGTCACTGCGGTCGACTCAGTCTATCGAGGGACTCGTGAACGCCAGGGTGATATCGCATGATGAGACGGAGCGCTCACAGAGCGATCACGTCGGCGCTCCTTGGCCCAGCCGGGCACGGAGCCCGGCCACGTCCGCCGTGAGGGGGTGCTCCTCCCCCACGACCCGTACGCAGACGGGCCACAGCGCCTCGCACTCGGCCCGGGCCCGCTCGGTCTCCCCGGCGATCGCGCGCAGCGCGGCGAGATGGGCCCGGCCGATCAGGGTGAGCAGGTGGTCCTCGCCGAGCAGCGCCCCGAGCCCGGCCCTCGCCCGCGCGCACGTGTCCAGGGCCTCGGGGACCCGGGACGCCTCCCGGTGGCAGGCGGCGAGTTCGAGGAGCGTCGCGAGCGTGTCCATGTCGTCCTCGCCCAGGACGCGGACCATGTCCGCGAGCACGTCCGACTGCAGGGCGACCGCCTCCTCGATCCGCCCCTCCTGGCGATGGGCCTGCGCGAGGCTCCGCCGCGCCAGCAGCGTGATCTTCGCGTCGGCCCCGACGGCACCGGTCGTCCTCCGCACCAGCTCGGCCGCGTCGGCGACCGTGCCGTCCCGGCCCGTCGCGAGGGCGAGGGGGATCATCGAGCCGCGCACCGCGAACGCGAACGGCGAGTCCGGGCCGTGGACCCGCTCGGCGCAGGGGAGGAGGCGCTCGTACACCTCGACGGCCGCCTCGGGCGGTCCGTGGACCGCCAGGTACCCACCCGTCGCGGCCAGCACCCCGAACAGCACCTCTCCGTCCTCCGCCGGGTCCGAGTGCCGCAGATACGCCTCCACGTGCGGCAGCAGCGCCCGCTGCGTCTCCCAGTGCGCCGGATCCACGCCGCCCACCGGTACGGCGAGCGCGAGGACGGCCTCCGCCGCCCGGCGGGCCTGCCCGACCAGCGCCGGGGTCCGGTGCGGGTCCGCCGGGTCCGGCCGCCGGGCCACCGCCTGCACCAGCCGGTGCACGGAGACCGAGCCGTCCTCGTGCAGGGTGACCATGCTGTGCGCGGCCAGCTCCCCGAGCGCGTCGCGCAGGCCGGGCAGCGGTGCCAGGAGCCGGGCGGGGATCCGGTCCGGGGCGAACCAGGCGAGCAGCCCGAGGAGGGACACCGCCTCCGGGGCCGAGGCGCCGAGCCGGTCGAGCGTGACGCGCAGGGTCCGGGCGACGGCCTCCTCCGCGTTCCCCGGCCGGCCGCCGCGGCCCAGCTCCTCCAGGTACGCGAGCGGGGGCGTGGCCGTGCGGCCGCAGTACGCGGCGGCGATCTCGACGGCCAGCGGTAGCTGCCCGAGGGCCTCGCAGAGCCGGGCGGCGCCGGCGGTGTCACGGGGTGCGGCGTGGGCGGCGACCCGGGTGAACAGCTCGACGCCCTCCTCGGCGGAGAGCACGGACAGCGTGAGGACGCGCCCGATGCCGTACCAGGCGTCCGCGGCCCTGCTCGTGAGGACGATCCGCCCCCGCCCGGTCCTGGCCAGCAGGTGCTCCACGTCGCCCGGATCGGTGACGTTGTCGAGGATGAGCAGCCAGTCGTCGTGCGCCGCCAGCCACTGCACCGCCCGCTCGCGCAGTGCTTCCCGCGGGAGTACGTCGACGAGCTCGGGCCGCATGGCGGCGGCGAGGCCCGCGAGCCCGGCGTCGACGTCCGCCCGGCTCTCGGCGGTGATCCACCAGACGGGGTTGCGGTGCGGGGTCTGCCCGGCGGCCCAGCGGGCGACGAGCGAGGACTTGCCGACCCCGCCGAGGCCGCACACGACGACCGGCTCGGCCGACTCCTCCTCCAGGACGCCGAGTTCGGCCGCCCTGCCGACGAAGTGGGCGGCCTTGCGCGGGACGTTGACGAGCCCGTCGGGGCAGCGGAGGGGCCCGACGGCCTCGGACGGCAGCACGGTCACCCGGTCGCCGGTGTGCACCCACCCGATGTCGCCGCCGGCCGCGACGGACCGCTCGCCCGAGGCGGACGCCCCCCGCGTCCGCGCTCACGCGTCGCCCGTCGACACGCTCCCGATGTCGCCGCCCGCGGCCACGGAACGCTCTCCGGAGGCGGTGACGGGCCCGGACGCCCCGGAGCCGCCGGACGACGGCACGGCGGGCGGCGCCGCCGGTGCCTGTGCGCCGTCCCCGGTGGCGGCGGCCCCGATGCTCCCGCCCGCGGCGACGGACCGCGCCCCCGACGCCTCGACCGCACCGCCGGACCGCCCGAACTGCGCCCACAGGGAGAGCCCGAGCCCGGCGGCGGCCAGGACCGCGCCCACGACGCTGGCGATCTGGTCGGCCGTGCCGAGATCGGCGACGGCGACCGCGACCAGGGCGGCCACGCCGACGGCGGCGACGCAGACGCCGCTCCACAGAAGGGACGTCGAGGGAGTGGCTGCCATGCGGCCATGATGGGGCATCAGCCGCCCGAGTGCCCCTGAAAGCACCCGAGTTCGGGGGAGCCCCGGGCGCCGCTACTTCCGCAGGGAGCGACCGCGCAGGCCCAGCGGGGCCGCGATCTCCTCCAGCATCACGCGGCCCGCCTCCTCGGCGAGGTCGTCCTCCGTCAGGTCCTCGTCCGTGTCGAGGCCGTCGAGGGCGGCCAGCGGCTGGTCGAGGCGGACGTGGGCGACGAGCGACTGGAGGGCGCGGAGGGTCGCCGAGGCCGTCGGGCCCCAGTTGGAGAAGTACGAGAACTGCCACCACCACAGGGCCTCGGTGGTGCGGCCGGCCCGGTAGTGGGCGAGGCCGTGGCGCAGGTCGGTGACGATGTCGGCGAGGTTGTCGGAGATCCGGGCCGGCACGGGCGCCTTGCGCGGCTCGTACGGGTCGAAGACCTCCGAGAAGACGTCGACCGGGTCCAGGAGGGCGGCGAACCGCTCGCGCAGCTCGTCGGCGTCCGGCTCCGGGCCCGTGTCCGTCTCGTACCGCTCGTCCGGGACGATGTCCTCGTGCGCCCCGAGCCGCCCGCCCGCGAGCAGCAGCTGCGAGACCTCCAGGAGCAGGAAGGGCACCGCGCTGTCGGGTTCGTCGCCCTTGGCCACCTCGGTGGTCGCGACGATGAAGCTCTCGATCGAGTCGGCGATCTGGACGGCGAAGTCGTCCGGGTCCTGCGTGACGGAGTGGAGCGTGGGGTCAGACATCGAGGAGCCTCCCTGGGAGCGCGCCGGCCCGGTCGTCATACATCTAGCAGCCTCCGCCCCTCGAAGGCACGGCCGAGGGTCACCTCGTCGGCGTACTCCAGGTCGCCGCCGACCGGGAGGCCGCTGGCGAGCCGGGTCACCTTGAGGCCCATGGGCTTGATCATCCGCGCCAGGTACGTCGCGGTGGCCTCGCCCTCCAGGTTGGGGTCGGTCGCGAGGATCAGCTCGGTGACCGTGCCGTCCGCGAGCCGCGCGAGCAGCTCGCGGATGCGCAGGTCGTCCGGGCCGACGCCCTCGATCGGGCTGATCGCGCCGCCGAGGACGTGGTACCGCCCCCGGAACTCGCGGGTCCGCTCGATCGCGACGACGTCCTTGGGTTCCTCGACCACGCAGATGACGGTCCGGTCGCGGCGCGGGTCGCGGCAGACGGCGCACTGCTCCTGCTGCGCCACGTTCCCGCAGACCTCGCAGAAGCGGACCTTCTCCTTGACCTCCAGGAGCGCGTGGGCGAGCCGCCGGACGTCCGTGGGCTCCGCCTGGAGGACGTGGAAGGCGATCCGCTGCGCGCTCTTGGGACCGACGCCGGGCAGCCTGCCCAGTTCGTCGATGAGGTCCTGAACCACGCCTTCGTACAACGGATCGCCCTTCTCGGGTGGTGCTGGTTCTTACGGTAGTGGCTGGGGACGGGCCTTAGAAGGCCCGCGCGGCCCCGGAGGACGCCCTCCGGGGAGGCCCGGGAGGCCTCAGAAGGGCATGCCGGGCATGCCGCCGAGGCCCTGGGCCAGCGGGCCGAGCTTGGTCTGCTGGAGCTGCTGCGCGTTGTCGTTGGCGGCCTTGACGGCGGCGACGACCAGGTCGGCCAGGGTCTCCGTGTCCTCGGGGTCGACCGCCTTCGGGTCGATGACGAGGGCGCGCAGCTCGCCGCTGCCGGTCACGGTCGCCCTGACGAGGCCGCCGCCCGCCTGGCCCTCGACCTCGGTCGCCGCCAGCTCCTGCTGGGCACGGGCGAGGTCCTGCTGCATCTTCTGGGCCTGCTGGAGAAGCTGCTGCATGTTGGGCTGGCCACCACCGGGGATCACGGTCACTCCTGAGGGTTCTGTTGTCCGGATGTCGGTATCCCGAGCCTACGTGGTCGGCGGCCGCCCCGCCGCAGCAACTCTTTCGAGTGAGAAACTGCGGGCTCCTCTACCTGATCAACCCCCTCTTGCGGGCGGAAATCCCGGGATTCCGGGTCCGCCGCCCTCCATTCGGCGGTAGGAAGGGCAGGCACCACGTGCACCGCACGTCACAGAAGGACACGAGCGACACGAGCGCTGAGCTGAACAGAGGAGTCCCCCGGTGAGCCAGCAGCCGGAGATGCAGCCGCCGGGGCACCCCGGGGGAGACGTCCAGCGTGATCTGACCGGCCGGCCCTTCCCCCTGGGGGACTGGGGCGAGCCGGCCGAGCGTCTCGACGAGCTGTACCGCTGGGTGGAAGCGAACGCCCTGCGCACCGCGGAGTGGTACCTCTCCGACCGGGTCTGGAAGCGCCGCGGCGCCCGGATCCTGCGGCTCGGCACCGCGCTCGGGGTGACCGCGGGCGCGGCGCTGCCGCTGCTCGACCTGACCGGCGCCTGGGAGGGAACGGCCGGGTGGGGGTATCTGTCGCTGCTCCTGGGGGCCGCCTGTCTGGCGTGCGACCGGTACTTCGGGCTGACGTCCGGCTGGATGAGGGACGTGGCGACCGCGCAGGCCGTGCAGCGCCGACTGCAGGCGCTGCAGTTCGACTGGGCCGCGGAGAGCGTGCGGGAGGTCCTGGGCCCCACGGAGGGCACGGCGAGCGAGGCGGCCGAGCGCTGTCTCGGGGTGCTGCGCCGCTTCTCGGAGGACGTCACCGAGCTCGTACGGGCCGAGACGGCGGACTGGATGGTCGAGTTCCGCTCGGGTCCGGCGCCGCTGGCGCTCCAGTCGGTGGGCGTGGTGCCCGCGCGGGCGGAGAGCGTCCATCCGTCGGGCCGCTTCCCGCTGCCGCCGGGCACCCGGCCGAACATGCCGCGCCAGCGGCCCCCGGAGGCCCGCTGAGGCCTCCGGGCGCCACCGCGCGTCCGGAGCCGCCTAGCTGAGCATGATCATCGAGCCCTGGGCGAGGCTGCGGGTCGCCGCCGCATGCAGGCCGAGCCAGACGTGCCGCTCCCGGGCGAAGGGGCCGTCGTCGTACGGGATCGGTGCGGCGGGTTCCTCCAGCTCGGTGGGCCGCTCCGGGGGCCGGGGCGCGGCCGGGGGGTTCGCCGGGTCAATGCCGATCGCGGGCGCCACGTACTCCAGCTCGCGCAGCAGCCCGTAGGAGGAGCCGAGCGGGCCGCCGCCCTCCAGGAGCTCGTCGCTGGAGAGCGGCACCGGGAAGTCGACGGGCACGTAGGCGCCCGCGTGGTCGTAGTGCCAGACGAGGTGGGACTGCTGGGCGGTCGCCTCGAACATCTCCAGGAGCTGTTCGTAGTCCCCGCCCAGTGCGCCGACCGGCTCGACGGGCAGGCCGCAGATCTGGAGGAGGTAGGCGCGGCGCAGGAAGTGCAGGGCCTCGTAGTCGAAGCCCGCGACGGGCGCGACGTCTCCGGAGAGCCCCGGCATGTAGGCGTAGACGGGCACGGTGGGCAGGCCGGAGGCGCTGAGCACCGCGTCGTAGGCCGCGATCTCTTCGGCGAAGGGGTTGTCGGGGCTGTGGCACAGCACGTCGACGAGGGGGACCAGCCACAGGTCACAGGCCAAGGGAGGCTCGCTCTCCGTCAGATGCAGGGAGGGCAAGGGTAGTCGGCCCGGCCGACGACGCCCACCCGTGGAGCACCTGCCCCGGCGGGCCGCCGCTCAACCCGCGCCGGTCGGTCCCGCGCCGGTCGCCCCGGGGCGCCGGTCGGTCCCGGGCCGTGGGGCATGTCAGCCCGTGCGGTTCTGCCGGGCCTCCAGGCGGTCGGCCCATTCGAGGGCGTGCGCGTTGTAGGCGCGGATCACCGCGAGGGCGCCCTCGGCGTCGCCGCGCGTGACGGCGTCGACGAGTTCGACGTGGCCGCTCCACAGCCAGCCGTGCATCTCGCGCTCGGCGCGCAGGTACGGCACGGAGAAGACCCAGGCCTGGACGCGCAGCCGGTGCAGGAAGTCGGCGATGTGGTCGTTGGCGGCGACGATCCTGGCGAGTTCGCGCCAG
The DNA here is from genome assembly GCF_053589515.1 of Streptomyces sp. NPDC003327. Lineage (NCBI taxonomy): Bacteria > Bacillati > Actinomycetota > Actinomycetes > Kitasatosporales > Streptomycetaceae > Streptomyces > Streptomyces sp. NPDC003327. Next base: position 27,528 of record NZ_JBSFSA010000009.1, on the reverse strand, counting down.
TAGCGGATGTCGTAGCCGATGAGGACGTCCAGGTCACCGGCGCGGGCCGCGCGGGCGGCGGCCTCTCCCCTGCGGCGTACGGAGACGAGCGCGACGCCCGTGCCGACCTCGGGCGGCGGGAGCGCCTCCGGGGACGGGTAGCGGCGGAAGAGGCCGTCGACGACGAGCATCCTGGCCTCGACCATGGCCCGGTAGTCGCCGACCGTGAACTGGTGGACGCGGAAGCCGCGGTGCTGGTCGGAGTCGAGGAGGCCCTGGGCGCAGAGGTCGACGAGGGCTTCGCGGACGGGCGTGGCGGAGACCCCGTACTGCTCGGCGATCTGCTTGACGGTGAATTCCGTGCCCGGCTGGAGACGGCCCGCCAGCACCTCGTCACGGAGCGCGTCCGCGATCTGCTGTCGCAGGGTGTTGCGGGTGACAGCTCCGCTCGTGGGCATGGTTCGGCCCCCTCCGTCCGGCTGCGGGACACCCTAGTCCAGGCGGAGGGGACCTCCGTGTGTGCGTTCGAGCGTTTACGCGGTGTGCTCGTCGGCCACCGTGAGGGCCGCGTCGAGGGCCGCCAGGCCCTCCTTGGCCTCGGCCTCGGTGATGTTGCAGGCGGGCACGGCGTGGGTGCGGTTCATGTTCACGAAGGGCCACAGGCCGTTCTTCTTCGCCGCGGCGGCGAAGGCGGCCATCGGCGCGTTGGCCTCGCCGGCCGCGTTGTACGGCACGAGCGGCTCGCGGGTCTCCTTGTTCCTGACCAGGTCGAGCGCCCAGAAGACGCCGGTGCCGCGGACCTCGCCCACGGACGGGTGGCGCTCGGCGAGCTCGCGCAGGCCGGGGCCGAGGACGGTCTCGCCGATGTGGGCGGCGTTCTCGACGACCTTCTCGTCCTCCATCACCTTGATGGTGGCGACGGCGGCGGCGCAGGCGAGCGGGTGACCGGAGTAGGTCAGGCCGCCGGGGTAGGGCCGCTTGTCGAAGGTGGCGGCGATCTCGGCGTTGATGGCGACGCCGCCGAGCGGCACGTAGCCGGAGTTGACGCCCTTGGCGAAGGTCATCAGGTCGGGCACGACGTCGAAGTGCTCCGCGGCGAACCACTTCCCGGTGCGGCCGAAGCCCGCCATGACCTCGTCGAGGACGAAGACGATGCCGTACCGGTCGCAGATCTCGCGCACGCCGGTGAGGTAGCCGGGCGGCGGGGTCATGATGCCGGCGGTGCCGGGCACGGTCTCCAGGATGATCGCGGCGACGGTCGCGGGACCCTCGAAGGCGATCGTGTCCTCCAGGTGCTGGAGGGCCCGCGCGCACTCCTCCGCCTCGGTGCCGGCGTAGAAGGGCGAGCGGTAGAGGAAGGGCGCCCAGAAGTGCACGACACCGGCGGAGGCGGTGTCGGAGGCCCAGCGGCGGGGGTCACCGGTGAGGTTGATCGCGGTGGAGGTGGCGCCGTGGTACGAGCGGTAGGCGGAGAGCACCTTCGTGCGGCCCGTGTGCAGCCGGGCCATGCGGACGGCGTTCTCGACGGCCTCGGCGCCGCCGTTGGTGAAGAAGATCTTGTCCAGGTCACCGGGGGTGCGCTCGGCGATGAGGCGTGCGGCCTCGGAGCGGACGTCGACGGCGAAGGCGGGCGCGAAGGTGGCGAGCTTCCCGGCCTGCTCCTGGATGGCGGCGACCACGGTGGGGTGCTGGTAGCCGATGTTCGTGTAGACGAGGCCGCTGGTGAAGTCGAGGTAGCGGTTGCCGTCGTAGTCCCAGAAGTACGAACCCTCGGCGCCGGCGACGGCGAGCGGGTCGATCAGTCCCTGGGCGGACCAGGAGTGGAAGACGTGCGCACGGTCGGCTGCCTTGACGGCGGCGCCGGCCTCGGGATCGGGTTCGATGACATGAGGGGTCATGCGCCCGAGGGTAAGGAAGCGCAGGTGGGACCGGCCATGGCCATCTTGTCCATCGAGACCGGTCCGGACGCGACACCTTGCCCCGAGGCCGCCCGGGGGACCCCACGGGCGGCACCATTGACAGCATGCTGTCGACATGACAGTCTTCTGTCATGGGAACCGAGACTGACACCAGGACCGTTCACCTCGCCGTCTACGACACCCTCGCCGACTGGGAGACGGGCCACGCCACCGCCTGGCTCGCCCGCGCCGGCTACACGATCAGGACCGTCGGCCCGGTCGCCGGCGAGCCGGTCACCACCCTCGCGGGCATCCGGATCGTCCCGGACCTCGCGCTCTCCGACCTCCGCCCCGAGGACAGCGCCCTGCTGATCCTCCCGGGCGCCGAGAAGTACGACGAGGGCGACGAGCTCGCCCCCTTCACCGCCAAGGCCCGGGCCTTCCTCGACGCCGGGGTCCCGGTCGCCGCGATCTGCGGCGCCACCGCCGGTCTCGCCAAGGAGGGCCTCCTGGACGACCGCCCGCACACGAGCGCCGTCTCCTTCTACCTGGCCGCCACCGGCTACAAGGGCGGCGAGCACTACGTCGAGACGGACGCGGTGCGGGACGGGGACCTGATCACGGCGGGCCCGACCGAGCCGGTCGCCTTCGCCCGCGAGATCTTCGCCCGCCTCGGGGCGTACGAGGGCAAGCGCGACGCCTGGTACCGCCTCTTCCACGACTCCGACCCGGCGGCCTTCGAGGAGCTCAACGCGTGACCAGGGCCCAGCAGGACGCCCTCTCCCGCACGGCCCTCGGCGTCTTCCGGCTCAACGGCCAGTTCCTCGCCGTCTCGGAGAGGCTGGCCGAGCCGGCGGGCCTGACCGCCACCTGGTGGCAGGTCCTGGGAGCCGTCCTCCCCGAACCGCTGCCGGTCGCCGGGATCGCCCGCGTCATGGGCATCACCCGCCAGAGCGTCCAGCGCGTCGCGGACCTGCTCGTACGGGAGGGGCTGGCGGCGTACGAGCCGAACCCGGCCCACCGCCGCGCCAAGCTCCTCGCCCCGACGGACGAGGGCCGCGCGGCGGTCCGCCGCATCGACCCGGGCCACGCGGAGCTGGCCGCCCGGCTCGTGTCCGAGCTGGGCGGCCAGGAGGCCTTCGACGAGACGGTGCGGGTCCTGGAGCGGCTGTCGGCGGCACTGGAGGCGATCGAGCGGGACTGAGCGGTTGGGGGAGGCGCCCTCGGGCGGGGGCGTCAGGGCACCTGGCCGCCGAGCAGCTCCGTCACCGCGCTGCGGAGCAGCAACGGGTGGACGAAGCGGCCCGGGGCGGTCGGCGGGAAGCGCCAGGCGAGCGGCCAGGTCCGGCCCGTCAACGCGGGCACGGGCACGTAGCTCACCCGGTCGGGCGCCGAGTTGAACCGGGTCACCCCGCGCGGCCAGGACCGGTGGGCGGTCGTGCCGGGCGGCAGCAGGAAGTAGACCCCGCGCCGGCCGTTCGCCTCCATGACGACGGGCCCCGGGTCGCCGCCCGTGAGCGCCTCTATCCGGTCGGCGAGCCGACGGCCGTCGTCGCCGTCGACGCGAACGGCGTCGAATTGCACCCCGGCCTTGCGGAGATGGAATCCGGAAACAGGAATCCAGTCCGCGTTTACTGCCCGATTCTCTGCATTCACGAGGACATGCTCCCGCGTCCCCGCTAGCGTTTTCCACGACTGCGGAGGGCGCGTCGGCAACCCCTTGACCTGCATCAACGCACCTCGCGCGCAGTCGAATTCGGCGGGGAGCAGTTGAGACCGTTTGAGATCGGTCGAGTCCGAATGGGGATCGCGATGGCGCGAGCGGAGAACAAGGAATCAGCGGGACCCGCGGCGCGGGTGGCGGCGACGGTCGCGAAGAGAATGCGGGTGAAGCAAGGCCTGACGCAGGACCAGCTCGGGACCCGGATGGGGTACACGGGCGCGGCGGTGAGCGCGATGGAGCGGCTGACGCAGCCGGTGAGCGAGGAGATGCTGCTCCAGCTCGAACGCGTCCTGGGCGAGGGCACCGGCATCTTCGCGGAGTTGCTGGACCTCGTACGCCTGGAGAAGCTGCCGGAGCAGTTCCGGGGCTACGCGCCGATCGAGCAGAAGGCGGTGGCGCTGTGGCTGTACGCGAACCACGTCGTCCACGGCCTCTTCCAGACGGAGGCCTACGCCCGCGCGCTGATCGCGGGCGGCTATCCGGAGCCCACGCCGGAGCGCGTGGAGGAGCTGGTGGTCGCGCGGATGTCACGGAAGGCGCTCTTCGACCGGAAGCCGGTGTGCGAGATCGAGCTCATCCTCGACGAGTCGGTGCTGCGCCGACCGATCGGCAGCCGGGAGATCATGCGCGAGCAGCTGGAGTACTTGGCCGAGTGCGCGCGGAGGAGGAACGTGAACCTTCAGGTGCTGCCGCTGGACGCGGGGTTGGGGGGAGCCTACGTGGGCGACCGAGGGAACTTGACCGTCATCGAAACCCCGGCTCACGACCACATCACCTTCCTGGAGATCCAGGGCGAGAGCCTGCTGATCACCGACCGGGCGAAGGTCAGTACGCACCGGCAGCGGTATGCGAAGATCCGGGCACAGGCCCTGGATCCGCGCCGGTCGCTGGGTCTCATCGAGGAGTTGGCGGGAGAACAGAGATGAGCGAGACCCTCCACTGGTTCAAGTCCAGCTACAGCGACAGCGGCGGCGGGGAGTGCGTCGAGGTGGCCATCGCCTGGCGCACGTCCTCGTACAGCAGCGACAGCGGCGGCAACTGCGTCGAGGTCGCCGCCTGCGCCCACGCCGTCCACCTCCGGGACTCCAAGCGGAGCGACGGGCCCACGTTCGCCGTGGAGCCCGCCGCCTGGTCCGCCTTCGTCGCGTGGCAGGGCTGACCTAGCAGTACAGGTTGGCGCCGGCCGGGACGCCCAGGATCTGGGTGAACTGCTGGTACTTGGTGACCCGGCTCTGCACCTGGGCCGGGTTGCCGCCGTTGCACTCCAGGCTGCCGTTGATCGCGCGGATGGTCTCGCCGAAGCCGGCGCCGTTGACCATGGCGTTGTGGGCGGTCATCGTGCCGGGGCCGTTCTGGGTGTTCCAGTACCAGAGGCCCGTCATCATGGCGACGGCCGGCTCGCGCTCGACGCGCCAGGGGTTGTTCAGGAGGTCGATGCCGAGGGCGTCGCCCGCGGCCTTGTAGTTGAAGTTCCAGGAGAGCTGGATGGGCCCGCGGCCGTAGTAGGCGGCCTGGCCGGCCGGGCAGCCGTACGGCTGACCCCAGTCGCAGTAGTGCGGGTAGTTGGCGGTGTTCTGCTCCACGATGTGGACGAGGCCGCCGGTCTCGTGGTGGACGTTGGCGAGGAAGGCCGCGGCCTCCTGGCGCTTCACGGTCTCGCCGCCGGTGGTGGCGAAGGCCGGGTACTTCTTCATGGCCTCGACGAGACCCGCGTACGTGTAGAAGGGGTTCCGGCTCGGGAACATCTGGTTGAACTGGGCCTCGGAGACGACGAATCCGCTCGTGGGCGGCGGGGTCGTGCCGCCGCCCGTGCCGCAGACGCCCTCGTCGCGCCAGACGTCGGAGCCGCCGGGGCGTTCGTTCTGGGTCCACCACTTGGCGTACCAGTTGTGGCCGTTGTACGAGGCGGTCATGCCGCCCGTGTAGACGCTTGAGGAGTTCCAGGCGGCCACGCAGGCCGGGGCGGCGCCCGCCGAGGCGGCGGGGAGGAGGATGGCGAGCCCAACTGCCGTACAGAGGGCGGCGAACAGGGACACGAGACGTCGCATGCGCGGTCCTTCCGGTGGGGGGAAGGCCAGCGAAGCGCGATTGGTCTGAACCTGTCAAGGTCTAGACCAAGATTCGGCATGCGGGCGCGCACGACACCGCCCCCGGCGATGACCGGGGGCGGTGCGGGGTTCGGTGCCGGGGTCCGGCGCCGGGTCAGATCATCAGGACGATGCGGCCGGGACGGTGGCCCGACTCCACACGGCGGTGGGCCTCGGCGGCCTGCTCCAGGGGGATGACGTCGGCGACGCGGGTGGCGAGTTCGCGGGCGGCGACGCGCTCCAGCATCCCCTTCAGGCGGGCGGCGTCCGGGCGGCCGCGCACCGCCGTGACGTCGATGTCCCGCTCGGGGACCGGCAGCCGGTCGCCGGAGGCGGAGACGAACACGCCGCCGTCCTTGAGCGCGGGAAGCAGCGGATCGGCGATCAGGGCGGCGTCGAAGACCGCGTCGACCCGGTTCGGCGCGAACCCGAGGACCTGCGTGAGGACCTCGGCGGGCGCGCCGCGCGGCACGACCGCCTCCGCGCCCAGGACGCGCAGTTCGGAGGCCTCGTGCTCCTCCGCGAGGGCCACCACCCGGTGCCCGGCCGCCGCGGCGTGCTGGACGGCGAACCGCCCCACCACCCCGCCCGCGCCCGAGATGAGCACGGTGGACCCCTCGGGCAGCTCCAGCAGGTCGACGGCCTGCGCGGCGGTCAGGGAGGAGAGCGGCACGACGGCCGCCGTCGTGAAGTCCACCTCGTCCGGGATCGGCGCCAGCCAGGCCGGGTCGGCGCGGATCACCTCCGCGTACGACCCCTCGCCCGTGGCCTCCTCCATCCAGGGGATGAAACCGGCCACGCGCGTGCCCTCGGGAAGGCCCGGCGCGGGGTCGACGAGCCGGCCGGCGAAGTCGTAGCCGAGGACGAAGGGCGGGGCCAGCTCCCCCATGACCGCGGCGTACCGCCCGGCGCGGATCCTGAGGTCCGCCTGGTTCACGGCGGCGGCCTTGAGCCGGACGCGCACCCGGCCCGGGACGTCGCCTGCCTCCGGCTCGGGGCGGCGGGCAGCCCGGAGGACCTCGGGTCCGCCGTAGGCGCTCACTTCGACGACACGCATGGGGTATTCCTCCTACGGAAGGGCCCCCTCGTGGCCATTACACCCACGCTCCACACCCCCGGCAACCCCGGCCCGTCCACCTGAACGAACGGAGAAATCCAGGTGGCGGGCCGCTACGGCGCCCCCGGGCTCGCACACGCGTCCGTACCGTCTCGGCCATGGAGTGGATGACCGCAGAGAACCTGACGGCCGTGGGCACCGCGCTGCTCGGTGTCCTGGTCTCGGTCGGCGCCGTCTGGCTCGACCGGTTCTCGCCGCAGCGCAAGCGGCTCGGCTACCGCGTGCAGCTCAACACCCCGCTCCACCGGGAGGAGCACCCGGACGGCGCGTCCGGCGGCGTCATGACCGTCCGGGAGGGCGAGGTCGTGGGCGTGGCCCCGCCCGAGAACGGCTCCACGCTCGTCCTGCTCCGCATCGAGAACGACCGCGACCTCGACATCGGCTCCGACGACTACGGCCCCTCCACCGACCCGCACGGCCTGCGGATCACCTTCGGCGACCGCACCGTGCGGGGCGTGGTCGCCACCGTCCCGGCCGGCTGGAACACGATCAGGGACGACCTGGAGCGCTCCCCCAGGCTCGGCAGGAACGGCAGCTCCGTCCTCGTGCCCAAGGTGGCCCTGGAGCGCGGCCAGTACTTCAAGCTGCTCGTCCAGCTCGGCGGCGGCGTGGCCGACCGCGACATCAAGGTCGACGGGACCATCCACGGCGGGAAGATCCGGCGGAACAGGAGCACCACCCCGGACGAGAAGCCGCCCCGCTTCAGCCCGACCGCCCGGACCGTCACCGTCGTCCTCACCGCCTGCGTGGTGGCCCTGGCCGCGATCATCGTCCGCGAGCGGACCCCGCCGCCCATCGGCTGTGTCCGCGGCACCCTCACCGTCACCGGCTCCACCGCCTTCGCGCCGGTCGTCCGGGACGTGGCGGAGAAGTACGAGAAGGACTGTGACGGCGCCACGATCGTCGTCGAGGCCCACGGGTCGACCTCCGGCATCCGCCGGCTCGCCGCCGAGGGCGCGAAGGCGGACGCGGGCGGCAAGGGGGGCAAGGGCGGGGGCGAGGTGGGCGAGAGCGGGGGCGAGGGGGCGCCCGCGCTCGTGGCGCTCTCCGACGGGCCCGGGCCGCGCGGCGGCCCCCGGCTGCGCGGGACCATGATCGCCGTCTCCCTCTTCACGCTCGTCCTCCACGACGGCACGCCCGTCGACGACCTCACCCTGGAGCAGGTGCGCCGCATCTACCGGGGCGAGATCACCGACTGGAGCGAGCTGACCGGCGGGCCGCGGCAGCCGATCCTGCTGGTCAGCCGCAACGCCAACTCGGGGACCCGCGAGGTCTTCCAGCGGCGGGTCCTCGGGCGCAACGAGCCGGCCAACTCCTCGCTCGACTGCGAGCACCGCGACGACCCCGAGTCCACGGTGATCCGCTGCGAACTCGACTCCACCGAACAGGTCCTGGAGACCGTGGCCCGGCTGCCCGGCGCCCTCGGCTACAGCGAACTGCGGTCCGGCACGGGACTGAAGGGGCTGCACCGGGTCGCCGTCGACGGACACCGGCCGGACGTCGACGAGCTGGGCGACTCCCCCTACCCGTACCGGGAGGTCGAGTACGCGTACACGTGGGGCGTACCCCCGGCGGACTCCCTGACCTCCAGCTTCCTCACCTACCTCGCCAGGGGCGGCGGACAGGACGTCATCAGCGCCCACGGGCACCTGCCCTGTGCGACGCCGAAGGGCCTCCGGGTCTGCGGGGACGGCTGACCCGGCGTCTGGCATCCTCTTTCGACGTGGAGCCATTGAGCGCGGAAGACCCGGTCGGCATCGGCCCGTTCCGTCTGATCGGTCGCCTCGGCGTCGGTGGGATGGGGCGGGTGTTCCTGGCGCGTTCGGCCGGCGGCCGAACGGTCGCCGTGAAGGTGGTGCACGCCGAACTGGCCGCGCAGGACGAGTTCCGGCGCCGCTTCGCGCGGGAGGTCGCCTCGCTGGAACGGGTCGGCGGCACCGGCACCGCGCCCGTCCTCGGCGCGGACACCGCCGCCGAGGCGCCGTGGGTCGCCATCGGATACGTGCCGGGGCCGTCGCTGCGGACCGTCGTCGGCGACGAGTCCGGACCGCTGCCACCCGCCACCGTGCGGGCCCTGGCCGCCGGGCTCGCCCGCGCGCTCGTCCACATCCACGCGGCCGGGCTCGTCCACCGCGACCTCAAGCCGGCCAACGTGCTGCTCGCGGTCGACGGCCCCCGGATCATCGACTTCGGCATCGCCCGGGCCGTCGACACCGTCACCGACGGCGGGCTCACCAGCACCGGGGCGCTCGTCGGCTCGCCCGGCTTCATGTCGCCCGAGCAGGTGCGCGGCGAGCGGCTCACGCCCGCCTCGGACATCTTCTGCCTCGGCTCGGTCCTCGCCTACGCGGCGACCGGCCGCTCCCCCTTCGGGACGGCGGACAGCGGGGTCCACGCCACCCTGTTCCGGATCGCCCACGACGAGCCCGACCTGACGGACCTCGCCCCCGAACTCGCCGGGCTGATCCGGGCCTGCCTCAACAAGGACCCGGGCGCACGCCCGTCCGCCGCCGAGATCGCCGAGACGCTCGTCGTCACCGACCCGTGGCTCCCGGCGGACGTGCTGGCCCGGCTGGGGCGGCACGCGGCCCTGGTCCTGGAGGCGGAGGCGGAGGCGGCGGCCGGGACCGTGCCGGGGACGGGCGGGTCGGGTGCGGGACCGGGTGCGTCCGGTGCGGGCCCGGGGCTCGCGGGTCCCGGGGACGCCACGCCGACGCCCTCGTCCGCCCCCGGCGCCACCGCCGCCCCGCGGCCCCGCCCCCGGCGTCGTACGGCCCTGGTCGCCGCCCTGACGGCCCTCGCCGTCGCAGCGGCCGCCGCCGTCACGTACACCCTCTGGCCCGACCCGGACACCGGCCTCGACGATCAGAGGAACCGGGCGCGCGGCGAGACCGACGGGGTCGCCGCGCGGCCCTCCGGAATCGTGCCCGGCGCCTTCCTCGGCGCCTGGGAGGCCGTCCTGCGGGGCGCCGCGCACGACCCCCGCGAGACCGCCCGCATCGAGATCACCCAGGGCGCGGCGGGCGCCAAGGCCGCCGTCTACGTCCAGGTCACCGAGGACACCCTGTGCATGGGCCGGGCCCGGCTGATCTCGGCCGACGAGGACAAGATCGTCCTCGGCGACGCCGACGTCACCACCAGCGTCCCGGCCCACCGCTGCACCCCGGCCGCCCGGCAGACCCTCACGCTCACCTCGTCCGACGTCCTCGGCTGGACCTCGGGCACGGCCAAGGGCACCTTCCGCAAGGTGCCCGCCGGGCCCGAGATCGTCCCCGCCGCCTTCCTCGGCAGCTGGACGACCGAACCCGACACGACGATCTACGGCGAGAACGCCGAGCGCTGGCAGCAGGCGGTCACCATCACCCAGGGCCCCGTCGGCGCGCCCGTGGTCCGGCTCCAGACCAGCTCGCCCCGGCTGAACCCCGAGGACGGCACACCCACCGAGGAGACGGTCACCTGCACCTCGACCGCCGTCCTCGCCGCCGCCGGAGGCCGGCTGGTCATCGGCCCGCCGGTCCGCGACCCCGAGGACTGGGACCCGGAGTGCGGGGTCGACGGGTCGATGTTCCTGACCCTCGACACGTACAAGGGCCGTCAGCGGCTGCTCCTGTACCCGATGGTCGACAGCGAGCCGGGCGAGTTCTACCGCCGCTGACGGGCCGGCCGGTCCGTCAGCCGCCCAGGAGCGCGCGCGGCGACGACGCGGAGGGCCCGCACCCCGGGTGGGGTGCGGGCCCTCGCGCGCGTCGGCGTCTCGCGTCGCCGCCTCCTACAGGAAGGAGTTGATCTCGATCGTCTCGGTGCGGCCGGGGCCGACGCCGATCGCGGAGATCGGGGCGCCCGACATCTCCTCCAGGGCCTTCACGTACGCCTGCGCGTTCTTCGGCAGGTCGGAGAAGGTCTTGGCCTTGGTGATGTCCTCGGACCAGCCCGGCAGCATCTCGTAGACCGGCTTCGCGTGGTGGAAGTCGCTCTGCGAGTAGGGCAGCTCCTCGACGCGCTGGCCGTCGATCTCGTACGCGACGCAGACCGGGATCTGCTCCCAGCCGGTCAGCACGTCCAGCTTGGTGAGGAAGAAGTCCGTCAGGCCGTTGACGCGGGTCGCGTAGCGGGCGATGACCGCGTCGAACCAGCCGCAGCGGCGGTCACGGCCGGTGGTGACGCCCCGCTCGCCGCCGATGCGGCGCAGCGCCTCGCCGTCCTCGTCGAACAGCTCCGTCGGGAACGGGCCGGCGCCGACGCGGGTCGTGTACGCCTTGAGGATGCCGATGACCCGGCTGATCTTCGTCGGGCCCACGCCGGCGCCGGTGCAGGCGCCGCCCGCGGTCGGGTTCGAGGAGGTGACGAAGGGGTACGTGCCGTGGTCGACGTCGAGCAGGGTGCCCTGGCCGCCCTCGAAGAGCACGACCTTGTCCTCGTCGAGCGCGTTGTTGAGGATCAGGGTGGTGTCGGCGACGTACGGCTTGATCTGCTCCGCGTACTGGAGCATCTCCTCGACGATCTGCGCGGCGTCGATGGCCCGCCGGTTGTACAGCTTGGCGAGGAGCTGGTTCTTGCCCTCCAGCGCCGCCTCGACCTTCTGGGTGAGGATCGACTCGTCGTACAGGTCCTGGACCCGGATGCCGACGCGGTTGATCTTGTCGGCGTAGGTCGGGCCGATGCCCCGGCCCGTGGTGCCGATCTTGCGCTTGCCGAGGAACCGTTCCGTCACCTTGTCGAGGGTGACGTTGTACGGGGTGATCAGATGGGCGTTGCCGCTGATCAGGAGCTTCGACGTGTCGACGCCCCGGTCGTTCAGCCCGCTCAGCTCGGAGAGCAGGACCGCCGGGTCGACGACCACACCGTTGCCGATGACCGGGGTACACCCCGGCGAGAGGATTCCGGAAGGGAGCAGGTGCAGCGCGTACTTCTGGTCGCCGACGACGACGGTGTGGCCGGCGTTGTTGCCGCCCTGGTAGCGCACTACATAGTCAACGGACCCACCGAGGAGATCGGTGGCCTTTCCCTTGCCTTCGTCACCCCACTGAGCACCGAGCAGCACAAGTGCGGGCACAGGCGTACACCCCTTCCGGGTGGGGCATGTCCAAGGTCAGGGGGCGTACGCCGCCTCACCGGTGTGCCCCGGAATAGACGAAGCCCCTGGCGCAATAGCGCAAGGGGCTCTTGCACAAAGATGCTACCCGAGGAAGGACCGAGGTGTCGGATCACGACCAGCTGCTGGTCATCGTCGACCCGGTCGCCCGCCGAAACGACGGCGAGTCCGTACGGATCGCGAAGGATGTGCTGTGTGCGGGCGCGGAGGCGAAGATCTGCCTGCCGGACGGTCCCGAGGAATTCTCCCGCGCCCTGTCGCGGCGCGGCTCGCGGCGCCCCGTCGTCCTCGGCGACGACCGTGCGCTGCTCCGCGCCGTGACCCTGCTGCACCGGGACCGGGCCTCGGTCTCCCTGGTGCCGATCGGCCCGCCGGACGCGCTCGGGACGGCGTACGCGCTCGGCGTGCCGCGCACGGCCGTGGCGGCGGCCCGGGCGGTCCTCGACGGGGCCGTGCGCCGGCTGGACCTGCTGGTCGACGACAGCGACGGCGTCGTGGTCGGCGACCTGCTGGTCCCGGCGGCGCCCGCGCTCACCGCCGAGACCTCCTCCGTCTGGGGGACGTGCCGCTCCCTGGTCCGCACGCTGGTCCGCCCGGCCCCGGCGCCGCTCGCGGTCCGCACGCACCGGCTGCGCGTGGAGGCGGACGGGGTGCTGCTCGCGGACGTCGGCGCGCCGGTCGAGGGCGTGTCGGTGCGTTCCGTGGACGGCGCGGCGGAGGTGACCGTGCGCCCCACGGCGGCCCCGCCGCGGCGGGCGACCGCCCGTGTCCTCACGGTCTCGGGCCCCGACTTCCGCTACCGCGCCGACGGCCGCCTGTCCGGCCCGGTCCGCCGCAGGACGTGGACGGTCCGGGCGGGGGCATGGGGCCTGACGCTGCCGAGGGACGTCCCGTCCCTGCTGCTGCCGGACGTGGCGGCCCGGGAGCCCTGACCCCGGGAGGAGCCCGGGGCCCCGGGGCTCAGACCTCCACGAGCAGCTCCTCGAAGCCCCGGATCACGTACCCCGGCTTCCACACCGGGTCGGCGGCGAGCCTCAGCCCCGGCGCCTGCCTCAGGACCTCGGCGAACACGGCGGTGAGTTCCAGGCGGGCGAGCGGGGCGCCGAGGCAGTAGTGGACGCCGGCGCCGAAGGTGACGTGCGGGTTGTCGGCGCGGGTGAGGTGCAGGTCGTCGGCGGTGGGGCCGAAGCGGGCCGGGTCGCGGTTGGCGGAGCCGAAGAGCAGGGCGACCTCGGAGCCGCGCGGAACGGTCACGCCGCCGATCTCGATGTCGTCGAGGACCCAGCGCTCGAACATCTGGAGCGGGGTGTCGTAGCGCAGAAGTTCTTCCACAGCTGTGGACAACTTTTCGGGATCGGGCCGCACCCCGTGCTTCAGCAGGGTCCACCAGCCGTTGACCGTGGTGTTGACGGTGGCCTCGTGCCCGGCGTTCAGGAGCAGCACGCAGGTGGAGACCGTCTCCTGCTCGCTCAGCCCCTCCACCGCGAGCAGGGACGAGATCAGGTCGTCCCCCGGTTCCCTCCGCCGCCGCGCGATCAGCTCCCGGAGGTAGGCCGAGAACTCGACGGAGGCCCGCACCGCCCGCCGGGCCGTCTCCTCCGACGGGTTCAGCTCGAACATCCCGCAGATCGCCGCCGACCAGGGCCGCAGCATCCGCCGCTCCTCGTCGTCCTCCGGAACGCCCAGCATCTCGGCGATCACCGCCACCGGCAGCGGCTCGGCGACCGCCGACAGCAGGTCGCCGCCGCCCGCCGCCACCAGCTCCCCGACCAGACCGGCGGCCAGCCTCCGTACCGTCGGGGCCAGGTCCTCCACCGTCCGCGGCGTGAACGCCTTCGACACGAGCCGCCGGATCCGGGCGTGGTCGGCACCCTCCAGGTCGAGCAGCCCGTGGTCGTTGAGCGTGTGGAACGGCTCGTGGGCGGGGTCCGGCGCCGACCGCCCGAACTCCTCGTGCGTGAAGCGGTGCGTGTACGTCCGGCCGAGCCGCCGGTCCCGCAGCAGCGCCGACACGTCCGCGTGGTGCGGGATCAGCCACTGGCGTGTCGGCGCGAACCAGTGCGCCCGCCCGGCGGCGCGCAGCGCGGCGTACGCGGGGTAGGGATCGGCGACGAAGGCGGCGGACCAGGGATCGAAGACGTCGTCCATGGAGGGACGCTACCGGGCCGGGCGGGCGCCCGGCGCGGCTCCGGCGGACGGGCGGGCCGGGTGGGAGCAGGCGGCGGGGGCGGGCCGGGGGCCCTACCCGCCGACCTGGACCAGTCTCGCCTCGTACGCGAAGACCGCCGCCTGTGTCCGGTCGCGCAGGCCCAGCTTCACGAGGACGCGGCTCACGTGCGTCTTGATCGTCGACTCGGCGACCACCAGGTGGTCCGCGATCTCCGCGTTCGACAGGCCCTGCGCGATCAGCACCAGGACCTCCGTCTCCCGCTCGGTCAGCTCGCCGATCCGCGCGGTCGCCGACGGGCGCGGGCCCGCCTGCCCGGCCGACTTCGCGAACTCGGTGATCAGCCGACGCGTCACCGTCGGCGCCAGCAGCGCCTCCCCGGACGCCACCACCCGGACGCCCTCCGCGAGCTGCCGGGCCGAGGCGTCCTTGAGGAGGAAGCCGGAGGCCCCGGCGCGCAGCGCCTGGTACACGTACTCGTCCAGGTCGAAGGTGGTCAGGACCAGCACCTTCGCGTCCGCGTCGGCCGCCACGATCTCCCGGGTCGCCTCGATGCCGTTCATCTCCGGCATCCGGATGTCCATCAGGACCACGTCCGGCCGGAGCGCGGCGACCTTCTCGACGGCGTCCCGGCCGTTGACCGCCTCGCCGACGACCTCGATGTCCGGCATGGCGCCGAGCAGCACCGAGAAGCCCTCGCGGACCATCACCTGATCGTCCACGATCAGCACCCTGACCGTCACTCCGGCACCTCCTCACGGCGCACGGGGATGAAGGCCGTCACCTCGTAGCCGCCGTCCTCCGCCGGCTCGGCCGTCATCTCACCGCCCAGCATCGTGACACGCTCCCGCATGCCGGTGACGCCGTGCCCCGCGCCCGGCGAGGGCTTCACCAGGCCGCGCGCCGGGCCGTTGGCGATCCGCAGGCCGAGCCCGCCCAGGACGTGGCTGACCTCGACCTTCGCGGCGGCGCCCGGCGCGTGCCGCAGCACGTTCGACAGCGCCTCCTGCACGATCCGGTACGCCGAGAGCTCCACGCCCTGCGGCAGCTCCCGCACCGCGCCCGTCACCGTCATCGTCACGTCGAGCCCCGCCTCGCGGACGTTGGCCACCAGCGCGTCGAGGTCGGCCAGCGTCGGCTGGGGCGCGTCCGGCGCCTCGTAGTCCTCGGCCCGTACGACCCCCAGGATGCGGCGCAGCTCCGTCAGCGCGGCGACCGCGTTCTCCCGGATGGTGCGGAACGCCTGCTCCAGCTCGGGCGGCGGGTTCTCCACGCGGTACGGCGCGGCCTCCGCCTGGATCGCGACCACCGACATGTGGTGGGCGACGACGTCGTGCAGCTCGCGCGCGATGGTGGTCCGCTCCTCCAGGACGGTCCGCCGGGAGATCTCCTGGCGGGTGACGGTCTCCTGGGCGGTGACCTCACGGCGGGCCTGCCGGCGCACCTGGACGAGGGCCACGAGGAGCAGGGCCACGGCCGAGAGGAACAGCAGCGGAACCGAGTCGGAGCTCCGCCCGACCCCGAGGAACATCTCGGCGAACAGGGCGTAGGCGGCGGTCACCACCCACATCCAGGCCGCGGCACGGGGCCGGGTGCGGGCGGCGGCCACGACGAGGACCACGAGATGGGCCGCGAAGGAGTTCGGCGTCCAGGGCCAGCCGCCGTCGGCCTGGCTCAGCACCCCCAGGAAGGGGGCGGACGCGAGCGAGGCCCAGAAGGCGAAGACGGGCCGGATGAGGGTGAGGAGCACGATCGCGGCGGGCACGACCGCGTACACGAACGCGATCAGACCGACGTTGCCGTGAACGCGCTCGTAGCCGAGGAAGAAGACGATCAGGGCCAGGAAGGCCACGGCCGCGTGCGGCAGGAGCCCCGCGTACACCCGTATCCGGCGCGGCAGGAAGCGGGTCGGGCCGCTCTCCACGTCCATGCGGGGCAGCGGCCGGTAGGCGAGGGCGTCGTCGAAGAGTTCCTGCCGCAGCCCGCCGACGGCGACCTGGGCCAGGCGGTACTCGGGGCTGCGGCTCGTCTCGGAGGACTGTGTCTGGGTCACCCGGACACCGTACGGGCGGCGGGGAGACCCGGGCGTACCGCTGGATGCGGATCCTCCCGGGTCACCCTTGAGGAGGACCAGGCCGTCCCTTCCGGGTCGTGCCGGGCTCAGCCGACGATGCCGTGGCTCCGGCCCTGGTACTTGAACAGGTCCGTCACCTGGCGGCCGGCGAAGGGGATGGTGGCGTTGCCCGTCGAGCGGTAGACGTACGCGCCGTACTCGCCGCTCGTGCCGTACGCGATCAGGTCGGGGCGGCCGTCGTTGGTGAGGTCGTCGGCGCCGACGAGCTGGGAGTAGATGCCCCAGCCGGACCCGACCTTCACCCGGGGCGCGTAGCCGCCGCGGCCGTTGCCCTGGTAGAGCCACAGGACGCCGGCGGTGTCGCGGGCGACCAGGTCCCCTGCGGCCGTGCCCGCGATGTCGCCGACGGCGGCGACGTGGTTGTAGATCTGCCAGCCCGTGCCGGCCTTCACGCGCGGCGCGAACGGCTTCGCGTAGCTGCCGGTGCCCTTGTAGAACCAGAGGGCGCCCGCGCCGTCGGTGGCGACCAGGTCGGAGCGGCCGTCGCCGTCGAGGTCCGAACCGGCGGCCAGCTTGTTGTAGATCTGCCAGCCGGTGCCGACCTTGACGCGGGGGGCGAACGTGCCGTCGCCCTTGCCGAGGTAGAGCCACTGCACGCCGGAGCCGTCGACCGCGATCACGTCGCCCGTGGCGGCGCCGCCGACGTTGCCGACGGCCTCGATGTGCTTGTAGATCCCCCAGCCCGAGCCGATGCGGGTGAGCTTGGCGGTCGTCCGCACCTCGCCGTAGACCGTGCGGTCCTGCAGCTGCTCGGTCCACAGCACGCCCGCCGCGTCCCGGAAGAGGACGTCGGTGGAACCGTTGCCGTTGAAGTCGTGCGGGTTGTACGCCCGGGTGAGGTTCATGGACCGGTCCTGGTGGACGGGCTCACCGGTGCCGTCGAGCAGCGTGGCCTCGGCCTCGACGGCGTACGTGCCGTTCGGCGCGTCGACCTCCCACGCCCCGGACGCCGTCTCCTCCAGGATGACGCCGTCCCAGGTGAAGGAGAACTTCTTGCCGCTGGTGGGCGCGGTCAGGGTCTTCGTGAACGTCTTGCCCGTGGTCGTGTGCGTGAGCGTGACGTCCAGGCGGGCGTCGGAGCGCGACAGCGTCCAGCCGAGGGTCACCCGGCCGCCGGCCGCGTCGAGGTCCACCGTGGCGGGGACGTCGGCCTGGTCGATCGTCAGCGGGACGACCACCTCGCGCGTGTCCGCCACCTTCGTGACCGACGGGGTGCCGTCCGCCGCGAACGTCACGCGGAACAGGCCGTCGCCGTCCGCGTCCCGGCTGCCGCGCAGCACCGCGCTGTCGTCGGGGCCGGACACAATCGACTCCGCCGTGAGGCCGAGCTCGCGGGTCTCGCCCGTGGCCAGGGAGACGGCGCGGGCGGGCGTCGAGGAGTTGCCGACGACGAGCCACGCGCCCGCCTGGACGCTGTACCAGTCGCCGTGGCCGCCCAGGACGGTCCGCCGCTGGACACCGGTCGCACGGTCGACGGACGTGATGAAGTCGCCGGTGCCGGACTCCCAGTTGAACCAGGTCACGTGCGAGTCGGAGAGGTTCAGGCCGCCGTAGCCGTACCCGGACTCGGCCGAGGCGTAGGTGGCGGTGACCTTCTCGGCGGTGACGTCGACCACGGCCCGGCCGCCTGTCCGCGCGTCCCACGGGCCGGTCTCGTACCCGACGAGGACCTGGCCGTCTCGGACGCCGGAGCCGAAGAAGTCGGTGGCGTCCTCCGGCAGGCCCGCGATCTTGCGGCTGCTCGTCGTGGCGCCGTCCTTGGTGACGACGTGCAGCTCCGCCTGACCGGCCTCGTTCTTCACCTGCGCGAGGACGCTCGTCGGGCTCAGCACGGCCACGTAGCTGCCGTTCAGCGCGGCCAGGTCGATGGTGACGGCCGGGGCGGCCGGGGCGGCCATGTTCCGCAGGGTCAGCGAGGTGAACTCGGCGGTCCAGGAGGCGTTGCCGAGGACGACCACGTCACCGGCGCCCAGGTCCCAGCCCTCGGGGTCCTGGAGGGGGATCGCGGCGCCGCCGTCGTACGGCGTCCAGCGCAGCTCCCGCGTGGTGTCGTGAGCGAAGGAGTAGGTGAGGAAGCCGGACGCGCCCGTGCCTCCGAAGTTGCTGCCCTTCGGGTAGGCGGCGAGCGTCTCGGCGCTCTGGCCGGCCGTGGCCGAGGTGGCGGCGAACGCCTCCGGGGCGGTGGCCAGGGCGCCCGCCCCGAGGGCCGTGACGGCGAGGACGGCCGTGACGGCGGAGGCGAGGCGGATGCCGGTGGTGCGGAACTGCAAGGTGAACCCCCACGAGAAGATCGGACACGGGAGTGCCGTGCCCGATCAGACGCGCGACCGTGTCGAAGGGTTGTACGACGGCTTCCGGTTCGAGGAGCGCGCACTTCCGGTCGCCGTCCCGCGACACATCCCGGCTCACCAGGCGAGCTGGGCGATCTCCTCCGCGACGACCGCGCAGGCGTCCGCCGCCGGGTCGATGAGCGGGAAGTGGCCCACGTCCTCCAGGAGCGTCAGGCCCACCGTCTCGCCCGCCTTCGCCGCCGCCTCCGCGAAGGCGTCGGCCACCGCCGCCGGGACGACGACGTCCTCGCGGCCCTGGACGACGGTCGTCGCGATGCCGGTCGGGAGCAGGACGGACGGGTCCGTGACGGCCGCACGAGCGTCGAACGCCGCCTCCCCGCCGAGGAGTTCGGTCACCGCGCCGCCGCAGACGCCCAGCTCCACCGCCCGAGCGAAGTGGGCGATCGGGGCGAGGGCGACAACCCCGCGCAGCGCGGGCGGGGCCGGGAGGCGCCAGGGGGAGTCCGCGGGCAGGACGTGCCGGGCGGCGGCCCACAGCGCGAGGTGACCGCCGGCCGAGTGGCCGGTGAGCACGATCCGGTGGGTGTCGGCCTGCGGCAGGTGGGCGGCGGCCAGCGCCGGTACGGCGTCGAGCGCGGCCGCCACGTCGTCGAAGGTCTCGGGCCAGCGCCCGGCCACCGGAGCCGTACCGCCCTGATGGGGGAGGGCGGAGCCGCGCCGGTACTCGACGTTGGCGACGGCGAAGCCGCGCCGGGCGAGGAAGTCCACGAACGGGGTGACGTGCCCCCGGTCGTAGGGCGCCCGCCAGGCGCCGCCGTGCAGGACGACGACGAGCGGCGCGCGCCCGCCGCCGTCACGCGGCGCGTGGAAGTCGACGATCTGGTCCGGGTGTTCGCCGTACGCGGCGGTGGCGTCCGGGGGGACGGCCGGGTGCGAGAAGGCCGAGGCCTCTTCGGCGGCGTCGCGCGCGGCGGGATCCATGGAGTCTTCCACCCTCTCGGTGACGGGGCCGGATCGGCCTGACCTGCGGGGACCGTATCAGCACCGGGACCCCCGCAGATCGGGCGATGATCGGATCAGCCGCCGAGCACGTCCGCGAGGGTCCGGGCGGCCCGTTCGGCGTCCCCGAACCCGACGTACAGCGGCGTGAAGCCGAACCGCAGGACGTCGGGGCGGCGCAGGTCGCCGACGACCCCGCGGCGGATCAACTCCGCCATGACGGCGGGCGCGTCGGCGCAGCGCAGGGCGACCTGGCTGCCGCGCTCGGCGTGCGCCACGGGCGTCACCGGCTCGACGCGGCCCTCCGGCACGTACGCCCGCACGCACTCCAGGAAGAAGTCCGTCAGGGCGAGGGACTTGGCGCGCACGTCCTCGATCGCGACCCCGTCCCAGACGTCGAGCGCCGCTTCGAGGGCCAGCATCGAGAGAATGTCGGGCGTGCCGACGCGGCCGCGGACGGCGCCGCTCGCCGCCTCGTAGCCGGGCGTCATCCCGAACGGGTCGGCGTGCGAGTTCCAGCCGGGCAGCGGCGAGTCGAAGGCCGCCTGGTGGCGTTCGGCGACGTACAGGTACGCGGGCGAACCGGGGCCGCCGTTGAGGTACTTGTAGGTGCAGCCGACGGCCAGGTCGACCCCGTGCTCGTCGAGGCCGACGGGCAGGGCGCCCGCGCTGTGGCAGAGGTCCCAGACGGCGAGCGCGCCCGCCTCGTGCAGGGCGGCGGTGATGCCGGGCAGGTCGTGCAGCCGGCCGGTGCGGTAGTCGACGTGGTTGACCAGCGCGAGGGCCGTCCGCGAGGAGACCGCGCGGGGTACGTCCGCGGGGGCGACGGGCACGATCCGGTGGCCGGTCATGCGCGCGGCGGACTCGGCGATGTACCCGTCCGTGGGAAAGGTCGTCGCGTCGACGAGGATCTCGTCCCGGCCGGTGTCGCCCAGTCGGGTGGCGGCGACGACGGCCTTGAAGACGTTCACGCTCGTCGAGTCGCCGACCACGATCCGGCCGGGGGCGGCGCCCACGATCGGGGCGATGCGGTCGCCGATCCGCTCGGGGGCGGTCCACCAGCCCGACTCGTCCCAGGAGCGGATGCGCAGTTCGCCCCACTCGCGGGTGATGACGTCGGCCACGCGGGCCGGGACGTGGGCGGGCAGCGCGCCGAGCGAGTTGCCGTCGAGGTAGACGGTCCCCTCGTCGAGCGCGAACCGCTCGCGGTGCTTCGCCAGACCGTCGGCGGCGTCGAGGCGGGAGGCCCGCTCCTGGTACGTCTCCGGGGCCTCGTACGTCTCGGCGGTCTGCTCCTCGTGCGGCTCGCGGCGCGCCGTCGTCTCCTCGTAGGTCTCAGACATGGCTGCGCGCCGTCCACAGCTCGGGGAAGACGTTCTTCTGCGCCCGCTTCTCCAGCCAGGCCACGCCGGCCGAGCCGCCGGTGCCGGTCTTCGCGCCCATCGCGCGCCGGGTCGCCACCAGGTGGTCGTTGCGCCACCGCCAGACGAGTTCGGCGACGTCGCTGAGGGCCTCGCCGAGGCGGACCAGCTCGCCGTTCTGGTCGGGATCGGCGTAGAGCCCGGCCCAGACCGCCTCGACCTCGGGCGACGGCTCGTAGCGCTGGGCCAGGTCGCGGCCGAGGACGGCCTGCGGCACGGGCAGCCCGCGGCGGGCGAGGAGGGCGAGGACCTCGTCGTAGAGGCTCGGCTCGTGGAGGGCCTTCTCCAGCTCGGCGTGGACGCGCGGGGCGCCGCGGTGCGGGACGAGCATGGACGCGGACTTCTCGCCGAGCAGGAACTCCATCCGCCGGTACATCGCCGACTGAAAGCCGGAGCCCTCGCCGAGCGCGCCGCGGTAGGAGTTGAACTGCGCGGGGGTGAGCTGGGCGAGCGGTCGCCAGGAGTGGTTGAGCGCCTCCAGCTCGCGCACGGAGCGCTTGAGTGCGTCCATCGCCACCGGGACGCGGTCCTCGCGCAGGGCGCGGCTCGCGGTCTCCCACTCGTGGACGATGACGGTGAACCACAGCTCCATGACCTGGGTGGTCACCAGGAAGACCATCTCGCCGGGGTCGTCCGAGCGGAGGTGCTGGAGGTGGGTGAGGACGTCCGCCTGGACGTAGTCCTCGTACGGCGTCGTGCCCGCGAAGTCGAGGTTCGGCGCGTCGGCGACCGGACCGGCTCCAGAGGCATCGGGGGAACCTGGGAAGGTCGACATTTCTGTCTCCTCGATACGTACTACCGGGTAGCGGTCCGCTCCACCGTGTCCACGCCCTTCCGTGCGGTACGGAAGGCGCCACGGGAGCCCCGGTCCCCTCGGGAGGCGTGCTCCTTCGCGCGCCGTCCCATCCGCATCATGACACGATCGGCCCCGTGATGTAGATCCCTTCTTCGTCATACGGAAACGCGTTCGAACGACAGCCGTCGAGGCCCTTGATCTGCTGCATCATGGCGGGCGCGAGCTTCCCGGGCCCCGGGCAGCCCATGTGCTGCCGGATGCCGATCTCGTGTCCGACCTCGTGGTTGATGATCAGGTGCCGGTACTCGGCGGGCGGCCCCGCGAAGGTCGGCGAGCCCAGCATCCACCGCTTCAGGTTCACGACGACCCCGTCGGTCGTCTCGCAGTTCAGCTCGCCGCGCGTGTCGAGGCCCTGCTTCGCGCAGAGCGCGTCGGCGGTGGCCGGGGTGGCGATCCGGATGACGAAGTCGGGGTTCTCCGAGACCAGCTGGAAGCGGCCCCGGCCGTGCGCCGCCCAGCCGCGCGGGTGCGCCAGGATCGCCTGGATCTCGGCGGCCGTCTCCCGCGCGGAGAGGTCGATGCCGTTCTCGACCTGGACCTGGTAGCGGCGCAGGACACCGCCGGTGCCGGTGGCCTCGCCCGCCGCCCGCGCGGTGGTGAAGGTGCCGGCCCCGGAGCGGGGCACGGTGACGGCCCGGGGCGGGCCGGTCGCCGGGCTCGGCGTCGCCGCCGGGGGTCGGGGCGCGGCGCGCGTCGGGGCCTTCGACGGGGGGTTGGGGGCGGGCCTCGGCGTGGTCCGCCGGGGCGCGGGGGCCTCCCGCGTCGGCGCGGGGTCGGCGCTCGTCGGGCGGCCCGGGTCCGAGTCCGGGTCCGGCCTCGCGTCCGGGTCCGGGGAGGCGGCGACGAGCGGGGCCGCCGGGGGCGCCGACTGCTCGTGGTAGTGCGCGAGGGCGGCGCCCGCGCCGAGCGAGACGGCCATCAGGACCAGGGTGGGCAGGACCAGCCGGCCCGCGGAGCGGCGTCGGCCACGGCCCCCGCGCCCGGCCGGACGGGCCCCGCCGGGGCGGCGGCCCCTCGCTCTTCGCCCTGCTGCCGGTGCGGCACGGTTCCCCACGGCTGACTCCCCCCACGTCGGTCGACCGGATCCGGGGATCGTACCGGCCGTGTCGAACGCGTTCGAGGAGAGCGGAGGTATGAACGGAAATCCCCCCGTCCGACCGGACGGGGGGACACCGGACGATCACGCAGCGTCAACCCGGCGTGCGTCAGCCCAGGGCCGTGGCAGCCCGGGTCCTCAGCCCAGGGCACGATCGGCCCAGGGCACCGACAGGCGACGGCAGCGTCAGCCGAGGGTGGTCGCGGCCGTCTCCGAGGAGTCGCGCAGGAACGTCGAGCAGCGCTCGTACTCCTCCTGCTCGCCGATCTCGCCGGCCGCCCGCGCCAGCGCGTGCAGCGCCCGCAGGAAGCCCCGGTTCGGCTCGTGCTCCCACGGCACCGGACCGTGGCCCTTCCAGCCGTTGCGGCGCAGCGCGTCCAGGCCGCGGTGGTAGCCGGTCCGGGCGTAGGCGTACGACTCGACGACCCGGCCCCCCTCGAAGGCGTCGTCGGCGAGCTGCGCCCAGGCGAGCGAGGAGGTGGGGTACTTCGCCGCGACGTCCGCGGGCGCGGTGCCGTTCGCCAACAGCTCGCGCGGCTCCGGGTCGTCCGGCAGGTGGGTGGGGGCCGGTCCCCCCAGCAGGTTCTCGTGGATGGCCATGGCCCCAGTCTGCCTCAGCCACCGCCGGGGGTCGCGCCCCGCTCCCCGGCCCCTCCCGGCTCCCCGGGCCCTCGCGGCTCGCCCGGCTCCAGCGGGGGCGACGTCACGCCGCAGTGGACCTTGCAGCCCGGGTGGCACCGCGCCCCGGTCGGGGTCCGCATCGTCGTCCAGGCGAGCAGCGCCCCCGCGACCAGGACGCCCGCGCACAGGGGCATCGCCCGCCGGAAGGTCGCACCGAACTCCTCCGCCGAGCGGTACGCCTCCGGGCCCATCCCGGCGAGCAGCGGCAGCGCGGCCACCGCCAGCAGCCCGGCCGCCCGCGCCGCCGCGTTGTTGATGCCGCTCGCCAGGCCCGCCCGCGCCACGTCCACGGAGGCGAGGACCGTCGCGGTCAGCGGCGCCACCAGCACGGTCATGCCGAGCCCCAGCACCAGCAGGGCCGGCAACACGTCCCGTACGTACGAGGCGTCCTCGTCCGCCCGCAGCATCAGCAGCATGCCGGCGGCGCACAGCAGCGGCCCCACGGTGAGCGGGATCCGCGGCCCGATCCGCTCCCCGATCTCCCCGGACTTCGCCGAGAGCAGCAGCATCAGCACGGTCGTCGGCAGCAGCGCCGTACCGGCCTGGAGGGCCGAGTAGCCGGAGACCACCTGGAGCTGGAGGGCGGCCAGGAAGAAGAAGCCGCCGAACGCCGCGTACACGCAGAGCGTGACCAGGTTGACGGCCGTGAACAGCCGTGAGCGGAAGATCGACGGCGGCACCGTCGCCCGCTCGCCGCGCCGCCGCTCCACCGCCACGAACGCCGCGCCCGCGAGGACCCCGGCCACCCCCGCCCACCAGGCCTCGCCGATGAGCGCGTACGTGACGAGGGCGAGGGCCACCGCGCCCAGGGCGGCGCCGAGGACGTCGAACCGGCCGTGCGCGGCCTCGTCCCGCGACTCGGGAACGTACCGCAGCGCGACCGGGACGCAGAGGGCGGCCAGCGGGACGTTCAGCAGGAAGACCCACCGCCAGCCGGGACCGTCGACCAGCCAGCCGCCGACGAACGGACCGACGGCCGCGCCGACCCCGCCGAAGCCCGACCAGAGGCCGACCGCCCGCGCCCGGTCGTCCGGGTGGAAACTCGCCTGGATCAGCGCCAGCGACCCGGGGGTGAGGAGCGCGCCGCCGACGCCCTGGAGGGCGCGGGCCGCGACGAGCACCCCGGCGTTCGGCGCGATCCCGCACAACAGCGAGGCCAGCGCGAACCACACCACGCCCAGCACGAAGATCCTGCGCCGCCCGTACCGGTCGCCGAGCGACCCGCCGAGCAGGATCAGCCCGGCGAGGGTCAGCATGTACGCGTTCACGGTCCACTGGAGCGCGGCGAGGTCGGCGCCCAGGTCCTCGCCGATGTGCGGCAGCGCCACGTTGACGACGGTGGAGTCGAGCAGCGCCATCCCGGAGGCCAGGACGGTGGTGAACACGATCCCGCGGCCGGTCCCGGAGCTCAGCCGGATGTCCATGCCTGCCATCGTCCCCGCGGAAGCCGCCCCCTGCACCCGCGCGGCCGGTCCGTCCACGTCGGCACGTACGCGCGTCAGGTGGTGCGCAGCCGCGCCGCCGCCCGCACGAGGGCGTCGACGCCCCGCTCGGCCTTCTTCCGGGGGCAGCCGAGGTTCAGCCGGACGAAGCCCGGCGTGCCGTACACCCCGCCCGGCATGATCGCGACCTTCTCCCGCTCGACCAGCTCCCGCTGGAGCGCGCCCTCCTCGATGCCGAGCGGGCGCAGGTCGATCCAGGCGAGGTAGCCGGCCTGCGGCGGGGTCCACACGACCCCGGGCAGGCCCTCCGCGAGGCGCCGCTCCACCGTCGCCATCGTGCCCGCGACGTACGCGCGCAGCTCGTCCAGCCAGGCGGCGCCGTGCCGGTACGCGGCGCTGTGGGCCGTCAGGGTGAGCACGGCGGGAGAGGCGAGGCCCTCGCCCGTCTCCATGCGGCGGACGAAGGCGGCCCGCTCCTCGGGGTCGCCGATCAGCCCGTACGAGCCGGAGAGCGCGGGGAAGTTGAAGGCCTTCGTACCCGAGGTGACGAGCGCCCAGCGGCGGCCGCGGCCCGGCTCGGCGATCCGCGTCCAGGGCACGTGGCGGTGGCCCTCGGTGGTCAGATCGGCGTGGATCTCGTCGCTGACGACGGCGGCGCCGTGCCGCTCGGCCAGCCGCGCGAACGTGGTGAGCTCCTCCCGCGTCCACACCCGGCCGGTGGGGTTGTGCGGGGAGCAGAGCAGCAGCATCCGGCTGTCCGGCCGGGCCAGTTCGCGCTCCAGCGCCTCGGTGTCGCCGACGGGGACGCCGCGCAGCTCCCGCCCGAGCCCGGTGACGGCCTTGCGGAAGCCGTCGTACGTGGGGGTGTGGACGACGACGCCGTCGCCGGGCCCGGTCCACATCCGCAGCAGCTGGGAGAGCTGGTTGAGCACCGAGGGGGCGTACACCAGCGACTCGATGTCGATCGCGGTGTCGTGGCGGGTCGCGTACCAGTGGCGTATCGCCTCCCGGAAGTCGCCGAGGCGCCAGTCGGTGTAGCCGAAGACGCCGTGGTCGACCCGGTCGCGCAGGGCGGCGAGGACCTCCGGCGGGGAGGCGAAGTCCATGTCGGAGATGGTGAAGGGAAGCAGGTCGGAGACGCCGAAGCGGTCCGCGATGCCGTCCCACTGGACCGACGCGGTCCCGCGACGGTCGATCTCCCGGTCGAAGTCGTACATCGGGTCCTCCCCCGGTCCTCGTGGTCGTCGTGGTCGTCGTGCGCCGCGCGCGGTTCGGCCGCCGTGGACGCACGAGGGGCCCGGCACCCTGCGGATGCCGGGCCCCTCGCTCACGAGCGTTACTTCAGCTTGGTGCCGGCGGAGCGCAGCGCGACACAGGCCTCGGCCACGCGCGTGGCCATGCCGGCCTCGGCGAGCTTGCCCCAGGTGCGCGGGTCGTAGGTGGACTTCTTGCCGACCTCGCCGTCGACCTTCAGGACGCCGTCGTAGTTGCGGAACATGTGGTCCACGACCGGGCGGGTGAAGGCGTACTGGGTGTCGGTGTCGAGGTTCATCTTCACGACGCCGTTGTCGAGGGCGGTGGCGATCTCCTCGGCCGTCGAGCCGGAGCCGCCGTGGAAGACGAAGTCGAACGGGGAGGTCTTGCCGAACTTCTCGGCGACGCCCGCCTGGAGGTCCTTGAGGAGCTCGGGGCGGAGCACGACGTTGCCCGGCTTGTAGACGCCGTGCACGTTGCCGAAGGAGGCGGCGAGCAGGTAACGGCCCTTCTCGCCCAGGCCGAGGGCCTCGGCGGTGCGGATCGCGTCGTCGACGGAGGTGTAGAGCTCGTCGTTGATCTCGTGGCTGACGCCGTCCTCCTCACCACCGGTCGGGGTGATCTCGACCTCAAGGATGATCTTGGCGGCGACGGCCTTCGCGAGCAGCTCCTGGCCGATGGCCAGGTTGTCCGCGAGGGTCTCGGCGGAGCCGTCCCACATGTGGGACTGGAACAGCGGGTTCTCACCACGGGCGACACGCTCGGCGGAGATGTCGAGCAGCGGACGCACGTAGCCGTCCAGCTTGTCCTTCGGGCAGTGGTCGGTGTGCAGGGCGACCGTGATGTCGTACTTCTTGGCGACGATGTGCGCGAACTCGGCCAGGGCAACGGCGCCCGTGACCATGTCCTTGCTGTGCTGGCCACCGAGGAACTCGGCGCCACCGGTCGAAATCTGGATGATGCCGTCGCTCTCGGCCTCCGCGAAGCCGCGCAGGGCGGCGTGGAGGGTCTGGGACGAGGTCACGTTGATGGCCGGGTAGGCGAACTTGCCTGCCTTCGCCCGGTCGAGCATCTCGTTGTAGACCTCGGGGGTTGCGATGGGCATTCGTCCGCTCCTTGTGATGTGCGGGTATGTGCGTTGCTGTCCCTGACCTGGGGGCGACGTCATCGTCGCGGCCCATCTTTCCAGACTCTTGTGCGGGCTCCCACGGGCACGGCACACCGAGGGGCGGGGGGGGGGTGGGGTTTATACTCCCCCCGCCCCGAAAGCTCCACCGAAGAACAATTACTA